>JBKCUU010000024.1:0-3833 GCA_046318155.1 Bdellovibrio sp. | reverse complement strand
GAGTTCAAAGACGACTACGTGATTAATCTCGAAGAAAACTTCCGCTCTACCAAAACCATTGTAAGCGCGGCGACCCGCGTGATCCAGAATAATACCGAACGCAAAGACAAGACCCTTTTTACCAACAATGACCCCGGCGATCGTATCCTGGTGCGCGAAGAAAAGTCTGAGTATGACGAGGCCCGTTGGGTGGTTCGCCGGATCGAGCAGATGATGGCCGAAGGAGAAGGCTCGTATTCGGACTACGCTATTTTTTACCGCACCAATGCTCAATCTCGAGTGATCGAGGAACAACTGCGAACTCATGGTCTCCCGTACAAGATCGTCGGCGGTGTTCGCTTTTATGAGCGCATGGAGATCAAAGACATCTTAGGATACCTCAAACTTTCGCTCAACCCATCTGATGACATGGCTTTTAAGCGCGTTGTGAATACACCCGCCCGCGGGATCGGCAAAACCACGGTTGAAAAAATCGAAGCGATTTCAATCGAGCAAAAAGTCTCGATGATTCAGGCCGCACAGTGGGCTACTGAGAATCGAACCTTTAACTCAGCCACGACGTCAAAAGTTCGAAACTTTTTGCTATTGATGGATTCTCTACGAGAGCAAGCCACCGATTTGAACTTGCTTGATTTTTACCAGGTGACTCTTGAGCGGACCGAGTACGTTCAACGGCTTAAAACCGAAGAATCTCCAGAGTCTGCGGCCCGCATTGAAAACTTAGAAGAGCTCTCGAATGCCATGTCGCAGTTTATGAAAGAACGAGAGGATGGCGGCCTGCAATCGTTTCTTGAAGAAATGGCTTTGGTTTCTGATGTCGATAGCCTGGATGAAGATCAAAATTCAGTGACGCTGATGACCTTGCACGTTTCAAAAGGCCTTGAGTACCCTTATGTTTTTATGGTCGGCCTTGAAGAGAATTTGTTTCCGTCCTTTCGAGCAGATGAAGAAGATGATGGCCACTCGTTCGAGGAAGAAAGGCGCCTTTGCTACGTCGGAATGACTCGCGCCCGGCAAAAACTGCACATGACTTACGCCCGCTCTCGCAAAGTTTGGGGACAAGAGCAGTTCAACGCCCCTTCCCGATTTTTGAAAGAAATCCCAACGGAATTTGTACACCTCACAACGGCCCTTGAGATGCCGCGCTTTGTGTCGCAAGCAGCCTCGCGGCTTGGAAGCAGTGAGAGGTCTTGGCAAGACAAAGGCTTTAATGATCGTAAGCGCTCGAACGCTTCGGATTTTGATTCGCAGGACTTTCCGGATTATGATGATTCGATGGGTGGCTCTTTGGCGAAGGGCATGAAAGTGCGTCACCCGACTTTTGGTATCGGCACTGTCTTTCAAACCGAGGGCGATGGCGAACAACAAAAGGTCAGCGTGTTGTTTTCTGACCAAACCATCAAAAAATTTGTCGCCAAATACGCTCGACTTGAGCGAATGTCTTAGAGCCGTCGTGTGACTGCTAAAGCCAACAATGAGGCCTTGTTTGCTAAACTGGTGAATTTTTCGCTTGCTTCGTCAGCTCCCACTCGCCTTGGTAGAGCTCCCAATCCATCGGTAACTTTTTTTGAACGAGATCAGGATTGAGATACTGGGCTCGAACGCCATCCCATCCTTGATACTCTCGGCCCTTTGAGTTTTGCGAGACTTCGAACTGCGGAACGAGACCTGCTTTTCCGCCCCCATTTGGGATGTCGATCGCGAGCTGCGGCATCGCCAATCCCGACAACACTCCCCACAGCTGGTTTTGAATGTCGAGCGACTCGTCGATCGAGGTTCGTAAATGATCCGTTCCTTCTGAAGGGTCGCATTGAAACATGTAATAGGGCTTCGCGCGCAAGTAGAGCAATCGTCTTGAGAGTGCTTGAACAATCGCGGGATGGTTGTTAACGCCATTGAGCAACACCATCTGATTAAAAACGGGGATACCATTGTCGACACACAGCTCGAGTGCCGCCGCCGCTTCGAGCGTCAGTTCGCGCGGATGATTAAAATGGGTCATCAAGAAAACGGGCTTATTGCGTTTTAGAATTTGCACCAGGTTTTCGGTTATTCGCATCGGGCAAACCACCGGCATACGAGAACCGATTCGAATAATTTCGATGTGTTCTATCGCGCGCAGATCTTTGAGAACTCTTTCAATCTGGGAGTCTGACAATGTGAGGGGATCACCGCCCGATAAGATGACTTCTCTTAAGCCTGGCCGAGACCGCAGATAATTTAAGGCTTTCTGGTAATCATCTTCCTTTGGAAAGGCCTGCTCTTGACCGGTGAAATGTTTGCGCGTGCAGTAACGGCAATAAACGCTACAAAAATCCGTGACCAAAAAGAGGGCTCGATCTGGATACCGGTGAACGATACGCGGAGTCGGGCTGTTTTTTTTTTCGGCTAAAGGATCCAGCATCGCCTGCGCGCCCAGACTTAACTCGTCTCGATGTGGGACTAAAATTTTGCGGAGTGGATCTTCAGAGTAGTCAGTGAGAAGACTTCGATAATAGGGAGTTGTCCGAAAGCGAAAAAGATCGCGCCCCTTCTCGAGAGCTTCTTGCTCGTTTTTTGTCAGCTGAAAAGACTTCTGAAAGTCTTCCGCCGACTTTAAAGAATGCCGCAGCTGCCACGACCAAGTGGTCCAATCCTGAGATGAAATGTCGGTGGGCCTAGGGGCTGGATGAAACTGCATCTTCATATCAAGGGTGGGATTATCTCCTTTTAAGGGCGCAGGTCAAGCTGACCAAAGATTTGTCACCTGCTTAAAATTCTCTGGCACCCGCAGACCGCAAAATTCGGTTTCGTGCCAGGGCACCGCGTAGGTTGCAGGAGCCGTCTCAAGGTGAGTCAGTCCTTTGGCTCGGAATTTGGACTTCAGAGGCTTGTCGCCGTTTTTACTTGGGCTCGGAGCCCTTTTTTTGGAGGACTTATGAAATCGAAACTTTTTTTAGTGCCAGGACTTTTGTTCGCACTGGGCTCCACCCTCAGCTGGAACCCGGAAATCACCCAACTTGCTCGGATCGAGAAGCTTGGCTCTTCATTTGAGTTGGCCTCTAGTGAACCGGCAGCACCCGCAGCTCCAGCTGACGCCGCTCGCCCTGCAGCCCCCGCAGCCGCTACTGCCGCTCCTCAAACTGGCGCTCGCCCTGAACAAGCCGTTCGCTTTGGCGAAATCGACTTGGGCGAAGCCGATCCCCAGAACGTCGGAACTCGCGTTCGTTATGCTCGAAACCAAGATAAAATCGTTTACCGCATTGAAGGCGTTGGCGTCTGCAGTGATTGCATCGGCGTCCAAACGACAACAATCACGGGCACTGACCTGACCGACTTGACCAGCTTGAATAAAGCGATTGCCAAACATGCGATTGATCGTTTGCGCGAAGTCAATCCCAGCAGACCCGGACCTGCTGGATCTACTCGCCCAAACGCAACTGACGTTGAGACAAACTGCAATCAAGACCTCAAAGATGGTTTGATCGCCTGCCAAACGGATGAATTGAAAGCGCTATTGGAAAAATGCACCTCGATGCCAGCTCGCGCAACCGCCGCCGAAAAAAGCGCCTGCTTCAAACGCGTGGACTCTTTCTTTCGCAAACATTTAGCGAAGAACATGCAAAGGGGTTTGAACGCCCAAATCAATTCAGAACTTTATATCGAAGCTAGAGAGTCTCGCGATGAACTCTTAGCTGATCTTCCTTCGCGCTATGACGACACCGTCAAACAACAGTTGTCGGCCATGACAACTCAAGGTGTGTTACGCCGAGCTGAAGCCTACAACAATATCATTCAGGCTCAGTGCCAGATGATGATGGGTAACGGTGTTCAAGGCCAATTCGGTCAACAGC
>JBKCUU010000023.1:0-57228 GCA_046318155.1 Bdellovibrio sp. | reverse complement strand
GCCCATTGGTCACCTCATCAGGCCAAATGCGCGGCACCTACAAAATGGTATCCGACATAGGCGAAATCTTCGAAATCCAAATAACCGAATTCTACCTCATCGATCCGAATGATTTGCACTGACGAGATCCTCTTTTCTCGGACTGGCCTTGATGCGGGTCCCTCTCCTCCTTTTGTAGATCTTCTTCCTCTGTAAAATGGGACTCGGCCTTCCGGGCCTCGCCGCCCTTTCGTACCGCATCCTGCGGGGGCGGAGGTCCCATTTTACAGAGGAAGAAGATCTACAAAAGGAACTGATGGATCATCCATGCCTGCAGAAATTCGGATTCGGAGAGAAGTGGTCCTCTCGATTTTTGTACCGTCTTGGATTTCGAAATTTGATTTCGAACGAGAGTCACTGATCGCAACGGACTTAATGATGAAGTCAGCATTTGCGACGGCAGCCTACTCAGCTTCGGCCTCAGAAATCAACACGGGAACCGACTCTTTCATGAGCGACTGCAATGTTTTGAAAAGTGAGTCTGTAAATTCACTTTCCGAGCCGGCATGTGATATTTGCGACGACTTCGTTTCGAAAGTTTTTGAGAAAGCCGTCTTTGTACCCTTCAAGCTAAGGTTGACCTTCATGACGGTATTAATATTCCATGACTCCTGCTGCGAAACTTCGGCAACGGTTCCTGTAAGTTCGATTTTTTGAGCTTTAGAGGTGCAAGTGCACATCCCGAGAAAACTGAAATTCCAAGAAGCGAAGTAAAAAACCGAACGCCCATAAAATCCCTCCCCCGACCGGCAGATCAGTAACCTCTTTGCTTTTACTCGTCAACGATCCATCAAAACCAAATCTTTCGCGGTTAGCCAGGCCGCCTTTCTATCAAGTGTTAAGCGTGCGCTCAAATTCCCCACCCGAGTTCTGCTAAGTCGTCTTGCTCATCATCTGCTGAAAAACTATCAAGTCTATGCACAGGATAAATGTCTAAATTTTGCTCTCTGTTATCAATGATGCGTTTGAGAATGACGGTTTCTGCAGGTCCGATAAAAATATATTTCAATCGATATCGAAAAAGTCCACGATGATCACGATAAAAAGGCCAAGATCGATCGCCCATCTCATCCTCTTTGGGAGTCTCTGCATTCGAAGCAATCCAATTTGCTGCCGTATCCAGCTCATCAATAAAATGCTCAACGAATTATACTTCGCCGTCATTGGATTCAAAAATATGATCTTCGATGTGAAGTTGATCCGCATCGAATTGAGGAGTTTTGACAATTTTCACTTTTTGAATCTTTTGAGGCGATCTTTATTGCCAGCCTTATATTCGCTAACTTCACCGCGCAGAGCTTGATTACTCGCCAGTAGACTTTTTTGTAGAGACGAAATCTCGCCCAAAAGTCCTTCGTAGTACTCTTCAGACATCAGAACACAAGCATTGCCTTCGCGTTTTTGGATGCGAATGGGTTTGTACCCATATGTGTACACACTTAATTTGCCAAATCGATTTTACCGGGTGCCCCCTGCTCACCTCGTCTCTCGCGATAAAATTGTGTCGCCCTTGGTTTTGTCTTTGGGGGTTGTCCCCCTTGATGGGGACCTCCGCCCCCGCAGGATGCGGTACGAAGGGGCGGCGAGGCCATGGATGGCCGCGTCCCCATCAAGGGGGGAAGCCCCCAAAGACAAAACCAAGGGCGGGCCGCGATTTTCAATCGCGAGCCGTGAGGTTGGCGGGCAAAGACTAGGTGAGTTTTTCGAGCAGCAGGTCGATGAGTTCTGAAATGGAGAGTTCCATTTCTTCGAGTTGCAGGCTTGGCGTGTAGGTTGGCTTCACGTCAGTTTGTTCTTTTGAGTACGGGACGTGCACGAACAATTGGAAGTTCAGGATTCTTGGGTTGTGTTCCATCCATCTGAAGGTTTGGTAGTACAAGGAATTGCAGACGTAGGCGCCGGCGCTGGTTGAGATTTCGACCGGGCGGCCTCGCATTTTGAATTCGCGGGCGTACTGTCTGAGTGGGAGATGATTCAAAACTGCCGTCGGACCGTTTGGATCAATGGCGTTTTCGACTTTTGTGATCAGATCCGCGTCGGGGATGTCGGCGTCTTCGAGGTTTAAAGCCACTCGTTCCAAACAGATTTTGCTTCGGTTTGCGGCTTGGCCCAGGCTCAGAAGGCCCTTGTATTTTCCGGATTCGAGGCGGTCTTGCAAGACTTCAAAGCTGCGCTTGTAAGACACCGGCAAGATTTCACAATCAAGGCCGCGGGCTCTTGAGAGTTTTTGTGCTAACAGCTGACTGGGGTTGAGGCTTTCGCCGCCAAAAGGCTCAAAGCCCGTGAGGAGCAAACTCATTTCAAGGGCTCTTCATGTACAGGCGCCACGGAGATTCAGCTCCAAAACGCTCAAACACATAGCGGTTGTGCAAACGCCCCTCTTGGCCAAACCAAAATTCGATCTGCAAGGGGACCAAATGAAAACCACCCCAATCGAGGGGGCATGGGACTTGCGCGCCCTCAAACTTTTTTTCGTAATCTTGAACGCGGCTCTCGAGCCACTCGGGACTTGGAATTTCTTGGCTTTGCTCAGAAGCCCATGCACCGATTTGGCTGAGACGCTCGCGAGTTTTAAAATAAGCTTCGCTCTCTTCGCGGCTCAGCTTTTCGACCAAACCGTGCACGCGGACTTGCTGCGCGAGTGCGGGCCAAAAAAAGTTCAGTGCGGCTCTCCCGGACTGGGTCAGATCATGGCCTTTTTGCGAACTGTAATTGGTATAAAAAGAAAATCCGCCGCGAACCATGCCCTTGTAATACACCGTGCGGATACTGGGAATCCCCTCCCCGTCAACGGTTGCGAGTTGCATCGCGTGGGCCTCTGGCACTTGCGCCTGTTGTGCTTTTTTTAGCTCGGATTCAAACCAAGCCAAGGGATCTTGCGAAGGAAACGCCATAAAAAAACTCCAGACCCATTTCTAGGCCTGGAGTTCATAGGAATCAAGTCAAACTAACCCCTCATGATCCAGAGATTTGCATCTTTGATCTGGAAGCCCGAAGGGCGTCAAAAGACAGTGAAGTAAGCCCGACGGGCTTACTTCTTGACGGAAACGATATCGATCAGCTCGACGTCGAAAACCAGGACCGAATTGGCAGGGATGCCAGGGCGAGGAGTGGGGCCGTAAGCAAGCTCAGGTGGGATGAACAATTTTGCTTTGGTTCCCGCCTTCATCAGTTGCAAAGCTTCGCTCCAACCTTTGATGACGGCATTCACAGGAAACTCAGCCGGTTGACCACGGTCATACGACGAGTCGAATTGCTGTCCACCAACCAAAGTGCCTTTGTAATGAACCTTCACGGTGTCTTTTTCAGTTGGCTTTTTGCCATTGCCTTCAGTCACGATTTGGTACTGAAGACCTGACGTTGTCGTTTGAATCCCTTGAGCCGATTTATTTTTCTCGAGAAATACTTTTCCTTCAGACGCATTTTTTTCGGCAAGTTCCATTTGTTTTTTATTGATGCTTTCTTGCAACTTCATCAAAGCAGCTTGCATCTCTTCGGGTTTCAAGCGGGCTTCTTTACCGGACGCGGCTTCAATAATCGAGGCCGATAACGTGTCTTTATCGAACTCGATATTCTGATTTTTCAAGTTCTGCCCGATTTGTTGGCCGATGGCATAGCTGGCTTTTTGCAAGTCAGTCTCCAATTTGGGCTTCTTGTCGCAACCGACGAAGAGGGTACCGACAGCCGCCATAGCTAAAATAACATTGATGTGTTTCATGATTGCTCTTTCTCCTTATACATTTGATTCTGGACTCCATGATCTCAGCTGATTTTAGAGCAAAAAGAAAGCGAAAAAGATGACCGGTCTTCTCTTTCTCCTCGCTCTGACAAGTCTCTCGGCCTCCCCGATTTTTGTCAGGTGGTCGGGCGCGCCGATCGAATTCCTCGGATTTTGGCGGCTGCTTTTAGCCGGTGCCCTTTTTTTGGCGTGGGAGATTTCACGCCACGGTCTTCAGCGTTTGCGCTCTCGTGACGGCGGCTTGAACAAATTCACACAAAGCCAATGGCGGTGGCCTGTTCTCTCGGGAGTTTTCTTCTTTTTGCACTTATGGACCTACGTGGCATCGGCCCAAAATACCTCGGTGGCACACCTCGTGATCCTCTACGCCTCGAACCCGATTTTTACGGCGGCAGGCGCTTACTTTTTCTTTGGTGAGCAGCTCAAAAAGCGTCTGTGGATTGTTTATCCGATTGCCTTTTTGGGACTGTGGGTTTTGATTCAAGACAAAGTGAGTCACTCGCCGCAGTCAGGCTATGGCGATCTGCTGGCCGTGGCTTCAGCCGCCCTCCATGCTGCTTACTTACTGTGCAGCAAACAAGCTCGAAAAACCTTTGAAAACGTCCCCTTTTCGATCGGCCTTTATACGGTTGCCGCCGCGCTCTTTGCGGGCACGGCCTTGGTTCGCGGAAGTTCTTTGGTGCAAAGTACGCCCGAAGCCTGGGGCGCGATCGCCGCCTTAATTTTGTTTCCGACCTTTCTGGGTCATGCGCTGATGACAAACCTTGTCAATAAAATCGATCTGAGTGTCTTAAGTTGTGGCAAACTCTTGGAACCGGGACTGTCGACCGCGATGGCGTATTTTTTACTGCAAGAACCCGTGAGCGCCCGCACTTTTTTAGCTTTCGCGCTGACAGCTTTAGCAGTTTTGATTTTAGTCTGGCCCCAGCGGTGGACACCAGTCCGAAGGATGAGTGCATGATGGATATGACTTCTCTTTTTCAAAAGCAAAAGACGACGGCCTTACGTTTGCGGCTGTCTTCGGCCCAAGAGCGCAAACAGCGCCTGCAAAAAATCCTAAAGAGCTTAGATCTGTACGAGGATCAGATTCTTGAGGCCACGATCAAAGACTTTGGTAAGCCGCCGGCCGAGACGTGCCTGACCGAACTCTTGTTGGTGCAGCATGAACTGCAATTGGCTCTGAAAAACTTAAGCGAGTGGATGCGGCCTCAAGCGGTTTCAAATGGTTTTTTTTTGCTGGGGGCGCGCAGTGAAATTCATTGGGATCCACGCGGCGTTTGCTTGATCATTGGGCCTTGGAATTACCCTTGGCAGCTCGCGTTCTGCCCCCTGATTGCCGCCCTCGCCGCTGGTAATACCGTCATCTTGAAACCCAGTGAACTCACGCCTCACTGCTCAGCGCTGCTACAAAAAATCTTGCACGAGATTTTTCCTCTTGATGAGGTCGCCGTCGTTTTGGGCGGAAAGGAAGTCTCGACAGAACTTTTGGCTTTGCCGTTTGATCACATCTTTTTTACCGGCTCGACCAATGTCGGGAAGGTGGTCATGCAGGCAGCCAGCAAACATCTTTCAACACTGACACTTGAACTCGGCGGAAAATCTCCGGCCATTGTTGATGAGACGGCCGATCTGGCTTGGGCCGCGGAGCGCCTGCTGTGGGGCAAATGGGTCAATGGGGGTCAAACCTGCGTGGCGCCCGATACCTTGTTTGTGCAGCGAAGTGTTTGGCCGCAGCTGCAAACCGAATTGCGCAAGGCCGGCGAGCGTTTTGCGAAAAACCCCTCACAAGATCTCAGTCAGATTATTTCACCGGCTCATTTTGAACGGCTCAAACAAATGTCGGCTCAATCTGCCGGCTGGAAGTTGACTGTTGCCGTCGGCCCTGAAGCCTCGGCAGAAACGCGGCGCCACCCCGTGCAATTTTTTGAACTCGAAAATGCCGGCCTTGCCAGTTATACGGCACTGGCGCGCGAAGAAATTTTTGGTCCCCTGATGGCGACTATTCCCTATGATGATTTGGGAATGGTCTTGGACAGGCTCGCGCGCGAGGCCAAACCTCTGGCCTTGTACTTGTTTTCGAACAACTCAAAGACCCAAGACCGCGTCGCCCAAGAAACCACAAGTGGTGGCTTGGTGATCAATGATGTGCTCGTGCACTTGGCGAATTCAAATTTACCCTTTGGCGGCGTTGGCCCCAGTGGACATGGCAGTTACCATGGACACTTTGGTTTTAAAGCCTTCTCACACCAAAAGGCCGTTCTCAAACAGGGACCTTTCAAGCTGGCGGCTCGGTTTTTTCACCCCCCCTACCCGCCCTCAAAACTCAAGTGGATCAAACGCTTGATGCGGCTTAAGCTGTAACCAGGAGACCTTCGGATGAAAGCACTTTTAATCACTTTGCTGCTCCCATTAAATGTCTGGGCTCAAGTCGCCGCCCAAATCGATGTTCCTGGCGTCAAAGACGCGCCCTCACCCAAGAAAAACAAAGGGATCAGCACCCACATTTACGAAAAAGAAAACGCCGCCAAAACATTTTCGGCCACCGTCAAAATCATTCGCGAATTTCAAGGTGAGTGGGAAGTGATGTTCAACGGTCAAACCGGCTTTTACACTGTGAAAGAAGAATCTCAGGCACTCCTTGTTGAAGCCGAAAAGAAAAAAGCCAACGTGATTATTAAGGTGGATGAAGAATCCAAACAGGTGATTTCGGCCGGGTGGGGAGCACCCTCAAGCTCCGGTGAAGCCAGCCCAGCGAGTGGCGGCACGGGACCTGGCCGCTAAAATCCGCGGGGTAAAAACGGGACGGGCTGATGCGCCTGCTGCTGCTCAAGCACCCACTTCAGACTCTCGGGCCCCAGCGACAAAAACTCGAGTCCCACCCCGGACCCTCGGCCTGCTTGCGGACTTGAGCGGGCCCATCGAACGACAGCCACTCCCGAAAGCTGGCTTCCGGCCAAAAACGAAACTTCATCTCCCAACCGAAGCTGAAGACGCTCACCCGGCCAGAACATTCCACCACGCCCCAAAAAGCTCAAAAGCGGTTGCGAACCGAAGGTCTCAAACTTTTCTGTGACAGTTTTAGCTGGCACTTGGGGGAGAACCGGGGTCCAGCGGTCTACCGAAGGGGTTAAAAGACGGCAAAGTCTCTCGCGGACAGAATCCAAATGAAAGGGCTTCGTTAAAAAGCCCTCGGCGCCAATTTCGTAGGCTTCTTCGGCCGTAAAATCAGCAAAACCCGTCATCAACACAACCACTGGTGACCTTGAACTTCGCGCCTTCAAGGCTCTTGTCAAGGTGACGCCGTCGCCGCCGGGCATGCGCAAGTCCGACACCACGACATCAAATGAGCCCGCCTGCACCTGCTTGAGCGCCTCTTGCCCGTTGGAGGCATTGCTGACACGCGCGCCTTCTAATTCAAACTCATCGCACAGGATTTCGCGCAAATCGGGTTCGTCATCAACAACAAGAATAGATTTTCCCTGCAACATCTTTTATAGAATAGGGACATGCGACCCTCTCGTCCATTTTTTCTTTGGTCTTTGGCCGTTCTTGTTGTGTTAACGGGATTTCGGCTCTTGGCCTGGCTCCTTTATGCTCGCGTCAGCGAGCTGCAAAGCTCCGAGCTTGTCTCGGCCTTTTTGATGGGCTTTCGTTTTGACTTAAGCGCAGTGTGTTACGCACTCTCGTTGCCCGCTTTAATTCTCGCGCCCGTTCTCTGCTTAGGCCTCACCCGTTATTTGCAAAAAATAAACGTGGCTTTCAGGATCTACCTGACTCTAATTTCGATTTTGTTCGTCTTCTTAAGTTTCATCAATTTGGTTTACTACACCTATTTTCAAGACCACCTGAACATTATGATTTTTGGTTTTTTTGAGGATGACACTCAGGCGCTAGTCGCCACGCTTTGGAAGAACTATCCGGCCCTTTGGATCTTGCTGGGCCTTGCCGTGACGTCGTTTGCGATTTGGAAACTGCTCGGCCGCGCCTTTCACGGCACCGCCGAGGTTTCACCCGCCACCGCTGTCAAAGCCACGAGCAGGCAAATCATGAAGCGGGCTTCGGTTGCATTTGTCATCATGTTAATTTTGGCTTTGGGGGCGCGCGGAAGTCTAGGCCTTTTTCCACTGGGTGTTGCCGACGCCACGATTTCAAGTAAACCTTTTGTGAACTACTTGGCTTTTAGTGGACTGCACAGTTTGCACCGCGCGGTGAAGCTTCGTTTGCGCGAAAACGCCGTTTGGAATATCAATGCCAAAACCTACGGCTACGAGAGTGCCCGCGCAGCAGCGCAAGACTTTTTAGGCAGCGGCGAATTACCGCCTTCTGAAGATCCTCTGGTGTGGTTTCAAAAAACAATTCCATCTTTGCCAGCAGGCACACCAAAATCACCTCATGTCGTGGTGCTGATGATGGAGAGCTTTGGCTCGTATTGGCTGACATTGCAATCACCGCAGTTTGATTTGATGGGAGATTTGAAAAAACACTTTGAAGAGGATCTCGTTTTTAAAAACTTTGTCCCGTCGATGACCGCAACGATCGGAAGCTTGTCGGCGCTCATGATCAATACACCCCACCGGCCTGAAGGTGGGTTTTTGACCGAGAACCGCTACCTTCAAGTTCAGTTTCGCACGGCTCCCGCCCGTCTTTACAAAGAGGCGGGCTACCGAACGCGTTTTGTCTATGGCGGCGCTGTCGGGTGGCGGGACATCGATAAATTTGCACGCACTCAAGGTTTTGAATCCGTTGAAGGCGATTTTGAAATTGAAAGACAATTGGGCCGAAAGATCGAAAAGCACGACTGGGGTCTGTATGACGAAGACGTGCTGGATTATGTGCAAAAAACTCTTGAGGGGGCGCAGGGTCCCGAGCTGATCGTCGTGATGACGACGACCAATCATCCTCCCTATCAATTGCCACCAACCTACAAAGCAAAGCCACTGACGATGTCTGACGACCTGAAAGCCCGCTTGAATGTCGATGTCAAATTGGCGCAGTCTCGCTTCTCGGCGTGTCAATATTCAAATCAAAAGCTGGGCGAGTTTTTGACTCAACTCAAGGCCTCACCCTTGGCAGATAAAACGATTCTGGCGGCAACGGGTGATCATGGTTTTTTGATCGTCAACTTTGACGACACCAGTTTGCTGCAAAAATGGCAGGTGCCATTTTACTTGTACCTTCCGCCAACATTACGACCCAAGGATGTCGACACCGAGGCTTTTGGCTCTCACGCTGATCTTTTTCCAACGCTCATGTCCTTGTCACTGCCCGGAAAAACGGTGCCCATGATCGGGAAAAATCTTTTGGACCCGGCTGTTCGCCACGAGGCCTACCACTTTTCGCGGCTTGCGCTGAGCAAGCAAGGCGCCGTCGTCGTCGAAAACGCAAGACGCACTCGGTTTTTTGAATGGGAGCAAGAGCGACAAAGCCTGGTCCCCGCGCCCCCTCGTACCGAACTCGAAGAAATGGCCGCGCGTTATAAAGCTTTGATGTCTTTTTTAGACGAATACTACGAGTATGAACGCAAACATGGTCCGAAATCGAGCTTATGAGAATTCTTGTTGTTGATGATGAACTTAAAATGGCTCAATTTCTCAAGCGTGGCTTGAACGAGGTCGGCTACACAGCAGACATCGCCGAAGGTGGCATTTCGGCCGAAACTCTCGCATCTGAAAACGATTACGATCTGATCGTTTTGGACTTAATGCTACCGGATCAAAATGGCATCGATACCGCCCGGCATTTGCGCCGCGATGGCTTTGAGGGCCCCATTCTGATGCTGACCGCCCTCTCGACGACTAAAGATAAAGTGCACGGCCTTGATGCCGGTGCCGATGACTACCTGACCAAGCCTTACTCGTTTGATGAGTTGCTCGCGCGTGTACGCGCTTTGCTGCGCCGTAAACCTGGTTCGGTCGCGGGCTCCTCGATCAGGTACGCCGATCTTGAACTCGACTTGATCAGCCGAAAAGCCAAACGCCAAACAACCGAAATCTCTCTGACGGCCAAAGAGTTTTCGCTTCTCGAGTATCTGATGCGAAACGCCGAGCGCCCCCTAGGCCGCGTGAACATTGCCGAGCACGTGTGGGACATCCACTTTGACAGCGAGTCCAACGTGATCGACGTTTACATCAATTTGCTTCGCAAAAAAGTCGATGCGCCTTTTCCGAAGAAGCTCATCCAAACTCTGGTGGGCGTTGGTTATGTTCTTAAAGAATCTCCGTAACCTCACCCGCCGCGTTTCGATTCGGCTCAGGCTCTCAATTTTGTTTGTCGTGATTTTTGGCACCAGTCTGATTGCTTTCGGTGTGGGGACTTTTGAGTACCTCGCTTACTCGCTGCAAAAAGAATTTGACGATGCACTTTACAACTATGCCGTCGATGTGACCGAGTCGGTGACTCTGGATCCCTCTGGTGATTTGTCGCTCGCGCCGCCTCAGCTTGACCGGTTTAAAATTTACCCTTTCTCTTTAGGAACGGCGCTGATTCAAATTCGTCACCGTAACGGCAAGATTTTAGAGCAAGTCGGCGACTTCGGTGAATTTCAGCTTCCTTACAACCGTGAAGTCGAAGGTCTATCGAAAGGCGAAGATGCCGTTTACCGCACGATTAACAAGATCGAGGGCCTTCCGTCCAAAGAGGCCGAGAGTTACCGAGCCATTAGTTTTGCAGTTGATACCAGCTCGCCGCCGCAATTGATTTTGCAAATCGCGGTGCCGATGACTTTGCTCGAAAATCAGCTGGCCAAGCGAAAATGGGCCTTTGAACTCGGGATCCCGCTCATTTTGTTATTTGCCGCCGTCGCCTCTTATTTTTTGGCGTGGCGAGCCTTGCGCCCGATCACCTCGATGATCGAAAAATCGCAGGCCATTGGCGTGACGAGTTTATCAGAGCGACTCCCTTTGCCGGCAGCTCGAGACGAAGTTCATTCCCTCGCGGTCACGCTCAACAATATGATGGACCGGCTCGAGAAATCATTTCAAAGCCAAGAGCGCTTTGTCGCCGATGCGTCTCATCAACTTTTAACTCCGCTGACAATTTTAAAGGGCGAGCTCGAGCAGGCGCAGCGCCAGGGCCACTGGTCAGCCAATGAGATTGAAAGCCTCCTGCAAGAGGTCGATCGCCTCGCGAAACTGGTGCAGGATCTTTTGCTGTTGGCCCGAGTAGACGCGGGGCAATCTCGCTTGCAGTTTAGTTCTTTGTTTCTCGAAGACGTCATCCTTGAGGCCATTGGTCGGGCCGAAAAACTGGCGCGTCCTCGCCAGATTCGAATATCATTTAACATCCACTCGGCAGAGCCCAGCGAACGAGCCGCACTGATCGGCGCCGAAGATCTTCTTTTTCATTTGGTTTTGAACTTGCTCGAAAATGCTTTGAAGTACTCACCTGACGGCGGATCGGTTTCGGTTGCGCTCGAACAATCACCCCGTTTTCAAATTCTGACGGTGACGGATTCAGGTTCCGGAATTTCATCGGCCGACCAAGGTTTGATCTTTGAGCGTTTTCGCCGTGGGAGCTCACCGCCCAGCTCAAAGCCGGTGATGGGCTATGGTCTAGGTCTTGCGATTGCCTCTCAGATTGCGCAGCTTCACAAAGGCCGTCTCTGGGCCGAAAACCAAGTCAATTCAGATGGTTCTATCGCAGGAGCGATCTTTCATTTTGAGATAAAAAATTTTTAACTCCCTTTTAAGACGAGTTTTAACCTGATGACCTATGCTGTTCTCAACACCAGAGAGGCCCGCAGGGGGCTCTCTACAAAAAGGAGATTTCACATGAAATCATTGATGACTGTTCTTGCCGCTTTGGCTTTTGTTTCTGTTGCTTCAGCTAATCCCGCTGCAGCACCTGCCGCTCCCGCAGCTCCCGCTGCAGCGATGGCTCCTGCTGCTGATCACGGCACGCACGCGGATGCCAAAGCTGTTAAGGCTGAAAAGCACGGCAAAAAGAAACACGGCAAAAAAGAGACAACTGAAACGAAGTAATCATTTCGGGCACGCTCTCCTGCGGGAGAGCTGTGCACTTTGTTTGAGGCCATCACAGTTGGTCTACTAATGGCCGCCCTCGTTCAACCGGGCAAGAAGCTTAAGAATAAAAGAGCGACAAGAGTGGGAAGAATGGCCGCCATCAAAAGGCGACCGGGATGGACGCCGCCTTGAAACTTGTCTTGCAAGATCGAAAAGCCTGCCGCGTTGGGGGCATTGGCAATGATCGTAAGTCCTCCGCCCGCAATCGCTCCTGCCACTAAATAATATTTCGACGATTCAGATAGGCCCTCCACTTGGGAGCCCAAAAAAGTCAGGGCGGCGTTGTCCGTAATGGCCGTCAGTGCCGTGGCACCTAAAAACAAAGTTGTTTGACCCATTGATTGCAAGAGCGGCGTGAGCCACCACGCCTGTAAAGGCCCAAAGACGATAATCCCGGCCAAGAAAAACGCGACGAGCAAAGCTTCTTTGAGCCGAATTCGATCTTGATATTTTTTTGTGACCGTCGTCATTCCTAGGAAAAATAAAAAGACACCCATCGCGAGCGCGGGGTAATGAGCGCACAAAACCAGAACCACTAAAAATCCATAGTGCAGTAAGATCACACCCACTGGGATTTGCTCGGCATCGCTGACTTTGCGCAAGGGCTGGACGTGCGTCTGTAGAATTTTTTTGAAATAAAAAGTCAGACACAAAGAGTTGACGATGACAGCGCCAGCCGCCTTCCAGCCAAAATAACCAAAAACCGTGGCCAAATCCCAGCCCCACTTTTGCGCCACCATCAAAATCGGAGGCGCTGCATAGGGGGTCAAGGCCCCGCCGATTGAAACATTCACAAACAGAACCGCGAGCAACGCATACATCAATTTGGCGTCGACTTTGTGGACCATCCGCGCCAGAAGCAAAGCCGTGACGGTCATCGCGGCGGGCTCGGTGATCAAACTTCCTGACAAAGGCCCCAGAACTAGCAGCACAAAAATATCCATCAATGTTTGCGGCACCCGCGTCGCCTTGGCCAGCAGCGCCGAGATGGACTGAATCAGCTTTTGCGCCAACCACAAAACGGGCTTGGTGGCGGCGATCACCATGATGCAAAAAACAAAAATGGGTTCGGTAAAATGCAAACGGTTTTGATACTCAACGACCGAGCCAAACCCTTGGCTCACACCCATCAAGATCAAGAGAAAAGCGCCCCACACCCCAAAGACAACCTCAATTTCACCCAAAAAATGCAAAATCGATTCGGTGGGTGAACCTTTTGGAAAACGCCGAGAAAAATCAAGAATGCGGCCGACTAAAAAAGTATGAAGGACCGCGCAGGCAAACAGCACCGCACCTAAAATCTCGATGGGCATTGGCTGCATCATCAAAGAACCCCGCCGCCGCCCAAAATCAAAAAGTAACTGGTGTCTTGTTTTGGCAAGGCCCCGCCGACCGAGTCTTCACCGGGGCTCGTGTACACCATGGTCTTTGCACCCGCACCAATCGAAACTCCGCCCAATTTAAACACAAGGCCGGCTTCGGCAAAGGCTGCTGATAAAGATTTCGAAGCAAAACGGTAGCCGGGCCCTGCAAAGGCTTTGACGCCAAAATTCTCGCCCACGTCGTTGTATTCAAATCGCAAAGAGGTGTCTAATCCCGAGGTGTTCTGTCCAGTCCCTTGGCGGGTAAAGACGGCATTGCGCCATGACATCCAGTCAGCAAAATACCAGTTCAAACCTAAATTGATCTCGCTGTAACTGGCGCCGCCATAAGTCCCCGTGCTCGCACCCAAATCGTAGGTCAAACGCCAATCGCCACTGGTGGTCGATCCCGAAGAGGCTCGGCGCTGGGCCCACGCGCTCATAGGCAAAGCCAAACACAGAGCGATCACCATTATTTTTTTCATCCAAAACTCCTCTTGGCTTGCACAGGCAGGAAGGGAACGCGGCATGAACCGATCGGGCGCTCGCTTCTTTTTGTGAATCCTAGCAGTAAACAGATTGATCGCAAAACGAAACGAAGCGGGGTCTGGTGACAAATCTGTGACAATTGCGCGCTGTTTCCTTGCTAGTTTGAGCACGATGTTTGGGTTTCAAATCCGCCACGACGTGAAGGGACAAACTGGCGCCGCCGAGCTTTTGGTGAGCGAGGGTTTTTTGTTTGAAACCTGCCTGCGCAAAATCTGGATTGAGCCTGAGACTGAAAACATCGATCAAGACCCTTGTGTTTTACGCGGACCTGAAGCTTACCGCTTTTTGCTCGAGACCATTTGCGGCCTCAAATCTCCGCTGTTTGGCGAAACCGAAATCTTGGGGCAATTCAAACAGTTCTTGGCAACCATGAGTCTGAACCCCCAGTTTTCTTTTTTTAAGCCTTGGGGGCAAGGTTTGCTTGAAGATACCAAAAAAATCCGCACCGACTATTTGCGTGGGCACACGTCGCAGTCTTATGGTTCATTGTTGCGCAAAAAAATTCCGCAAGGTCAAAGCGTGACGATCTTGGGCGCTGGGCTCTTGGCCGAATCGCTTTTGCCCTGGCTCGCGACGAACCCAACCGATCTCTGGGTGCGCAACCCACAAAAATCAAAATCTAAATTTCCGGGTTTGCCGGTTAAAGCTTTAAGCGAAAAGCCCGAGGCAGATTCGTGGGTGTTGGTCGCCGCCCCACTTGAGGAGACAGAGCTCTCGAACTTGCTCGAAAATTGTGAAAACTCATGGATTGATCTCCGCGATAAAGGCTCGCAAGAGGACCGCGCCAGGCTTGTGTCTCCTGGCAGTATGGAGACCGCCTTGTCATCGACACTGCGCCCGGCTCTGTTTGATTTGAAAGATCTCTTTTCTGAGATTCAACAGAATCAAGAAAGGATTAACGCTTTGAAACATGACATCCACAGGGTGGTGGTACAACTCTCGGCCTTGCGCTATGAAAAAGCGTGGTTTCGACCATTAGGCTGGGAGGATCTGTGCGTCTCGTAATCGCCGCGCGAAAATCGGATTTGGCCCGCTTGCAAGCCTATCAAGTCGGCGCTGCTCTCGAAGAAGCTCACCCCCAGGTGCAAGTCCAATTTCATTTTCGCGAAAGCCTGGGAGACCTCAATCAAGTCAATCCCCTCTGGCAAATGCCCGAGAAAGGCGTTTTTACCGAAGACTTCGTCTCGGGCCTTGAGAGCGGCGAGTTCGACATGGTCGTTCACTCGTGGAAAGACTTGCCCACTGAAGTTCGCAGCAAAACTTTTGTCGCCGCGACGATGAAGCGCGCGGATAGCCGCGATGTTTTGCTCGTGCGCAAAGCCGCCTTTAACGAAAGCCGCAGCCTGTTTCGCGTTTTAAGTTCGTCGCCTCGCCGCTCTTACTTTTTGCAAAAAGCCTGGACTCGTCTTGCCCCCAAAGGAACACCGGGACTTGAGTTTCATTCGGTTCGCGGCAACATTCCCACCCGTCTTTTGAAACTTCACGAAGGTCAAGGCGAAGCCTTGCTTGTCGCCAAAGCGGCGCTCGACCGCTTGCTCTCGAGTGAACAGCTCGAGTTCTTGGAAGCGCGGCAAGGACTTCGCAAAGTTTTGAATGACTGCAATTTCATGGTGATTCCTTGGCAGATTCAGCCGCCAGCGCCCGCTCAAGGTGCCCTCGCCATCGAGATTCGCAAAGACCGCAACGATGTTCACCAATTGTTGCAAGCCATTCACTGCCCCGACACGTTTGCGGCAGCCCAGTGGGAACGCTCGCAGCTCGCCGCCTTTGGCGGCGGGTGCCATCTCAAATTGGGTGCGCTGCAAATGAAAACCCAAGGGCAAACAATTCAGATTGTCATGGGAGCACCTCCGCAAGATGAGCCGGTCGAAAAAATGTGGCTCGAGAAGTCCTCAATGAAGTCCTTGCTAAAGGCTTTGGTCGATCAACACCACCTCGCGGCGTTTCGCACCGAGGAATTTTTTGACGTGCAAGAGTCATCAAGCCCGAGTTCGGCAACCGCTTTTTTTGTGAGTCACAAGCGCGCCTGGTCCGAGCGTTTCCGCGAACAAGCGCAATTGATTTGGACTTCAGGTCTTGCGACTTGGGAGACGCTTGCGGAAAAAGGCGTGTGGGTGAATGGCTCGGCCGAGGGCTGGGGCGAGTCCCGTCCCAATGTTGATGAACTGGCCGGTCAAAAAGTATCTTGGGCAAAACTGAGCCATGATCTGGCTCCCGAGGACGCGATCTCTAAAGTCACAACCTACCGCTTGGTGCCCCGAACCACTCTTGAGCCGGCAACTTTTGCGAAGCTCAAAACCGCGACCCACTTTTTTTGGCACTCGGGCACTTTGTTTGATTCTGCAGTGAATTGGGCGCCCGAAATAAAACATAAACACCACAGCTCGGGACTCGGGGCCACGCGCGCGCACTTGGCGTCGACGCTTGGCGAGCCCGGCAATGATCAAATTTTCTTAGGTGAACACGACTGGAGATCCTTTTATGAACTCAAGTGAACTTTTTGAGCGCTCTAAAAAAGTCGCCCCTGGCGGCGTGCACAGCCCCGTTCGGGCCTTTAAAAGTGTTGGCGGCACACCGATCTTTTTTAAAAAAGGGCTCGGCCCGCACCTGACCTCGGTTGAAGGTGATGTCTACATCGACTTCTGCCAAAGCTTTGGACCTTTGATTTTGGGTCATCGCAATCCCGAAGTGCAAAAGGCCGTGCTGGACATGATCGATACCGCCTGGAGCTTTGGTGCCTGCGAGCCTTACTCTCTCGCCTTGGCCGAAAAAATTCAGTCTTGGATTCCGTTTGTCGAGCGCCTGCGGTTTGTGTCGTCAGGGACCGAAGCGGTGATGAGTTTGGCCCGGCTCGCAAAAGCAACAACGGGACGCAAATACTTGCTCAAGTTTAATGGCTGCTACCATGGCCACGTCGACTCCATGCTGGTCAAGTCCGGCAGCGGACTGGCGGGACTGGCCAGCTCGGACTCTGCCGGTGTTTCTCCAGAGACCGCAGGCGAGACTCTGGTGGCGGAGCTTGATGACGAAAAAGCCGTGACCGAGTTGTTTCAAAAATATGGGTCACAGATCGCCGCGATCTTCGTTGAGCCCGTCCCCGCCAATTACGGATTGCTGATCCAGCGCCCGGAGTTTTTGCGTTTTTTGCGCGACATTTCAAAACAGCACGGTTCGCTTTTGATTTTTGATGAAGTGATTTCGGGATTTCGCGTGGGCCCGCAAGGCATGGCGGGACTTGTGAACATCAAGCCAGATCTCGTTGCTTACGGAAAAGTCTTGGGCGGTGGTTTCAACGTCGCGGCTTACGGCGGACGCCAAGACTTGATGGATTGGGTCGCGCCCAGCGGTCCCGTTTATCAAGCCGGTACGCTCAGCGCCAATCCCATTGGGATGCGGGCGGGACTTGCAACCCTTGAACAGATCGAAAAAAACAAAGTCTACGAGGTGCTCAAGGCTCGCACGACGAACTTTATCAAAGAGCTTCAAACCTTGTTTAACAAGCACGATGCGCCCGTTCAAGTCACCAACTATGAATCTTTGTTTTGGATTCACGGGCGCTCAGACAAACCCATCCGCCACCTCAGCCAAATTCCCCAAGGACAAAAAGAAAACTTCGCTAAACTTTTTCATGCCTTGCTTGAACAGCGCGTTTATTTGGCCCCCAGTGGTTACGAAGTTGGATTTTTGTCATTCTCTCATACCGATTTGATTTTAAATGAAACGCTCGCGGCTTTTGCCCGCGCCTTGACCAAGGTCAAATTGTGAACCGAGAAAAAGCTTGGGATTTTAAACTGGCTCTGACGGTCGTGTGGATGATCTTTACGGTCGCGCTCGCGGTTTGGCTGCTGATTTTTCATGCGCGGCTCTTTCGCTCGATCGAAGCGTTGGCGACACCCGAAGCTCTGTTAATCTGGAAGCACAATAAAATGGTGGCTTACGAGCTGATCACCATCATCATCGCGCTCTTGCTTGGCGGCATCGGTCTGTTTTATTTTATCTTTCAAGAACGAAAGCGGTCGGAACAAATCCGGCAGTTCTTTGCCGTCTTCTCGCATGAGCTTAAAACATCGCTCTCGCGCCTGCGTCTTCAAGCTGAAGGGCTGCAAGAAGATCTCAAAAAATCAGGGCGCGCCGGCCCCACCCTGCGCCTGCTCGAGGACATGGGTAAACTCGAAGTTCAGCTCGAAAACTCTCTGTGGGTCGCCCGGGCCGATGAAGATAAATTTTTAATCGAAACCCTTGCCCTCTCGCGCACTTTGTCTGAACTGGCGCCGCAGTTTCCGGTGCAGGTGCATTTGTCGAGCGAGGCGTACTTGCGGGTGGACCGCCGCGCGCTTGAGAGCTTGATCAAGAATCTCTTTCAGAATGCCATTGTGCATGGCCAAGCCGAAAATGTTTGGATCGACGTCGAGACTCAAGGGGCCATGATCAAGCTCACCATTCGCGACGACGGCAAAGGCTACCAAGGTCACCTCGATCAGTTGGGTGAGTTGTTTCGCCGGCACCACAAAACCAGCGGGACGGGGCTTGGACTCTTCTTGGTCAAGAAACTCACCAAGCATTTAGGCGGCCGCGCCGAGTTCTTGGCCCTGACCCAAGGCTTTGCCGTGAGACTTGAACTCCCGGGGTCTTTGCAATCTCCGCACAAGTCGACGGTGGAGTTTAACAAATGAAGAAACTGCTCTTGGTCGAGGATGACGCGTCTTTGGGTTCAAGCTTAGTCGAACGACTGAAGGCTGAAGCCTTTGCTATAACCTGGGCGCAGTCTTTAGCTGGGGCTCGCGAAAACCTGCCGGCACTCAAACCAGATCTGGTCATCTTAGATGTCGGACTTCCCGATGGCTCGGGGTTTGATCTCGCCAGGGAGATTAAGCAAAAAAGCGCACTCCCGATTATTTTTCTGACGGCGTGGAATACCGCTGAAAATCGCCTCGAGGGCTACGAGATCGGCGCCGAAGAATTTATCCCCAAGCCCTTTCACTTTCGCGAACTCTTGCTGCGCCTCAATCACGTTTTACAAAACCATCAAGGCGCCAGCCAGATCAAGCTGCCTCAAGGTTTGCTTGATCTTGAGAAAATGTGTTTTCAAAGTAACGGTGGCCAAATGACTTTTTTGGCCAACCGTGATTTTCAAGTTCTGCAAATGCTGATCAAGAACAGCGGTAAGCCCGTCACCCGTGATGACATTTTAGATCAGGTGTGGGGTTTTGAAGCGTTTCCGAGCCACCGAACCGTGGACAACTCAATTTTAAGACTAAGACAAGCCCTTCGCGACGAACAGGGACTTTTGATCCGGTCGGTGCGTGGCCTTGGTTACCAGTGGGTGTATGAATGAACCAAAAATTTGTGAATGCTTTAAATCGAAGAACCAACGCCGCTCCGCCGATCTGGATGATGCGCCAAGCGGGCCGCTACCACTCACATTATCAAAACTTAAAAAAAACCTATAGCTTTTCGCAGCTGTGTTTGTCACCAAAGCTTGCCGCCGAAGTGGCCATGGGTCCAATTGAAGATTTTGATTTTGATATCGCCATTCTGTTTAGCGATATTTTGTTTCCGCTCATGGCGATGGGTGTGGATTTGGTGTTTGAAGAGTTTGGCGGACCCAAGCTTCGAAGCCCCATGAATTTGCAGACTTTAAAGAATGCGCCCCCCGTGGATAAAGCCATTCAGGACATGCTTTTTCAAAAAGAGGCGATGAGCGAAACTCGCAAAGCACTGCCTTCAGAAAAAAGCCTGATCGGTTTTGTCGGTGGTCCTTGGACTTTGTTTACCTTTGCGACGCAAGGCACGCACAAAAATGGTATTCGCGAAGCAAAGCTCGCAGCTCCGCAAATGTGGTCGGGATTTGAAGAATTGTTTGTGCCTTTACTCAGCCAAAACATTCAATTGCAGTTTGATGGCGGTGCCGAAGTCGTGATGGTTCTTGATACCGCTTCGGGAGAGCTCGCGTTTGAAGAGCTTCAAGCCAAAGTCATCAAGCCACTCAAAGTTTTAGCCAAGCAGTTTCCGAAACGCCTGGGCTATTATGCCAAAGGCATCTCGAGCGAGGCCATGCGCCTGATTCAGCGCGAGATCCCCGAGCTCGCAGGCTGCGGTGTTGATCACCGTTTACCGCTCAAACCCTTGCTGCAAGACTCACCTGGTTTTTTACAAGGGAACTTTGACCCTGAGTTGATCATTCTGCCGCACGATCAATTTAAAACGCAGCTCGAACAGTGGTGGAAATCTTTGAACTTTAAAAAAGCGCAAGAGTGGGATGGCTGGGTGTGCGGCCTGGGCCATGGACTCTTACCGCCCACACCCGAAGAAAATGTGCGCTACTTTGTCAAATGGATGCGCCAAAGCTGCCTGGAGGTTTCATCATGAACCGATCGCCCACAGCGCTGTTCAAAAAATACGACATCCCCGCTCCTCGGTATACGAGTTACCCCACGGTCCCCTATTGGAGCGAAATCCCCACGCTCGATTCATGGTTGGGAAGCCTGCGCCAAACTTTAAAAAATCCCGCCAGCAAGTGGTCGATGTATTTGCACATTCCCTATTGCGAAACGCTCTGTACGTTCTGTGGGTGCAACACCACGATCACAAAAAATCACAAACTCGAGAATCCTTATGTTGCACGGCTACTCAAAGAAAAAGATGCCTACCTAAATGCCGCTCCTGACTTTCGCGAGCGAGCTTTAAGCCAACTGCATTTAGGCGGCGGTACGCCCACGTTCTTATCTGAAGAGCAGTTACGAAATCTGCTGCAGAACTTGCTCGTCGATTTCAAAAGAGATTCGCACTTTGAGGGTTCCATCGAGGTGGATCCTCGCCGTACGCGGGCTTCTCAGCTTGAAGTATTGCGCGAGTTTGGCTTTAACCGGGTGAGCCTTGGGGTACAGGATTTTGATCCCGAGGTGCAGCGCTTGATTCACCGCGAGCAAAGCTATGAGCAAACAAAACTCATCACGGATGACTCACGGCGCTTGGGCTTTACCAGCGTCAATTTTGATTTGATCTATGGTCTTCCAAGGCAAACGAGCGCGACGATCCAGGCGATGATCGAAAAAACCGCGCAGCTGCGTCCGGACCGCATCGCCCTTTACAGCTTTGCACTGGTGCCTTGGATTAAACCGGGCCAACGTTTGTTTAAAGACGAAGATCTCCCGAAAGGAGAGGAGAAACGCGACTTGTATGAAAAAGCCCGCGAAATGCTCTTGGCCGAGGGTTACTTAGACATCGGCATGGATCACTTTGCTTTGCCTCAAGACGAGCTCGCAAAATCTGCGAACAACAAAACTTTACATCGCAATTTTATGGGTTACACCGATCAACGCACAGATGTCCTGCTCGGGTTGGGCGTGAGCGCGATCTCGGAATCACCCCATATGTTTTTTCAGAACGAAAAGATTTTGCCAAAGTTTGAAGCGATGATTGATCAAACGGGCTTCGCACCGTTTCGCGGTCACGTTCTGACAGACGAAGACCGGCAGGCGCGTCAGCAGATTTTAGAGTTGATGACTCGCGGAGAAACATCACTCAAAGGAGATAAGGATCAAACCGTGATCCTCGAGCGGATGCAAGAGCTCCTCAAGGATGGACTCGCGCGAGTTGACGGCGACAAGGTTGAAATCTTGCCTGACGGCCGTCCCTTTTTGCGCAACTTGTGTTTGGCTTTTGACCGCCGATTTTTTTCTTCACAACCTGAAACCCGGATTTTTTCTCAGTCAATATGAGAGACAATCTGAATTGCGATGTGAGAGACGAGATGACAGACAAAGTACAGCCGCTGGTTCACATCGTGGGCGGCGGCTTTTCAGGACTGATGACCGCTTACTACTGCTTGAAACAAGGCATGAGCGTAACTGTTTATGAAAGCCAACGCTGGGGCGGGCTTTTGCACTCTCATCAAACACCCGAAGGCTTGGTCGAAGAAGCGGCCAATGCTTTGCTATGGACGAGCGAGCTTGAAGCAGTCAGCCGCGATATCGGTGTTCCACTTTTTCGTGCAAAGCCGAGCGCCAAGAAACGTTATGTTGCCCTCGAAAAACCCGAAACCCTGAACTTTAGAATGATCGTGCCGGTGATCGCACGTTTTCTTCTGGCTAAAATCAAACGCCAACACCGTCCCCATCCTCATGAAGTCCTCAGCCAATGGGGCGCACGCGTGCTAGGCCTCGAGTTCTCTTTGCGAATTTTAAAAGCCGCCACGCGCGGTGTGTGGGGCGTTCCCGCTGACCGTCTGTCAGCCTCTTTGCTTTTGCGGCCTCTGCTTGAGGGCCGAGGCTTTAAAACCAAAGGCTCGGTGGCGCCCGAAGGCGGGATGCAAGCCTGGATCACGGGGCTCACCAATTACCTGCGAGCACATGGCGCCGAGCTGCGCGCGCAAGAAATCACCGCGTTGCCGAAGGGATTTGTCGTTTTAGCCTCAACACGCAAAAGCAAGGCGGCACTTTTGAGTTCGGTTTCGCCCGCAAGCTCAAGTCTGTATGACAAAATGATGGCGACTTCGCTGACGAGTGTGACCGCTCACTTTGCCAAAAACGAGCCGCATCCGTATCCCGGTTTTGGAATTTTGTTTCATCCTGATTATCATTGGGAAGCGGCCGGCGTTTTGTTTAATGATCAAATTTTTGCGAGCCGAAGCACGCACCAATCCGAAACGTGGATCTTTGACCGTGCGTTTTCGTCGGAAGCCGAGATGCGATTCATTGTTACAGCTGAGCGTCGGCGTTTGGGACTGACCGGTTCCGCCTTAAGCTGGCGCAAAACCGAGTGGCCGCATGTCTTGCCGATTTATAGTCCGGAGCACGAAACGCGGCTCGCTAAACTCCGCACCGAGCAAGACGCACTTCAAGAGAAAAAGATATTTCTGATCGGTAATGAGTTGGGTGATATTGGGCTCACCAGTCTGGCCCACCAAGCAAAATTGTTGGCCGCACAAATCAAGACCCAATCCGCTCGCAATGTGCCCCCCTCAACACCGATCATTCAGGGAGCTTTGGTATGAACCAAGACACCGCCGTTCTGCTTTTAAATCTAGGAACTCCCGAGGCACCAAACCCCAGTGCCGTGGGCCGCTACTTGACCCAGTTTTTGCTCGATCCCGAAGTGATCACGGGTCCGTGGGCGTTTCGTCAGTTTCTTGTTCGCGGCATAATCGTGCCGTTTCGAAAATCAAAGTCGGCCGCTCTTTATCAAAAAATTTGGACTCCGCGTGGATCGCCCTTGGCTTTTCACACCCAAGATTTGGTGAGTGATCTGCAAATGAGCTTTACTGGCTTGAACGTCTTTAGCGCCTTTCGCTACGGGAATCCCAGCTTTGAAGAAACGCTCAAAGAAATTCAAAGCCTCGGTTTTAACAACCTTTTTATTTTGCCGCTCTACCCACAGTATGCGACCAGCACTCAGCGCACTAGTGAGACCGAGCTGCGCCGCCTGCGTGTGTGGGAGCGTTTTGAAAACGTGCGCTTTATCAAGTCGTACCATAACCAAGATTTCTATTTGGACTCGGTCACTAAAATGATTCGCGAAAAATGGCACGCGGGGTCGCACTTGGTCTTTACTTTTCACGGTATTCCTGAAGCTCATGTCACCGAAAATCACCCCGGCTGCGACACCTGCGTTCAGCATGACTATTGCCAAAAATCCGGCGATGTCATGTGCTACAAACGCCAGTGCACCGAGACGGCAGAAGCGCTCGCTCAGCGCTTATCTTTAAGTCCTGGTGATTGGAGCCTGAGTTTTCAATCCCGCCTGGGACGGGCGCGCTGGCTGCTCCCCTCAACCGTTGATAAAATCCGTGAACTCACACGCCAGGGCAAAAAAAATCTAACTCTGGTGGCCCCCGGCTTTTCGGCCGACTGCCTCGAGACGATGGAAGAGATGGACGTTGAACTGCGCGAAGTCTTTAATCATGAGGGCGGGCAAGACTGGTGCCGCGTGATGTGTCTGAACTCAGAGCCCTACTGGGTGGATCAACTTGGTAGGTACTTGATCAATCAATTGCAGGAGATGACAAATGGAACGACCTCGGCGCAACCGACGCTCTGAAACTTTGCGGACCAGCTTGCGCGAGACGCATCTGTCGCCGGCGCATTTTATTTACCCGGTCTTTGTTCAAGAAGGCCAAGGCAAAGCCGATCCGATTCAATCGATGCCGGGACAATCGCGCCTGAGTCTGGATCAACTGCTCAAGGTCTGCGAGCAAGCGGTCAGTCTCGGTGTTGCCGGGATCGCGCTGTTTCCGGTCGTTGCTGACGCCAAGAAAAACTCTCTCGGTGATGAGTCTTGGAATCCCAAGGGCCTTGTTCCTACTTGCGTTGGCGAGATCAAGAAAAAGTTCCCGTCCTTGGTTGTCATCACCGACGTTGCGCTGGACCCCTACTCTTCTGATGGCCACGACGGCATCGTCAAAGATGGCATCATTCTCAATGATGAAACGGTGGCTGTTTTGTGCAAGCAAGCGCTCATGCAAGCGCAAGCGGGCGCGGACTTTGTGGCTCCCAGCGATATGATGGACGGCCGCATCGGTGCCATTCGCCAGGCCTTGGATGAGAGCGGTTTTACTGAAACCGGCATCATCTCTTATTGCGCGAAGTATGCCTCTTCGTTTTACGGCCCTTTTCGCGAGGCTTTGGATTCGGCTCCCCGCTTTGGTGATAAAAAAACCTACCAAATGGACCCCGCCAACCGCCGAGAGGCCTTGCGCGAAGCACGCCTTGATTCGAATGAGGGCGCCGACATTCTGATGGTCAAACCCGCCCTTGCCTACCTTGATATCATCCGTGATTTGCACGAAGTCTGCGACTTGCCAATCGCGGCCTATCAAGTGAGCGGCGAATTTGCGATGATCAAAGCGGCGGCGGCTCATCAATGGATCAATGGCGATTCTGTTATGCTCGAATGTCTTTTGAGCATCCGCCGAGCCGGGGCAGATTTGATTTTTACTTATGCGGCCCTTGAGGCGGCAAAGCACCTGAGACTCGACTAAAGGCGCACCTTGCTCCTGAGGATTTTTAAAAAAATGGGCCCAACCGTGCCGGCACCCTTAAAAATTCAGCGATTTCTGATTGATCTGCTTGGTTCGTCAAAACTGATTTCACAAAACAAAACATTCTCGTCTTGAGAAAACAGATTTAAGTCTCCGAGTTCATTCTCGTTTTGCAAACAAGGTCTAGTTTGGCATGGATTTGCATCCCTTACTCGTAGGGGGCTTCACATGACAGGCGCGATCATCAACAACAAACACGTCCTGCTGACTCTCTTGAGTGTTGCCTTCCTTTGTGCGTGTGCGCCGCAGAAGTTTGAGAATCTCGACGGGGATTCGATCGTTGATTTGCCAGACCCTCTAAATAATGACGTTTCGTCGAACTTTTTTAAGCTTTCTGATTCTTCGACAGTTTTTGAACAATCCAACTTGGATGAAAATCGCACCTCGACCAGTTTTCAGGTCCAGCTCGCTGACGGCACGTATGTGAATGATCTGCGAAGGTCAGATCTGAACCTGACCGAAAATGGCATCACCGTGAATGACTTTGTTTTGTCTTCGAATTCGCAAAGTATTGTCCAAACTGTTGACATCGTCTTTGCTGTTGACGTGACGGGCTCGATGACTCCCACAATCGAGTCGGCAAAAACCCGTTTGATCAATTTCGTCAATAGTACCCGAGCCCGTGGCTACCACACCCGTATGTGCTTGGTGACTTTTGGTGATTACACCGTGCAAAAATGTAACAAGTTTTATGACAACAACCCCGCTGATCCCGCGACCGAGACGCAAGTGCAAGAGTTGATCTCTGAGATCACCAAACTCCGCGCTTTAAAAGGTGCCGAGGATCCAGGCGGAAGTGACTTTAACGAGAACCCCATGCGCGCCGTGATCGATTCGGCGGCCGCTCCATGGGGCGAAACGTCGCAGCGTTTTATGATCTTGATCACAGATGATGGGTTCTTGTACTCGCCTGGCAATGCCGGCTCGGTCGGCAACCTGGCTCCGCGTTGGAACGAAGTTTTGGCCGCGGTCCAAACATCACAAATGAAAATCTTCGCCGCAACCCCGAGTCTCGCGGGTTACGACAAAAAATTTTCGGGCCAAGCGGGCCTCGTTGAGGCCTCTGGTGGCGAGTTCTTCTTGTTTAACAACCTGATCAACGGCTCGATCACACTTGATACCATCTTAAACCGCATCATCTCGCGCGTGAAAACAACGTACCTTGCTCAATACACGGCCGATACGGTGCCTGGCTTGGATCCGACCCTTGAGCTCAGCAAACGTGAGATCAAAGTCACCCTCCGCTCTGGCCTAACGGCTACCATCGTTTCGCAAACCAAACAGTCCAACATTCCTTCGGGGCGACCTGAGTACATCAAGTCGTGGAAACTATCAGATAAAGCCATCCTCCCGGGCTCCTTGCGTGTGAAGGTCAACGGCAACGAAATTGACGAGGGTTACTCGGTGGTCGCCGGATCACTTGTGTTCCTGGTGCCCCCGGTGAAAGGGGCTAAAATCGACGTGAGCTTCCAGTACGCTTCGCTTAAAGACGCGCTTCAGTTCTCGCCCATCGTTTTGAACGCCAAAGAAGACTTGAATGCGTTGTCGATTTTGATCAATGGTGTAAAGGCAAAGGGACCCGACATCGTGTTTGAACGAACCCTTGAAGGCCAATGGACGATCCGTCCGAGCGAGCGCGTTCTTTCAGAAGCCGATTCTTTTCAGATTCGCAAGAATGGCGGCTTGTTGATCAAAGTGATGAAAGTCAAAACCCCGTAATCAGGTCTGATTAGAGCTTCAACGCAGGGCGCGCATTCGCGCAACGCTGAAAAATAACCTGATACAGCTCAGACCCTTTAACAAAAACAGGGCTTTGCTGTTTTTCAGACAAGCTGTCGCAGGCCAAAACCGACAAAGGGTCTTTCCAATCATAAGAGAACTGGGTGACCCACAAATCTCGCCCCGTCCAATCCTCAGGGTTCCAAAGATCAAATTGATCTTGGCGGTCATCAACAATCACAATCCGGTTCTCGATCGCGCGCCCATAATAAAGCGCGCGGCTGCCGTAGGTCCAATTCAAAAAAGCAAGGCGTTCATTCTCTGAGTTTAACCGTTGATCGGCCTCACGCATGACTTGCGGCCAACCGCCAACCTCTTTTAAGGCATTGGGGATGCGAAACCCAAGCCCAGTGGACATCAACACAACCACGGCCAACACACAGGCGGCGGTGAGGCCCGTCATGGCAACCGCGAGGGTCCGCCACTTGGTTTCAAGGGCCCGTGCGATCCCAACGGGAATGGTCAAAAAATAAAACAGCGCGGGCCAATGCGGAAGCACCGTTTGCTGCCAAGCACTCCATAAGAAAAAGGCACCAAAGGTGGCGGCCGACCAAAACGCAAATTCAGCCCGCGCGTCTTGGCGCTTTCGCAAATGCAAAAAGCCCCAGATTGAAAAGCCCCACAAAAAAGGTGAGTAAAGGGCCCACTGTAAAACCCAGGATCTTAAAAATCCCGAGAAGCCCTCGCTGCCGGTCGCGACGTGTCCGGCTTGGTATAAAAAGCTGGCCCAGCCCTGCTGCGCATTCCAAATTAGAACGGGCGAAACCAAAAGCAAAGAGATCAAAGCCCCCAGATAAACTCCGGGCTGACGCAAAAACGAAAAGCCCTGGCGCCGGATCAGCACCACCGCGACGGGAACAACAAAAAAGAATGCCGTGTATTTTGCAAGGCCCAGCAAACCCAAAACAAGCCCCAAGCCAAGCCACTTTTTGATCGAGGGTTTCTCGGCCAGCGAAGCTGCGACCGCAAGCAGGGGCCAGAACAAAACCAAGCACAAAGTGTCTGGTAACAAAAACAAGAACAAGACAAAAAATTGAAAGCACAAGCCGCCGGCCACCAGCCCCCACCGCGAATGACTCTCTGAAAACCCCATTCGCCGTAAAAAAGCAAAGAGCTGCCAATGAGCGACAAGACCCAGCAAAATCGCCGGCAACCTGGCGGACAAAAGCGTTTCACCCAAAACCAAATTGAACAACCAGTGCGTCCAACCCACCAGCGGTGGATGGTCAAAATAACTTAAAGCCAGGTGCCGCGCATAAAGCATGTAGTGCGCTTCATCAACACCAAGTCCAAAACTTGAAGCCACCAGCAAAGCCAAAATCGCCGGCAACAAAAGACAAATAAAACTTAAGCGAGACACGGCAAGATCATCTCGTAAACCTGCTCGGGCGTAATCACCTGCAAGCAGCGGTTGTCTTCACAAGGAGTCTTGCGATGATTAAAGGCGGTCACACACGGCGAACACGCGAAATTGGCCGAGATCGGTGTAAAGTTCCCCAGCGCACCGTAAAGTTTGGGCGTCTCGGGACCAAAGAACACAAAGGTTTGCATCTTTGTTGTGCTGGCAAAATGCGCAGGCCCCGAATCGTTGGTAATCATCACGTGCGAGAGCGTGTACAGCGCCGTCAAATCTTCGAACAAAATATCACCAGCAAAGTTGATCACATCCTCGCGGCTGGCTTTGACACGAATGGGATCGACCTCTTCGCGCTCCTGCGGAGAGCCGGTCAGCAAAATTTTGGTGCCGGGGTGGCGGTCCAAAATCATTTGCGCCAGCTTGGCGTAGTGAGCGACAGGCCATCGGCGCTGGGGCAAGAACTCCCCGCCCGCGCAATTGAGCAAGATCCACTTCACCTGTTCGGGACGCTCAACGTATTTACCCATGGCCGCCAGCACGCGAGCTTTAGAGGCCTCGGTGACCTGGGCTTGGGCCGCCACGATTTCGGAATCTAAAATTTCGCCCTTATAAAACGGAATGTCGGCAGTTTTTTCGAACAGCGATTTCACCAACGCCATAAAATTTTTTGCAATGTGAAGGTGCGGATTGTAGGCAACCTTGCGCGTGAGCACTTCGCCGCGATAAAGACCTTCGTTATGAAAGGCGTGAAAGCCAATGCGTTCGCGCGCACCCGAAAAGGCGGTCAGCAATGAGGTGTACCGCGAGAACAACTCCAGATCGACAATGGCGTCGATGTCATGGCGCCGGCACCAAAGCAAATACTGCAAGGAATCCCAGGCAAAGAGCATTAAGTTGTTTTCTCGAATCAGAAACAAGTTTTTTTCTGGAACCGTTCCCAGTAGCCTGAGGCTCCCGACATTGCGCTTAAAAATCACAAAATAAATTTCAGCCCCTTGAGCCTTGGTCCACCTTAAAGCGGAGTCGACCAAGATGGCGCTCCCCATTTCAGACAACTCGAGAAACACGACTTTTTTGGGGGGACCGGCTTCGATGCGCGCAAAACTAAAAAATTTGAGCAAGCGCAGCCAAACGCTTGCGAGCATGCAAAGGGGGATCCCGATATAATAATCAATCACACGCATGGTATCGACAGACATAGGCCCCAGAGCCTACCTCAAAAGAGCGATGAAATGCAGGCACAGACTTCGCGCGTTATGCACCTAGTCCTCGATCAGTTCGGCCCCTTCGTTGGGATTCAAAGCGACTCGGGCGATCAAAGACTTAATCATCACCTGCAGAAAATTGTCCTGGGTGACAGAGCTGTTCGCACTGGGCGGGACTTTACCTGCAAAAAAATGACTTTCGCCGGTCAAAAACACATGGGCCGCAGGCTTGGTCGCCCCAGGCTCAAAGCGTGTGAGCGTTCCCCACATCCGCTGCAAAGGGGCGCGGTAAAAATTTTCAAGCAGACTGCCCTGCTTATTCTCGCGGCTGTCTTCAAAACGAAACACCCAGCGCTCACTGGTTTTTGTCGGTGCACTCAAAAGCACGACTCCCTTGGCCTGCAAACTCTGCCCCGCCCATTTGAGACACTCGCGATGGCCATAATCCGAATAAGTCTCGTGGCGTGCCCTTCGATCAACTTCAGCCCTGCCCACAAACGATTGAAACTGGCATTCAACGACGACGCGTTTTTTTTGCTCGGGCACTTCGTCAAAAGCAGGCCCGCTCGGCACACGCATAGACGTGGTTCCAAACAAATCAATTTTGAAAATTTCGACCCCGCGAGAAACATTCTCGATCGATGATGAGAGCGGGCGGCTCGCACACCCAACCATCAGCAAAGTCAAAGCCGAGACCTTCAGGCCTGCGTGAAAGACCCGCACCAGCATAAATCTCAGAGTTTTGTTTTGAGGCACACCGCTCTCCCTTGGTCAATTTCATCATTTGCTTAAGGTTTTGAGAATTTCGCCCGACACCGTACTCGGTACGGTCGTGACCGACTCGTGTGTCGACATCATCACTGCAAAACGGCCGCGATTTTCTCGAGGGACGCGCGCCCAAAGAAGCGAGTGCGCCGTGGTGGGAATCAGTTCATCAATTTGACTGACCAGCATATGGATGCGAGTCGTTCCTGCATTCGAGACACTTTGATCCATATCCAAATCACGGATGCCTTTTGAAAGCGCCATAACATCCGTCACGCGTGCACCGCTGCCATGCCAGAACGAGTACATGGGCCACGTCATCATCGTGCCCAGGTCTGAGCCCATTTGCACGTTCATATCATACAGTGCTTTCATGCCGGTCATGTGCGACCACTGTTTCATCCACCACATGACGGGGCCGGCTCCGACCTGATGGGTTTCAAGATGATCGACAAAGGGCGAAATCAAAATGCTTTCGCGAACCATTCCTGGATTCTCTTTAATCAAGCGGGCCGCGATGCCGCCGCCGTAGGAGTGGCCGATCAAGATCAAATTCTTCTGATCCAGCCCGCGGTCTATGATCATTTGTTTCAGGGCGGCGACCTGTTCTTGAAACGGGATCGCGCTGTCCTTGCTGGGATTTAAATCTGAAGTTTTGCCTTGGCCCAGCAAATCGATTTGCGTAAAGCCCCAGTCCGGTCGCTCTTTTTGTAAGTGCTGCCGCACGCGCGTCCACTGCGAGAGGTCTTTGTCGATTCCATTCAAAAACACCACTTGCGTTTCGGCCTGCTCGTTGCCGTGTGTTTCAAAAACGATTTGTTTTTTCTGGAGCGTTTCAAACGTGCGGAGCTGATCTGTTTTGAGGTTATGCACAGCCCGGCAATAGACGCTGGCCGAGGCTTCACGCACCAAAATAAATGTCAGCGCCATGAAAATGAGCGGCAAAAGAAGCTGAGCAGAGACGAGCGGCCAAGGCCGTGCGTGTAATGTCATTTTATGGTCCCGTCAGTTGCGCGTTTTCTTCGGAGTTTTTTGGAATTTGAGCCAATATCTTATTGATCATCTGGTGGGCCGCATCGCCTGTAAAAGTTTGAATTTCTTTGGTCGACGGCTTAATCACCACGAGGCCCGATTCAAAAGGCAACTGACCCGCAGTCACCATTTTCAACGCCGACGAATAGGCCACGGGCTGTTCCGAAGGAAGCACGTGCCCACTCTCAAGAATAAGGATGGCCACCGCATTCTGCTGAGTCTTCAGCAAACCTATAAAGGTCTCGAGCTGGTGGCGCAGCAAAGGCGCAGATTCATTTCCGGCGAGCATGAACACGCGGCGTGTTTCAACCGGCAACTTCACATCTTTCCAAGTAAAGCCCTCGGTTGCGCGGCTTAGAACCGTGTAGCCTTCGATCATGTCATCGCGGCGCTCGGCTGGCAGCTTGAACTGCTCAGTCATAGCCTCGACTTGTTTTGTCCACTGCTGCTTGTACGCACTGTCGAGCATGCTGCGCGTGATTCCAGGGCCAAAGATCGGATTAAACAGCTCGCCGGATTTTAGCAGCTGACGGTACCGCTCCAGTTGAGGGTTCGTCGCTGCGGCCGAGGTCATCGGCACCGTTTCGAACACGAGTGGAAATCCTTTTAAGTAGGGCGAGACAGCGCCGGTGTACGACAACGAAACGGGGATCACATTTTCAACACCCATTTGTATTTTCGTTCGTGCAGCCAAAAACTCAACTTCAGCGGCTAAATCTCGAAGCGTCAAGTTCTGATCGCGAAAGGCGGGACGCTCGCCTTTTGCTAACGTGGCCACCGACAAAGGCTGCGGCGACATGTGAAAGACAACCACGCCAAAACCTTGAGCTGCCAGCATCGCAACGGTCGGGTCGGTCGCCAAAAGTCCGCGATTCACACCAGGCATCATCAACAAGACCGGGTCGTTTTTTGTCGCCGGTTGAATGGATTGAACCGTTAAGTGGCGGCCCTTGCCGAGCGCGAACACGTCGTTCTTCACACCTTGAAGGCGGGCCGTGAGGGCGGCGAGGTGTGCGCGCAGGGCGTCTTCAGCGGCTGTCCGCTCCTGCATCACCATCGCACATTTGAGGGCTTCGGCACGAGCCGTTCCGACCATGGTCAAAGTGATGGCACCAAAGGTAAAGGCAGCTAAAACCAATCGCATCGGGTCCTCGATTTCTGTGACGGCAGTCCCCAAAAAGGGAGACCGGCCCTCTTAAGCAGGAGGCACGCCACCGGCTGAATGTGCACAGTGCCAATACAAGAGAACTGAGGTCCCTTCGCCCTATCGAAGTTTTAGACATGGGCTTTATTGCGGCGCAGCTCGAGTGGGTACTTCACTCCAATTCTTGATCTCCCCCCCCTTACTGGTTACAAACTGGAACCAGTCCGAGGGGGCCGTCGTGATTTGGTTTTTGATTCTTTTGCTTTCTGTTTTTTCGTCCTGTCTATCCCCCGCTTTTGCGGGCGCAGCCGGCACTGAAACCGTTCAAGGTTTTGTTGAAGTCGAACCCGGCCGCAGCCTCTATATAGACTGGAAAAAAGCAGCTCCCGGTGCACCGACCGTGGTCTTTCTTCATGGCCTCACCTACTCGATCGATTCTTGGGACCAACTTGTTCAAGCCGCAGCTCCTTATAACTACGGCATTCTTCGTTACGACCCGACCGGCATGGGCAAAACACTGACGGCGGTAGGCCCCGTTAAAAACGTGATTCGCGTCGAAGATCAAGCTCGTGAATTGGATCTTCTGACAAAAAAGTTGGGCCTGACCGGAAAATTGAATTTGGTCGGTCTGTCTTACGGCGGCGGCCTGGCGATCGCGTTTGCTCGTGATTATTCTCACCGCATCGCCAATGCCATTTTAATGGCCCCTTATACAGAGGCTGTCAAAAGTCAGGATCAATCCATTCGTCTGCAGATTGCGGCGACCCGATTGACCTTTCCGTTAAATCCAGCAACGGATGAAGAGCTCTACGCCTTCTTTTTACGTCAAACTGTTTACTACGTGTTTCCTTTGACTGAGCCCTCGATGATGGAAAGCCCTTTGAAACCCGAAGCCGTCTTTCAATTAACTCAAGGGATTCGTCAATTCGATGCTTACAAAGCTTCAAAAAAATTCCCGGCCGGCAGCGTTCACTTGGTGATCGCGGGCAACGATCAATACATCGAACGTGATGTTCTTGAAAAATTTTGGGCTCAGGTCCCCGTGACCTCTCGCGCGAGCAAAATGATCGTGTTGGGTTCTGAACACAAGATCCCCGAATCGCGTCCCGACTTTGCGGCGGGCTGGATCAATGCCATCGTACAAAACTCGAAAGGCGTTGGTAAGGGCCAGTCTTATACGGGTGATCCTCGAACGGGTCTGATCGAACTCTCGCCAAAGTAACGAAATGACGAAGAACACATTTACCATCGGACTCGACCTTGGTGGAACCAAGCTCGCGGCCGGTTTAATCAATCAAAAGGGCCACATTCTTTTGTTTCAAAAAGAATCAATCCTTGAACTCAAACGTGATGTTAAAAATGGCCCCGAGAAGATCGTCCATCGCATGGGCGAACTGGTCACCTCATTTCAAAGGTGCGCGCCCGAGGCCTTTAATCGAGGCGTCTTTAAAGGCGTGGGCCTAGCTTCAGCGGGCCCGCTCAACGTTGAAAAAGGAATCCTGATCAACCCCGCCAACTTTCACGGATGGAAAGTGGTCCCCATCCGTGACTTGCTCGCACGGGAACTCAAAAAACGGCGCATCGGTGGGCCTTTAGTATTTCAAAATGATGCCATTGCCGCCGCTCGAGCCGAGGGCTGGATTGGCCGGGCGAAAGGGCTTGAAAGTTACGCTGTCGTGACGATTGGAACTGGTATTGGCTCTGGAGTGATCTTTCGCGGGCGGCCCGTTCAAACAAAAGGCATGGGCTCCGAGTTCGGGCATTCGATTGTAGAGAACAATCGTCTTCGAGATCCCAAGCAATTAAACAACTTTACCGTTGAAGGCCTTGCCTCGGGAACCGGTCTGCTGCGCCGAGCCCGCAACGAGATGAACTTTAAAGGCGACTCGATTGAAGAACTCGTGACGGCCCTCGATGCCGGTCAAACAAAATACCAAGTCTTGTTTGATGACGCGGCCGATACTTTGGCGGCTCTTTGCTACAATTTGAGCATCGGCTTTCATCTCGAAAAAATATTGTTTTCGGGCGGGCTCATTCATGTCCGGCGGCTGTATTTTGAACGTCTGAAAAAGCGCTACAAGGGACTCGTCACCGAGTTTAATCCGAGCTTTCAGTGCCCACTGGCCGTCGCGAAATGCCTCAACAAAGCCGGCGTTGTTGGAGCCGGCGCGCTGCCCTATCTTGATCAGTTTGATCTGAGGACGTGATTGCAAAAACACTTCCATCAGATGATCACGCTAAACGTGAGTCCATGGCTGTCGACATCCCGCGAGCCGAGAGCATTCATTCCCTTTTGAACAGCGTCGGTCAGCACACTCACGTCGAGGCGTTCATCCGTTTTGCTGTCAACACGACGACATCCTGCCGTTCTTATTTTCCCAGCATGGGCAAGCGAGACAGGCTGAATGACTATTGTACCTCATCGCATTTTTTTAAATTCTGACCTTTGAGCTTCTCGATTTGCAAACAAGTTCGAAGCAGTTCCAGATCAACTAGCTGCAAGTCTCGTTCGAGCTCAAGACTCAGATTGTCAGCTTGGATGAGATCGGAAAGACTGGTGCGCCCTTCGCCGTATTTTGCTTCCTCTGATTTCTTCGTTTTCAGAGATTGCAAAGCGAGGCCTCGCATTTTTTTCTTCCACTGTGACAAGTTGTTCAAACGATCGGCTTGTTGTTTCAAGGCTGTCGTCTCAAATCTTTCTAATTGAAGACGCTTCGACTCCAGCTCATCACGTTTTCTTAAAACGGCGGTCGACTGTTTTGATCTCAATCCATCCAGTGGAATCTCCCAATACAGTCGCACGCCCACCTCGCTGAAGTTAGGTTCAACGAGGTTTCGGCCGTCGGATTGGATGTTCCGGGCAAACACTGAAGCCTGTGGCCAACTTGCATCGGATATTTTCTCTGACTCTTGGATCAGAGCTTCTGACTTCGCAATTAAACTTTTCTGCTGCCAACTTTTGGCTAGGGCAGGTTCATCTCCTCGGCTTTTAGAGTCGAGATTCTTTGGCAACCGAAAACTCTCGTGAGCAAAAAGAATCTGCTCCCGCTCGAGGTAGGAACGAAGCTGGGTCTGGTTAATTTTCAACTCTTCTAGCTGTTGATCCGTTCGCTCTATGAGGACCTGCAATCTCAAAAGATCTGCTTTCGAAACTCTCCCCCGCGCCACCAGAGCAGTCATATCTCTGAGTCTTTGATCCAAGTTCTTTTTTTGAAGCGTGAGAAAGCCTTCTTGCACGTCCGCTTCATTGACTTGCAAAACCATCATCACCAACTTCATTTGAGTTTCAACTTTTAGCGCATGGGTGTTGAACTCTTCAGCCTCGAGATTTTTGAGAGCTGCCTGGCGCCCGCTTCCCATGAGGCTTTTATTGAATATTTTCTGTTCAATTTCGGCTTTGATGTCCAAGCGGTCTTTGGACTCGGCCTTCATTGGACCAAAACTTGAGTTGGTCATCAGATCTTGCCTTCGCTGAAAGGCTTCACCCGCGATAAATGCCGACGGCATCCAGGCCTTACGCCAACTTATACTTTCAGCGATTTTTTCAGACTCGAGGGCTTGTTCATGCCCTTTTGTTTCAATCGCCAGCCCGATTCTTTGCAGGACGGTTGTCAATGGAACACCGCTTTGAGCCTCAGCCTTCGGAGTTTGAATGAAAAGGGACAACATGACGACCAAAGGAATCACTGCCTTTGCCGTCTTCTTAATGCGGTCTCCAAAGAAAATTCGGCACAACACAGGAACCACGATCAAGGTCGCCACCGTTCCTGTTATCAATCCGGAGATCATCGTCCACGCGAGGGGGGGCCACAAGGACGAGTCATCAAAAGCAAGCGGAATAAGCCCCGCAAGAGTCAACGTCGTCGTCAAGAAAATGGCGCGCGTGCGACTTTTAATGGCGAGCTCCAGACTCCCCTCATCCTCCAAAGCCTCAAGGAGTAAAATGATGTTATTCACGGAGATCCCCACCAGTGCCAAAAGCCCTAAAAGAGACATGAATCCAAATGGCACCCCCGCAAGCCAGAGCCCCGGAAAGACACCCAGGATCGCGACCGGCAGAGCGAGAACGGCAATGAGAACTTTTCTGTAGCTCTTAAACTCAAGCAGAAGACACAAAATCAAGAGTGACATGGCGACGGGAACAACTTTTAGAATTGAAGTATTGGCCTCTCCGGCACCTTCCGCATCCCCTCCCAGTTCGAATCTCTCACCAGGTTTCACCGGAAAGCTTGCCCTAATTTTCTCAAGATCCACCGAGACATCGCTGAAAGTGGCCCCCTCTTTTAAGTCCGCAAGCGCTCGAAGATAGCTTTCGGAGTTCTTTCTCCGAATGACGGAGATTGAATCTTGCAGTTTAAAGTCCACCAGATCACCCAGGGTAAAATCACGATCCTGTCCACGGAGCGCAATGGATTTGCCCAGAGCTTGATCGGATAAGTTCAAATTCTCTTGCGCCCGGACTCGAACGACGAGGGGCTCTCTTTCGAAACGAAAAACCGAAACCGGGAGCCCCGTCGAGTAAAAGGCCAGGTAAGAGTTAACTTCTCGATTACTGAGGCCCAAAGAAGCTGCTGTTGAATCTTTTGTCTGCGCGACTAAGGTTTTTAGGCCCCGAACTTCATCAACTCTGACTGCTCGCATCTTTTCGTTAGACTTGAAAGCACCACTTAAATACTGACTGGCCTCTTCTAACCTCTTTGGTTCGGTTGAGAAAAAACGCAGCTCAACTTTGGCATTAATCGGCGGACCTTGCTGTAGAAAAAGCGAAACAAAACTTATTGCTGGATATTTTCGACTGAAATGAGTCTCGACATCCAACCCAAGCTCCTTCATTGGAGTGCCTGGCCTAACCGTCAAAAGTAACTGACCCACCTGAGGGGCTCGTTGAAAATTGGGTATGTTGTAGTAAAAGCGCGGGATATCTCCTCCCGCAAAGGCTGCAATTTGAGTCACTTCAGTTTTTGCCTTGAGATACGCCTCAACTTCTTTGAGAACATTCAGGGTTAAGCTGATATCGGCACTTTGATTCAGCTCGAAAGTGAAAAGAAATTCATTACGATCACTTTCTGGAAAAAACTCTTTCTTTACAAAAATAAGACCAAAAATTGAAATTCCAAAAATCAGAGCAATGAGCGCTCCGACCCTCCAAAAAGGCCCCAATGCCATTTTCGTCAACAAGTTCTCGAGAAATTCAAAAACCTGATCGACTTTTTTTGACGCTCTTGGTTGGATCAGACGCGCGGCGAGCAGAGGCGTAAAGAAAAGAGTGACAAAATAGGAGGCAACCAATGTGATCATCGCCACCAAAGGTAGAGCAGTCACAAAATCCGCCGTGCCGCCTTGGGAAGAATACATCGGCAAAAAAGCGCAGATGCCCGTGAGTGTCGCGAAGGCCATAGGCCACCTTAAATTTTTGGAGACTTTTTGGGCCGCCTCATCACCCGACTCGCCTGAGTTGATCCGTTTTTGCATTTGATCAATCACGACAATCACGTTGTCGATGAACTGTCCAATCGAGATGATAAAGGCCGCAATCGAAATTTGGTGAAGAACTCCCCCAATCATAAAATAAATGAAAAGTCCAACCAATGAAATAGTCGGGACCATCAGTGCCACGAGAAAGGCTGTCGTCGGGCCCATCAGAAAAACAAGGAGCAGGGCGATGAGCGCCATCCCGCTTACCAACGCCACCATCAGGTTCGAGATTCTCTCTTTCGTTCTCTCGGGCTGGTAAGCCACCATCTCTAACTTGAGCGGCTGCAAAGACTTTGAGTAAGAGCTCATCGCGTCGAGAATTCTTTGCCCGAAAGATTCAATATTAAGACCCTCTTTCGCGACGATCCCTATTCCAATCGCTGGCACTCCATTGAGCCGAAATATATTCTGAGGCGGATCCGCTTCCAATCGGCGCGAGACCGAGAAATCCTTGAGCTTTACAGACGTAAAATTTCGAGTTTCGAATTTTAAATTTTCTAGTTGTGAAATCTGGCTCAAATCGTTCGTTTGATCAATGACAACTCTGTCGCCAGAATTCAGCAAAAAACCAGTGGGCGCACCCGAGTTCTTTTGCTGAAGCCCATCTACCAATTGAAGAATACCTAATCCCAAACCAAACATTTTTTGTTCATTTACTTCCGTTCGTATCTCGAGCGTGGGGCTTCCAAAGAGACGAACCTCGGCGACTTGGGCGTTTCTGAGGAGCTCATCTTTAAGGCGCTGAGAGGCATCAATCATTTCTGGATAGGTGCCTCCTGTGACGGCCAAGATCACCGACTCAATATCTAGAACTCCAAACTCTAAAACGGGCAAACGGACCGAGCTCTCGACCAAGGATCGACTGCGCTCAATGGCGTTTTCGACTTCTCGCCAGGCAAGTGGGATGTCTTTGACATCATCAACCAATTCCAATTGAAAAATGGCGACATTCAAACGGACCTCAACCGAAACTTCCTTAAGTTCCTCAACTTTACTCAATTCATCCTCAAGAGGTCGCACCACTTGCCGAAAAATTCGTTCGGGCGTAGCCCCTGGAAGGATGACACGAGCGAGAGCATTTCTTTTTTTAATGCGAGGGTCTTCCTCACGCGGCATCTGAAAGAAGGCAATGATCCCTAGAAACACAAGAACTGTCGTGACAAAGTAACTAATCCGCCGATTGAGCATTCTCACCAACCTGTATGTCTACATTGTAGACTTATATTTGTACGTTGTATACATTTTAATATTGCTGTTGTAAAACAACGTAAAGACTGAGAAAATTCAAGCATGAGCGGGATTCAAAAGAAACCAGAAAAGAAACAAAAGGGCTCGTATCAGCATGGGAATCTGAAAGAAGCTCTGATCAGCGCTGCGTTTGCCTCCATCAAGAAGTCAAATGAGGTGGACTTCTCGATGCGAGAACTGGCAAAGACGGTGGGCGTGACCCCCATGGCCGCTTACCGCCATTACCCGTCCAAAGAGTCGATTCTGCTTGAGATCGCGCGTGAGGGATTCGAGCAGCTCAGCGGCCGATTTGAACATGTGTTAAGAGATGACCCCTCAGATTTGGAAGCCCTTGGAACTGTCTACGTGGAGTTTGCGATCGAGAATCCTGTTTATTTTCGGGTGATGTTTCATTCCGATCTGCATGTCTCCAAGAGACAAGATAATAAGCTCGAGCCCCGCCCCGAAGATGAGCGTTCTTACCAGTTGCTGTTGGGCTGTGTTGCTCAGAATCAGAAAAAAGGGAAGTTTAAAAACAAAGACACAGAAGCCATTGCCATCACCGCTTGGTCGACTGTTCATGGGCTGGCCTCACTGATGGTGAATGGAAATCTTGATAGTCGCTTCTGCTCCGATCTCAAGGTCTCTAAAGCGGTGATTGAGCGAACGACCGCTTTGGTCATGCGAGGTTTAAAAAACTAGAGCCCATCGACGCTCTCGAGAGCTGCTGCGTTTTTAAAGCAAAGGCCGGACACCGATAGGTCCTCGGATCAAAGCCACCACGTCCGCCAGTGGCAAAAGCCTGACTTCGACCGCGGGAAGGCCGGGCCGCGATTGCACTTCAAGAATCTCATCCCCCGGTGCCATTCCCGCTTTCTCGGAAGGGGCATTCGGGATCACAGCATTGACTTGAATAGTCCCGTCGGCTCGCTGCTCGAGCGCTACGCCTATTCCAACAATACGTACCGGCGCGTACAGTTGCTGGGCACCCACCGACCAGCCTGACGGTCCCATCTCTGTCGCACGAACAACTTTGCTCTGGGCCTGAGCAGCCCCTGCCAAAAGCAGCACACTGAGCACGATCCAAATTGCATTGCTATTTCTCACTGACGTCTCCTGTGTTAATTACTACATATGTAGTATTATAGTCTAAAAAAATGCAGCTCCAGTTTCGCCTAAGCTTGCACGTAAAACTGGTGGCCCACACACAAACACGATGTTTCGAGCATGCTCTCAAGCCAGGTCGGCGCCTTCATCACGTCTTGACTTGTAAAATTGCCGCCAAAAACTGAATTCAAGACGACGACCGCAATCAACAAAGTGACAGCACATCGGATCCCGCCCCGATCGAAAGCAACTGATGCTTTGGTGGAAGGCTAAAGGGATCAACGCCAGAAAACAGCACCGACTTCTCGGGTACCCCACGAGCAAAATCATAAACAATTTTAACGAACGGAAGCGAGAGCAAAAACATGTTCCAGCGGCCCATTTCAATTCTAAAAAACCAGATGAAAAAATAGACGACCATCAAGCCGATCAGGAGAGACAAGATTGAATTCACCAAAAGGTTAAAGAAGATAAAAGTCATTTTTGCTTACTCTTGCTCAGCCGAGCATCCACAACTCGTTTGAGCTCCTCAAGCTCTTGGCGAGAAAGCCCATCATCAGATTGTAGGAGACCCAAAATGGGCTGCAACTTTTCATTGCCAAAAAGCGAAGTTTTCATGCGTTCGAAGATTTTGAATGGCGCCGAATTTTTTTTGGCGGGTGAGTAAAGAAATTGACGTCCCTCTTTTTGGCGCTCGACCAGCCCCTTGTTAAAAAGGCGAACCAGCACGGTCATCACGGTGGTGTAAGCAAGGTCATGCCCCTGCTTTTTAAGAATCACCTGGATGTCAGACACCGGTCTACTGGCTTCGGTGTTGAGCACGCCAAGCACTTTAAGTTCGAGTGGACCGACGTCCGAAAGTTTATGACCCATGCAAGAAGTATTACTACAAACGTAGTTCTTGTCAACTACGCTTGTAGTAATTGGTCCAGATGCTGACAACTCGAGCGACTAAGTCTTTGATAAGCTTTGACTTTAAGCGGCCGCGGGAGGCGCAGGTGTCACCCGCGACGTTCATAAAATGGTGCGTCAACAGCGGAAACCTGCGCCTGGCGCAAACAGTTTTGCAGATTTAGTTTTGCTTTGAATCCTCGTTACAAAAAATTAAGAACCTTGTCGATTTCGTCATCGCTATTGAAAGCATGAGGCGACAAGCGAATGCCCCCCGCCCGAATAGCAGAGAGAATTTTATTCTTGTCAAAAATTTCTCGAATCTCGTTCATTCGTTCTTGATCAGCCACAAAGTTGACGATGCTGTTGGGCCAAGGCCCAGCAGGCGTTTGCAACCGGTAACCCAAATCACGCAAGCCACTTCGCAGACGCTGCGCAAGCCGCAGGCTTTCAGCTTGGATTAAGGGCACTCCAAACTCATGGATCATTTTGCACGAGGCACCGAGCGCCGTGATTTCAAGAATTTGCCGAGAGCCTGGTTCAAATTTTGAAGCGTCTAATTTTGGTGCACAGGCAAAATTAGACGGCTCATCGCAACTGCCAAAAGTCCCAGATCCATAAAGAAGCGGCTGCATTTTCAAAACCCACTCGGGCCTGAGCGCCAGGTAACCAACCCCGACGGGACTGACGAGCCACTTGTGGCTTCCGCCCACCATGGCGTCGACGCCCCAACTCCAAAGATCACAGGGATGCAATCCCACTCCTTGCATCACATCGACAAAAACAAAAACACCCCTGGCTTTGGCTTCGTGGATCAGTGTTTTGAAATCCAGCTGAGCACCCGTTTGGTACTGAACCCATGACAGCGCCAAGACTTTTGTTTTTGCCGATAGGGCCGATATCAACCGCTCGAGGTTGATCGAAAAATCGGGCTCACTTGCAACCGTCCTCAGTTTGGCACCGCGATTTTTACAGGCAAAAAGAAAGGGGTAGAGGAGGCTGGAGTAATCCTGATCCAAAACTAAAACTTCGTCATCACTTTGCAAGTCTAAACCAAAAGCCACTTGATTCACCCCTCCCGCCGTCGAGCTAAAAAAAGCGACGTCGCTGGGTTCGCAGCCGAGCAGCCGAGACAAGTGGGCCTTTGATGCCAAGGCTTCAGCCACATATTCGGCATCGCTCGCAAAGCCTTCGCGATAAAACTGATCCGCCCAGTCGTGAATTTTCTGTCTAGCTACATATGAGATGGGAGCTAAGCCTGCGTTGTTGAGGTGGATGTGAGCAAAATTATTGAAAAATTGAGAGCGAAATGTTGTTGTACTCAAAAAACCTTTCTACAAGAAACAATCACGATGACTTCTCTATCCATCCGCAATCGCCTCTCATCCACACCGCGCTTCTATAATCACCAAAAGGCGCAGTGGAAGCAAACGGTTAAAACCTACTATCAAGAAACCTTTGACGCCTACGAGCAGCTGTTCTCGGCTCTGGCTGCAGACAAGTCTTGGACCTACCGGGCCGAACCGCTTCGGCAGCCCCTGATTTTTTATTACGGACACACAGCGGCTTTTTTTGTTAATAAACTCACGACGGCGGGCCTGATCGATTCTCGCCGCCGGGTTGATGGCCGCATCGAGAGTCTCGTCGCAACTGGCGTTGATGAGATGACTTGGGATGAGATTTTACCCGATGATTTTTCGTGGCCGACCCACATCGAAATGCGGGCCTACCGCCAAGAGGTTCGGCACTTGATCTTAAATTTTATTGAGGCACTCGAAACTCCGGATGACTTTGTCCCGAACTCTCCGTGGTGGATCCTTATGATGTGCATTGAGCATGAACGCATTCACCTTGAGACGTCTGCGGTTATCTTGCGTCGCCTGCCTTTGGACTTTGTGCGAACACCGACAGAAACCCTGTTTCTCGAAGCTCACCCCGAAGCACAGTTTTTTCAAAGCGGCTTGCAACAAATCGGTGCTTCTTACGTGACCTCTCAACGAGAAGCGCTCGCCCTCACACGCGTGAGCTTACCCGACAAGACGGAGGCGAGTGGCGTCGGCCTCACTCGGCTTCCTGGCGGCAAGGTGAACCTGGGACGGGGTCTCATGAATGCAACCGCTCCGCACAGCTTCTACGGGTGGGACAATGAGTTTGGGAACGACTCGCGAGACTTAAGTCCCTTCCTCATGAAGAATTGCCTGATTACCAACGCCGAGTTCTTCAGTTTTTGGAAAGACGACGCGTACAATGATCGATCGCTTTGGTCTCCCAATGGATGGACTTGGGCTCAATCGGAGCGAAGTTTCAAACGACCACTTTTTTGGAACCAAGAAGGGACCAAGCTGCGCCTCTTGTTTAGTGAGATCGAGATGCCCTGGGACCATCCCGTTGAGGTCAACTACTTTGAAGCCGAGGCTTACGTTCACTGGCTCAATCGCAAACTCGTCTCCGAGCAACCGGGGTCGGAGTGGGCGTGGAAGCTCCCCACCGAGGCTGAATTTTTTCACAGCCGTCAGAACTTGGAACCCTCCTCTCTTTTACGAAGCGAAACAGCCAACACGGGCTTAAGCCTAGGCAGTACCCGCGCCTGCTCGAACAACTTGATGACCAATCCCTTGAGTGGAAATTTATGGCAGTGTGCGAGCAGTTGCACCTACCCCTTTAAAAATTTTGAAACCCATCCCGTCTATGAAGACTTCACGATTCCGACCTTTGATGGTCAGCACGCGATGATTATGGGGGGGTCGTTTGCCTCGGCTGGAAACGAAGAAACCATGCATGCGCGCTACGCTTTTCGGCGGCATTTCTATCAATTTGCCGGCATTCGATTGGTCTTAGCTCCAGCAAATCAAGCCAATACCGAATCGGCCGGTGATGGCGGCGCTGTTTATGAATCCGATGCGATGACGGGTCTTTACAATGAGTTTCACTACGGCCCGGCCAGCCAGCATGTGCCCGAACCCGCAAAAAAGAATTTCTCGCTCCGTTGTGCAGAGCTCGCGATCGGCGCTTACAAAAAGGCCAACCCAAACACGGAACCACTTTTGCTGGCCGATATCGGCTGCGCCACCGGGCGCGCGAGCTTTGAACTTGCACGGCTCAGCCCCAACTCAAAAGTTTTAGGTGTTGATTTTAGCACCAAGTTTATTCAAATGGCGCAGCGTCTGCAGCTGACCGGTTCGATCGGGTACTCGATTCCGAAGCAAGGCTCGATTGATCACCACCGCTTTATCGCGGCGGCCGATTTAAACTTGGACGCTTCGATTTTTGACCGCATTCACTTTTCACAAGGAGATGCGCATAATCTTTCAAAAGATTTTAAACATCTGGATCTGGTGCTGGCCGCGAACTTGATCGACCGGTTGCACGACCCCTCGATTTTTCTTGAACATATTTGTGAGCGCATCAACTCCAAGGGCGTCTTGGTTTTAACGACGCCCTTTACCTGGCTTGAAGAGTACACCAATAAAAACAAGTGGATCGGCGCTCGGCAAATTGACGGCGAATTTGTTTCGTCAGAGCGCGCTCTCACCGAGTTTTTTCTGGCCAAGGGTTGGCAAAAAGTGGTCGAAACGGAACTGCCGTTTTATATCCGCGAGACCGAGCGAAAGGGTCAGTATACGATCGCCTACGCCGTGGCTTGGGCAAAACCCTAAAAGTTCGCGCAGGGCCCTTCCCCGTTTAATTTGCGGGGTTTCGCACTAACCGAGATCTCAGCTCGTCAGCGGCAGCCGTGATCGAAGCCAATCGGTGTGGATCCATTTTTTGAACGGACCGAGCCATCATCGACAACCGGGGATTTTTCAGAAAGAAGTTTTGGTGCTTTTGGATAAAGCTCCAGTACAAGCCGTCGACGCCCTCGCACCAATCGCCTTTTTTATCGCCGCCCATTTTGCGGTAATAATTGGAGCCACAAATGTACGGCTTCGTCGCAAAGATGCCGCCGTCCGAGAACAGGGCCATGCCATAGACATTTGGTCCCATCACCCAATTTGAGGAATCAATGAACATCTCCATAAACCACCGATGTCCCTCTTTGGGATCAACTTCGAGCAGCAGCATCAGGCTCCCTACCACCATGAGTCTTTCGATATGGTGAAGATAGCCATGCTGGTGCACGCGCTCAAGAGCGCGATCAAGAGGGGGGATGCCCGTGCCGCCTTGATACCAGACATCCGAGAGCCTCATTTTATGATTCCAGAAATTTGTTTGTGCCTGCTGAGCTCCAAAATTTTGATAAATCCCGCGAACAAACTCGCGCCAACCGATCACTTGTCGAATAAAACCTTCGACCGAAGCGATGTGGATTTTTTTTGACTTCGCTTTGAAAAGCACCCGCTCGACGACCTCACCAGGGGTCAGAAGACCCGTATTCAAGAACGGAGTCAAAACTGAGTGAAACAAAAAATCTGAATGCGCAGGTATCGCATCCTCGTAGGGGCCAAAACTCGCCAATCGCGCGTCGATAAAATCTTCGAGCCAAGACCTCGCCCCCTCACGGTCGACCGGCAACCAAAAGGGCCCCGCAGCACCTGGATGAGATGAAAACATCTTTTCGCAAAGGGCGGCGACCGCCATGAGCGCGGGCGTCGTCTTGGCTCGAGGAACCGGCGGCGGCTGAATGGAGGTGGGCAGGGCTTTTCGATTCTCGTCATCAAAGCTCCAACGCCCGCCTGTTGGTTGACCGTTTTTCTCGATGAGAATACCGAGCCGTGCTCGCTGTTCTTGATAAAACGTTTTCATAAAGGGACGTTTGTTTTTCTTCAGGTACTGAGTGAACTGTGTCCGGCTGGTTAAAAACATAGGGGACTCAAAAATTTCACATTCGACTTCCAAACTCTGAAATAAGCTTAAAAGGCGCCGCTCAAAAAACTTATCTTCAATCTCAAACATGTAGACTTTCGGGACCTGATGGCTCTTGAGCCAAATCGTCAGAGCCTGCTCATAAGACTGCGGAGCACCTTCGGTCTGCAGGGCTTGGTAATGAACCTTAAACTGCTGCTGCTGCTCCAGTTCTTCGGCGTAGGTTCGCATCGCCGCGAGAAAAAAAGTTATTTTCTGCTTATGAAACCGGTAGAAAGTGCAGAGCTCGGCATCCTCTCTCATAAAGACGTGGACCGGGGAATCGGGCCCCAGGCGATCATTAAGAATTTGTGGGTCGAACAATTGATTTCCGAGAATTACGACGAAGGATTCGGTTTTCATTTAAGATCCTTTGCGAATGAGAGCGAAGTCTTGAGTTGTTACTTCCAGCCTTTTGTTGATCCATCGAGACGTTGACGTGAGCATTTGAATCGCTTCGGGCCGTCTGGCCTGCGCGCTTCGTGTTTGAGGTGGCCATCTTCGGTGACCCGGCGCCGCCATCTCTTGAAAGCCTCGGAACTGAGCTGCGTTCGCATAAATTTGACGACCTCGTTTGGGCCTAAACCAAACTGCTGTTTGATGTCTTCAAACGTGGTTCGGTCTTCCCAAGCCATCCGCACGATGCGGTCTTTGTCATCGGGTTCTAACAAGTCTAGCTTTTCTCGGAATTTTGAGGATGTCGCCATATCAAGAGAGTTCCCGTTCTCAGTTTTGAGTCATTGAAAAGAGAAGAAGCAAGACCAAGCGTCCCGACCACAAAAACGTGCGAGGCCAGTTGGTTTTCACCAACCGCCTCACCAATTCAGGATTCGCTCCTTCTGCGAGCTTGGAGTGCAAGGGCACACTCAAAAAGAAGGTGCTCATCCAAACAAGTACGATCAAAAACAGATTCAGCCGAAAAAAGCCCTGATTCGCTGAAAGCTTTAACAGCCAGACCCCCGTCAAAAACTCAAGGAGCATCCATGGTACAACCAGGTAGCTGATTTTCCTTGAGTGAAAGGTATGAAACGTTTTGAAGTGCTCACTTTGAATCAACCCGAACGCAGGATAATGAAGAAGCTGAATGACCCAGATCAGCCCGGTCAACAGCGCACAGCTCACCACGTGCAAAACAAAAATCGACCCGCCATGACTCAAGTCCACATTTGATCCGAGTCCGTTAAAAAGTGCAGACCCATCTGCGCCGTCTGAATCATGGTGCCCACTTTCTCGAGCCGCTCCCGCTGAAGCGCAGACTGCGTGGGGTTTTGTGATTCTAAGGCCTGGTAAGCTTTGAGGATCTGATCAAGCAAAGGCCTCTCGCGCCGCTGAAGAACACCGCGAATAATTTTGGTCACATCCTCTTCGGCTTGGTAGCGCTTGGTTTTGGAGTTCTCACTGGGAGCCAAAAAAATAAGGCCCTCTGCCTCAAGCTCTTTGAGCGCTGGACTCACCAAGGCTTTTGAAACGTCCAGGGATTTTACGATGTCCGCGCCCGAAAGTGGATGCTGCGTCAGGTAAACCAGGGTCCAAATCTCGCCATGAATCTTGCGAAATCCCCAGTACCGCATAAAATCGCCTACAAGGGCTGCCAGGTCGCACAGCTTTGATAGCTCTTGATTTTTCATATAGTTCATACTAATATGAACCATACCGGAGGTCAAGATGGCCGTCTCTAAAAACAAGTCTGAGTTACAACCAGGAATCATTTTTTACGATGGACTTTGCCGGGCGTGCTCGGCCGAGATCAATCATTACAGACGGCTTCCAGGTTCTGAGCATTTTGAGTTTTTAGATATCACCCGTCCCGATTTTAAAGCCGAAACTTTTGGCATCGATCCTCAGCGTGTCCACAAATTCATGCACGTGCAGGATGCGGCGGGAACCATGCACGAGGGCGTCGATGCTTTTGTCGCAATTTGGTCCAAGATCCCGCGTTACCATTTTGCCGCCCGCTGGGCGAAACTCCGACCCGTTCGGGCCGCCCTCGAGTTGGGTTATCAGGGCTTCGTTGTCATCCGTCCTTACCTTCCACGCAAAAAATCCGATTGCTCGGCCAGCCCTTACTGTGAGGTCCCAAAATGATCAAGTATCCCATTTCTTTTCACACGACAGCTGAAGCCAAACCCGGCATTCAAACCGTGTGGGATTTGACGAACCAAGACTTTAAAAGTCAGTGTGCGATTCCGCCCGAGTTTGAAGGTCCCGGAGGCGCACTGTCGCCCGAAGATCTGTTTGCTCAAGCTCTCACGAATTGCTTCGTGGCGACGTTTAAAGTTTATGCCGAGAAATCGAAACTTGAGTTCAAAGACTTGCGCGTTCAAGCAGAACTCGTCGTGGATCTCGACGACGAGAAAAAACCGGTGATGAAACGATGCGAGCTGAACGCCACGATTACAGGAGTCAAAAATCCGGATCGCATCAAGATGATTGCGCAACGGGCCTTTAAATCCGGCTTTATCTTAAACTCTGTCAAGACCGAGACCCAGTTCAATCTTAATCTCACCGAGAATTAAGCTCCCAGAGGCGCGAAGCAAAACGAATGACTATTGACTAACGCATAAATAAACGCGCATTGATCTTGTCCTTGCTGGCTACAAAATGACGTACTCGAAAAAGCTCCTCGACGTGGCTTTAGCCACGCCTCCGGGGCTTTTTCTCTGTGCGCCATTTTTCGCTCAGCAATCCCATCGCCCACTGCACCTTTATTTATGCGTTAGTCAATAATGATCAAGGACCTAAGGCCCGCCTCGCAATTCCAATTATAAAAATTGTTAAAATTAAAAGCATTAAATCTCTTAGCTTGATCAAAATACCAAGTCTTTCCATTGCTATCTTTAAGTTGAACTTCGATGCTATCAATTGAATCAGATTGATGCTCAACTATGGGCCTTGGGACTTTGATCTTTGGCTCTACTCTTGGAATGTGAGTATTTGATTTCGACTTTTGCAGGTTTCTTTGCGGAAAACCTTGCTGCATAAATTCGATTTGTTCTTGTGAGTATTGGTCAATAAGTACATTTGCAGCAGGAATACTCATAGGCTTTAACGTCACATTGAGCCCCTGTTCATGAAAAAAAAGAGCTTCATTCTTTAGATCTTCAAAGTACTTAATGGCCATGACCATATTTATTGTTGTGTGAATATTTTGAGATTGTAGGAAGAGAAGCTTATCGGCGAATTTTTTTGCATGTGTTGCAAGATTGCTAACACCTGCCTCTCGATGCCACGAAGCCGTGACGCCGACATCGTGCAATTGGGAAGAAGCTTTGACAAATTTTTCCCAAAAATTTAAGCCGAGACTTAAATTGGTTGTGATGTGCAATGATTGATAAATTGTCGATAAAGTATCTTTTGAATAAAAATTTATAACATCGATAAAACCAGGATGAAGCGTGGGCTCTCCGCCGCTAAAGCCAAAATGAAATGAATTGTATCCGCGCTCGCGGCTTTGCTTCTTAATTTCATCGATCGTTTTAACGATCAATTCGACAGGTCTGTGATCTCTTGTATTGCTGCGCGCATGTGTCCAGCAATAGCTACAATTGTAATTGCAATATCTTCCAAGTATCCAACTGACATTGACCAAATCACGGTGCAGCATCTTGCGTTGGCCAAATTGAACAATTTCTTCAAAAGGAATTTTTGTAAAATCATTAATCAGCATTTTTAAAATCGACTTTCTCGAGTTTTGCAGCCAGAACAAAAATATAAAAAACCAAAATTGCGTGCATAGAAAAATTAATGCCTAAAAAAAATAAAATCGAAATGTGAAAGAACAAAATGACGAAACCAATATAAAACTGGATGCGGGTAAAAATCAGCGCCAAGAAAGAAAAAAACTCAACTGCAATGGCGCAAGCCGCAATCGTTGAGCTAAGGTTCGGGTGCTCTGTAAAAAAATGAGCTAACGATAAAGTGTTTGTTTCTCCGACACTATAAGCGCTGGACAGGCTTTCTGGAAGAAATCGATAAAGCCCCGCGTAGATTTGACTAAAATCATTGTTTTTCAATAGAGCAAGAAGTTTCCAAGAACCAGAAATTGTGTATATAGCGATGATCAAAGTGCGAGCTGTGGCCAAAAACAAATTAAAGTTTCTAGGTTTATTAAAATCAAACAAAACGAGAATAGCAGACAGATAGATCAGCAAATGAGTTGCGTGACCAATTTTTCCACCATGATGGATCATTGACAAATCCTGAAAAATGGCAAAAAAAGCCAAAAAACGAAGGAGCCGATTTTGAGGGTTTAAAATAGCAGGAATAATCAGCAAACAAAATACGACGTAAATCATCGAAATAGAGGGGCCGCTCCACTGCAAAGAAATCCAAGAAGCCGGCCATTGCGGCGTAAATGAATCCATCCAAACATATTTCATAAAATTTTTGAGATTTGAAATTAAAAAGAAAAACCCGATTGTGTAAAAAAAAGAGAGGTAAAGCTCTTGTGTCTTATTCAATTTCATGAAATTTCGCGTTGCTAAAAATAATTTCAACTGCAGCCGGAGTCTTTGGAGACTGCAAATAATCACCAAGATATCCATCAATTTTTTGAATAGCAAAACGAGTAAAAGATTTTTTTTTGAGAATTTTTGAGATCTCATTTAAAAAAATATCTGCAGACTCCCTTCCTTGAGATCTGCCCGCATCTTGGGTAAGGAAGAAAAGTTTCTTTCGAATATTGGGGTCCAAGTCGTTAAATTGACTCAATAGGACCTTTTCGTTCTGACGTTCCATGAGAAGCTCAAAGCGTGCTCTTGGCGACAGATCACCTGAAAACAAATTCCAGTTAAAAAGAGGAAAAGTATTCTTTTCCTCAAAAAAAAATGAGGGAACCGTAAAAATAGAGATAAATAGGACGAAAAGTAAACACTGAAATTTTTCGCGATAGAGATGTTTAATCATAAAAAACTGCATATCTAATTTTTCTTCGGAATCACCGACTGTTTTAAATGATTGATCAAAAGCTGCTTATTCTCATTCTTCTGCACTTCCTTTAATGCTTGATACCAAATATCATCTCGTTCTTGAAGTCTCTTTTGGATGTTTAGCCATAACGACTTAAGTCCCGCTTCTTGATAAACTAAATCCTGTACCGCATACAAGTACATGTGCTGATACATATGTTCAGATTTATTCTTGGTGATTTCAATTCTTTGAGGTCCTTTTGACAAAAAATTTTCGTTTAACCATAAGTGAAGAAGCTCATGAAAAACAATGTCAGTTAAAAAACTCAACTCTACGGGCTGTTTCTGGGGAAAAGAATTCAAAAGTTTTCTGACGTTAAAAACCAGTGGATCAGACATGTTCGTCCCCTGGTCACAGACTGACAAGACTGCGGTCAATTCTTTTCGGCTGAGTCCCTTGTTAAAGTTCTTAAACAAGGACCCAAAAAGCTTCTCAGAAACCGACTCCCACTGAGTTTGAAATTCGGCAACTCTGCCCTTTATTTCAGTCACCCACTCGGGCTTTAATTTAGTTGTGTCCCACCCGGACTGAGCTTTTTTTCCGTCTAAGGAAGCCGCACAGAGCCGATCATAATAGGGTGAGTAAACAAAAAATATCATTGGCGATAATCTTTGCTGAGTTTTTGAAGAGCCCAGCGGTGCAAAAGCAATTGCTAGAAGAAAAACAAAGATTTTTACCAAAAAATTCCCTCCCTGGAATACGAAAAACACGAGCTGAATCAATGATGACTGAATTCAGCTGCAGTGACAAGCCGGGGTCTTTAGGGGGTTACGCCCAGTATCATGAACCGTTCATAGCTCGAGCCATCAGGATACTCATATCTTTTTGCGCCGGCAAAAAGAGTTTTTTTCATCGCAAAGATATTTCGGAAATGCTCAAGACTCGTAAAGGTCGGACCGACGCAATAGCTTGCAACCAGAGTGCAGGTCTGAAGCAAGACAAGTTGATTCGATGGGAGGTTTTTCCACCAAGTCAGGCCCTCGATCGACTCGATAGAGGTGTTTATGAAGATGACTTTTGAAGTCTTGTTATTCGATTCAATGATTTCTTTAACATCTAAGGTGTTCACATCTTGGAGATGAGTAAGGTATTTTTGCGATCCGATCGTCCAAGCTTTATTGATGAGTAAAGATGTCTCTAAGGCGTGCTCGTCGATATCGTAGTTTGTAAAGCAGTTCACTCGTAGGCGGTCTCGACAGAGCAGAACAAAGGCATTAAGACCGTACCACCCACCAAAGCAAATAACATTGTAGTCTTGGGTCGTACCGAGATGTGTTTCTAAAACCTCACACATCCAGATTTTAGAGTCCATTTGCCCTGAAGACCACGCTGACATGTCGAGGCTCATATCTGCATATCTCGTATCGTAGATCTTTGGCTTTTTTGTTAAGACTGCTTTTTTATCATTCGTAACATCATTCATAAACAAAAGATTGGTTTTTTCGATGAGCTCACTTTCAGATCTCACAACGGTTAGTGAACAGCCTGAAAGCTGATGGTAAAAGTTCTCATATTCTCCAAATCGGACCTCATGTCCCTCTGCTAAATACACCAAGTTTTTGCCGCCAAAATAACTGGCCAGAACTGAATTGCCACCTTGGACGGATATAAAATTGGAACACACCGAATAGAGCGCCAATTGAAACTCATTGTAATCTCGAAACTCATGTTGATGGCTTTGATAGATGTCTTCTGAAAACAGCACATCAGCAAAGGCACATTTTATGGCCTGCTTGTCGTTAAAATCCAAGGTTTCGCTCTCTCTGTCTTGGGGAGCAAGGTCACTCGTGGGTCTGCTGTAGACAATCGTAAACTGATTTCTTAAGAGATCAATTAACTGCAGAGTCGTTTCGATTTTAATAAAATTGACCGGCAGCCCGCCCCACTGGGTGGTGTATTTGTTGGAGATAATCAAGATTGGCTTTGAAAACTGCCACATTTTTTTATGCGCATATCGAGATCGATAAGAGGGTGGAGTCCATTTTGAGAGGTCATATTTAAAGTTATGATCTTCTGAATTCGGGATCTCATACGATGTGCAGTAGCGCCGCAAGCGCGGAACCTCTTGATGCTCGGGGCTAAAGTAATACAAACTCTTTGTCTGTGATGATGAGATTGTTTTAAGCAGAGTCCCATTTTTATAATGCCAATAAGCAAATGGGACATACCACTTGAGTTCAGCACCAAACTCGCACTGGCAGTCTATAATCTTGTAGGGCTTTTTAATCAGATAATCCTGAACAAAAAACTTAAGTTGATAAACCTGAAAGATTTTGCCTTGCACCAGCAGCATCACCTGGAAGTCATCGAGGTTTGGATATCTGAATTGAAAATAAGTTTTAAGAGTCGGGCTTAAGTAAGAATTCAAAAAATGATAAAATCGACTGACTTTCATTTTGGACAACATCCTAGGGCGCGGCTAAATTTTGAAATTAGCAAGAAATTTCGCTACTTTTCATGGGTTCAGCATTTCAGATATCAAGTAAAATGCCAGCACATTTTTTGCTTTGACACAGATCAAGGGTTGTCGAGAGTTCTATTTCAGACAAATATGATGGTGCAGAACTTAAAATATTTTTTAGGGCATGAAATGCAACTTAAAAACGAATCTTTCGAAATTGAAACTAAAGATCGATCACTTGACGACATTTGCACAGCAATCGACTCTTGTGATAAAAACATAAGACTGTATGTCCTTGTTTATGACTCGAATATAGATTTGGTTAAGTCCTTAACAAGTAAATACAAGTCGATTCGTAAAATTTGTTTTGCCTTTGTTGTTTGTCGCAATCTATTGAAAATTGATTTTTCAATCTTTAAAGAAATTCTTAATGATGAAAACTTTTTTTTGTTGCCTTCAGATTTTGATTTTAAGAATGAACAGACGGTGAGTTGCGTCGAAATTAACGATTTCATAGTCAAGTTACGGCAGCTTCAATTTAATGCTCAAGCACTGCCTTACCGCGACTATAAGATTTTTCCGGAAGCAGAAGGCCAAGTTGAAATGCAATGGCAGTTGGAGCTAGCTGACAAGCCAACTTTGAGTGTCATTATACCGACCAGAAATAATTCACTTTTTTTAGTCAACACGATCCAGCATCTATTTTCACAAACACTTTCTTTTGCTGCTTACGAGGTCATTGTCGTTGATGATGGCGGTCACGATCACACTCGAGATAAATTAAAGGCACTTTTAGGGCCAATTCACTCGCAAATTCAGTTTAAGTATTTGTATCGCCATCGACTTCTTGAAAATGAACAAAACTTCAACGCAGGGCTTTGTCGTAATGCTGGATTGAAAATAGCTCGCGGGGAGTGGGTCTTGTTTTTAGATTCCGACATGCTGGTCGAGAAAAACTTTTTAGAAGATCTGATGACTCAAACCTTGCATGCAGATATGATTCAGTGCCCACGATTGCACATTCGGCCAGAAAAAAGCACCCAAAATGTTCGTCCTGAGGATTTGCCCTCAGAAGATCTTTACATCGAAGAACCTTCTTATTGGACTCCTTTTTTTGATTCCGCTGACTGGAATAAGATCCCTCATCATTGGCGTTATACCTGCACCTATTGCTTGGCGGTCAGAAAAAGTGCCATCGATCAGCTGGGGCATTTTCGTCCAATCTTTCGCAGTTATGGTTTTGAAGACACTGATCTTGGCTATCGTTTTGCCAAAGCAAAGATGCGGTTTTTGCTCTGGAAAGAGCAAACCTATCACCTCACTCCGAACAAGAAAGACTCAAGATACAGCCACCAGATCTGGCGCAAACAATTGCTTTTGCAAAAAACCGGCAAGCAATTTTATCTTTCTAATCTTGATCCAGAGATTTTTAGTTTGTTTCCGCTCTACATGCATGGCGAACCACGCTGGCTGCAAAAGCTCTATTTTTTCTTTAAAAAAGTTCGGACCACTTAAGCTCCTTGACGATATCGAACCAATGGGTTAATGTAGCCAAATATGTGGATAAAAAGGGATTTTTTAAATAATTGGGATCAATCTAGAGGTCTTGAGGCGATCTTGCTACGAGGTCCTCGGCAAATCGGCAAGACCTCGATGTTGCTCAAGATGACCCCTGTTCCTCGTTCAAAGATTTTTCTGGATGACCCTAATGAGCAAAGTCGGGCGACCCAAGATCCTGAATTTGTGATTTCGCAACTTGGCCTTCCCACGTTGATCGATGAAATACAGCGAGCTCCGGAACTGCTTTTTTCAATCAAAAAAAATATCGACGGGCAACGCCGCAATCGGCTTGAAAGCAATACGCCGACGATGCCAGCGGCCTTCCGGATGACAGGATCAAATCAAACAGAAATTGACCGTGCGCTAAAAGAGACTCTGGCGGGCCGAGTCAGTATTTTTCATGTCCATGGTCTGTCGGTTCATGAGATTTGGGAGTTCGATGCGAAGATTGATCTCAAGCAGATTCTTTTTCGGGGTGGATTCCCCGAGCTGTGGATTCGACCTGAGCTGAATGCAGTCTCATTTATGAACGATTACTTTTCGACTTTCATTGAAAAAGATATTGCCCGAACAGCAGGAGTTGAAAAGTTAACTTCTTTTTCGACAACATTACGCCTTCTCGCCGCCCGCGTGGGAGAATTGCTCAATTTTGAATCCCTTGGGAAAGATGCAGGTGTTTCTGGAAAGTCAGTCAAAGACTGGGTGTCGCTCCTGGAGCACAATGGGATACTCTTTATCTTAAAGCCGTACCACTCGAACCTCAACAAACGCCTGATTAAAATGCCGAAGGCTTATCTGATGGACATCGGCCTTGCCGTTCGCTTGCAGTCCCATCAGGAAATGGAAACAATTTTAAATTCTCCGCAGGCCGGCCATTTATTTGAAAATCTAGTGGTCAGCGAGGCGATCAAAACCAGAGATCATTTTTGTAAGGATTGGGATTTACATTTTTGGCGCACAAAAGAAAAAGAAGAGATCGACTTAATTGTGGAAACTGACAAGGTCATGACTCTGGTGCAGATCAAGCTTGGGTCCGCGAGGGGCGGTGAGTTTCTGATCCCTGCTGCGCTAGCTGCTACAGAAAAAAAAATACGCCGAGCCTTCGTTACGGCCATTGGAAAAAGGCAGCTTCATTCTGATGGAATTGAGGTGGTGCCGCTTCGGGAGTTCTGTGATTACCTCTTAGAAGTCTAATCGGTCAAAATACAGTCACCAGATGTGGCGCAGGTAACCGACTTGTAGTGAGAGTTTTTCTTGGGCTTGCCCCACGAGTTGAAATTGATCGTGGGGCAAGCCCTCTTAATTGAGCGCTTTGCTAGTAAGGAATTGCGATCTAAACGATGAGCTTTCAGTGCCGCAAACTCTCGTGCAAACTTGTAAGCTAGAGAGGGAATTTTTTGGCAGGCTCCAAGATTTCCTTAACTTTGAAAACGATTGCTCAAGAAAGTGATTTTCATTGCTTTTATGAAATTCGAACTCTGAAAAAAAATTCGTCACCTGTTGATGTTCGTATTCAGAGATTGTGGACTGATGCTTTTCTGCAAGCCAGCAGCAGGGGTAAATTCGTCCGTCCGCATTTAAATAAACTGTTTTTTCATTCAAAGCCTTACAAGAAATTTCCTGGTTAAGTATTGCTTTTCTAGGTTTTTCAATATGAGTATTTCTGTATTCAACTTTGTCTGACCAAAGAATATCATACAGTTTTTGACCCTCAGCGCCGACCACAGGCATTGGTAAAGGTTTACCCTCTATTGAGCAGACATAACGAGAAGAGCTCTTTGTCTGAAAAAATCTAAACCCTAGTGTAGCCGCAAATTCTCTCGCAGCTTCTACTTGATGTTCATTGTGCTTGAAAACCAAAAAATCCCACTCGGCAATTCCGCCTGCATCTATAAATGTTTTGACATTTTTCATTAAAATTTTCCAATTCACTCCTCGTCGATAAAGATGGTTGGTATCTTCAAGGCCATCGATTCCAAATCGACAATAGGTCAATAGTGGTGCGAGGTCTTGCCAAAACTGAGATGATCTTGCCCCGCCATTTGTATGAATTCCTATGCTTAAATGGGGATATTTTTTTCTTAGGTATTCGACTATTGCGAGACAATCCTGGGCCATAATTGGGTCACCAAAGTTACCACAAAAATAGACCCGATTTAAATTTTTAAAATTAAAATTTTTGGTTGAATCTTGAAAATCGTGAAGTTGCAACTCTTTCAAGGGCGCAGTAAATACCCGTCCTTGCCAACTGCGAGCGCACATCGGGCAACCAGCATTACATTTGTTAGTCAACTCGACGTGCAAGACTTTAATTTCAGATAAATTCATTTATAACCTATAAACAAAAACAAAGTTAACTCTCTTCGGACATCCAAGAGGATTCAATGCCATAAATAAGCTGAACCGGCTCTAATCAAGCCTGTTCTTTCAGCTTCGGAGTATTGAGTTGCATATGCCTAAGATTCATAGCCTGTATTGTAAATCGGAGACACTTTTAACGCAAGGATTGACCTGCTTGGCGGATCGGTCGATAGAAGCACTCAACTCATCCGACTCCAGTTTTTGACATGAATTTTGAGCTCATCGACTTTGGTTTCAAAATCCTTGTCGGTGGGCATAATCAAACTCAAACTATTCACATTTTTTAGAGCATGAGCCGTCTGAGTTAATTGGCGCGTGAGTTGATTCTGAAACGTTTGTGAAAACTTCACTTCATAGAGATCAAGTT
>JBKCUU010000022.1:0-16981 GCA_046318155.1 Bdellovibrio sp. | reverse complement strand
GTGATCGTTTACGGCGAGTCTCTGGGAAGCTTGCGCTTTGTTGAGGCCAGCGCCGGGCGAGAGTTGGGGCATTTTGAGCCGGGGAGAGGGATATTGTCTCCACCGGCGATCGATGACCGGCACAACATGGTTTACTTTGTTTCGAATGAAGCCAATTTGTACGCCATCGAAGCCAAATGGGCCCCGCCCAAAATGCTTCCGCAGCTGAGGTAGTTTGAATGAAAAGATCATCTTTAGTTTCGTCTGCCTGTTCAATACTCGTGATGGGTCTGCTGGTTTCGGCCTGCGGAACCGGACCCTGCAAAGAACAGCGCTCCGAAGCTTCAACCCAAAAACCTGTACAGGCAACACTCCCGATGAACGACGTCAAAAACACAACCAATCCTTCAAACCGAGTCAGAATTTTCAAACCTGATGGCAGCCTGCAGTGCGGACAAGGCAAAGCGATTCCCCTCGCCCAAATGCAAAAGCAACTGGGCAGCATCAAGGTTTTTTCAGCCGTCAACAAGATGGATGGCTTGATGCACATCCAAGCCTGCGGGACACCCACTGGGCAATCAAATGTTTACGAAATTGATCGCGCGGACCTTGATGAAGCCAAAAAGCTAGGGTTTCGCGAATGGACCTTCGACTAAAGAATGCTTGATTGGGCCGACTGAGGAATCCCTTGCGGCGCCGCTAAGAATTCGACGATCTCTGTGCCGTGACTCCACCAAGCGCGAACGATGCCCCAAAAATGTCCTGCCTCAATGTTCACTCGCTGAGCGCCGGGAACAGCTCGCCACAAGAGCTCTTGGGCCTCTGTCGGGACGGTGGTGTCTTTGGTGGCAATCAACATCAGGACTTTTGCTTGTCTCCATTGCGCTCCGGAACTTGGTCGTCCCTGAGCCCCAGCAACGGCAAGGACTCCATGTCGTGGCGGTAAAATATCTTGAGTAATAGCAAATCCGAGCATGGCTTCATAGTCGCCAGAATCAAAAAGCCAAAGGGGCTTACGCTGGTCTCGTAAACTGATCAAACCCTCCTGATCAGACCGCGACAAAACAAAACTAAAGGGAGCGCCCGATGCGATCGTGACCCAGCTCTCAACAGATTCTTGTTCGGCGGCTATGGCGGCCACGTACATTCCGCCCAAACTTGTTCCAAGAAGTCGATAGGGGCCTGGGTACTTTTTTGTCAAAGCCTCAAAAGCAAGCTTCGCGCGACCGATGTGTCGATCGTGCAGTTCCGGATCAACGCTGCTTTCATCAAAACCGGACCAGTCTTCGAGAATCAAAGTCCTGATACCCTTGGCTGCTAACTTCTTAGCGTATTCTCGGTCCAGAGTTGTGGATCCACCTGTGGGCGGAAAAATGACGGCGGTAAAACTGCGTGCTTGTCCCTTGGGGACGTATTCACTGATTCGAACATCGAGGTTTTGGTACTTCAGCCGATAAGTCGAACTGGTGCTGGCACATGAAGTGAGCGGGATAAGCAAGAACAGGAGCAAAAAAGAGAGTGTTTGCATGATCGCAAACTAAACTTTTTTTCAGGCAAGAACAAGACTCAAAAGACCCACCCAGAATGTTACATAATATAACTTATCAGAAAAGCTCAACAAGGCAGCCATGGCTGTCTCTTAACAGTTTACTTCAGATCAAAACCGACTTGCACGTTCACCATCATCTTGTTGGTCCCCGCCTCAAAGATGGGCACTGACGAGGCAGCCTCCAGTCGGGATTCCATTTGGGCCATCAGTTTCGGACGAGGCGATGGGGCACTAGCGCTGTCTTCTTGAATGTAAGCGGCAGATCCCAGTTTTTGGCCTGACACTTTGGCGAGTTTTTCGGCCTTGGCTCTGGCATTTTGAAACGCGTCTTCTAAACAAGCCTGCCGCTCTTTTTGCAAAGTTTCGCGCGACACAAAATGCTGCAAGCCAGACACATCCTGGACTTTGAGTTCGGATGCGAGCATCGCAAGCTCGCCTAGTTTTGCAGTTTCAGATGTCGTTATTCGAAGTCCCAAGCGAGCACGAAAGCCTCTTGATGTTTTTTTGTTGTTTGACCAGTCGATGTCTTCCTGAACGCCAAATTCGCTGGTTTCAAGTTCCATGTTTTTGAGATTCAGCTTTTTAATTCGCTCACGAACGCGGTTGTATTGATCCGTTGCCTTTTCCATCGCGGCGCCGGGGTTTTTTTCGAGCGCTTCGCTGGTCAGAGTAATCGCCGCACGGTCCGGCGTCAGGTTTCTGAGGCAATCACCCGAAACCACGACCAAACGTGAATCTGCCAAAGCCAGGCCACTCAACATCAATGTGCCCGTTAAAACAAATGCAGCCGCTTTTTTCATCGGAACCATCCTTTGTTATTCTTTGAGGGCCGGCGTCAGCTCAAGCGTCAACGATTGGCCTTGGCGGTTGATTTCGACAGGAATTTTTTGATTCGGCTTTAAACTTTGAAGAACATAAACGTAATCATAAATGTTGTCGACTTTAGTTCCGGCCAGACCCTTAATCACATCTCCAGCTTTCAGTCCTGACTTTTCAGCGGGTGAATCTTTTGACGTTCCCGAAATCAAAACGCCTTTTACTTTTTCTTGGGCGTAATCAGGGATCGTTCCTAAGTAAACGCGAAAGCTGCGGCCCTCAAGTTTTTGGTGCGAACTCTCAACCTTTTGGTAAGTCAGCTTAATGGGCTTCTGAAAAGTATCTCGGCCTGATGCCAACACCTGGGCCAACCGGTTCATCAACCGGGCGATTTCAGAGATCCCCTCGTAATTAAGCGTGGCGGCCGTGTCTCGCGGCGTATGGTACTCGGTGTGAACTCCCGTAAAGAACATGTGGGTCGGGACTTGCTTCTTATAAAAAACCATCGAATCCGCGGGCAGGTACGGGTCATTTTGAACACTGACTGACAGCTTCTCAGCGACCGCAAGCGGCTCTAGGATTTGACGCCATTCAAGCGCGGAGCCGGCGCCTTGAACTAGCAAAGTTTCTCGTAAGCGGCCGACCATATCCATGTTGAGGTAAGCCGAGAGCGGTGTTTTGTTCATTTTTAAAAAAGCACTGGATCCCAAAAGTCCAATTTCTTCGCCCGACCAGACGGCGAATAAGATGTTTTGTTTGGGTTTAAAGGTCCCCTTTTTCATTTCAGTTCGCATCGCTTGCGCGATCATGAAAAGCGCGGCAACGCCCGAGGCATTATCGTCCGCACCAAAGTGGACTTGCCCAAGCTCGCCTCCGCGTGCCAGCGAAGATCCACTTTCGCCGCGGCCCAAGTGATCGCCGTGAGCACCAATAACAAGCGTTTGCTTGGCGCCAGGCACCTGAATCAAACCAAGCGTGTTGTGACCTGTTGATTTTTTTTCGATCAAATCAACTTGAGCCGTGACGAGCACGTTTTTAAGTTCGCTCTCGCCTTTCATCAGGCCTTTGTCGAGTTCCGTTTGCCAGGACTTCAGTGACCGGCCCGTCGATTTGAGCAAGGTCTCGGCGGTTTCATCTGAAATCGAGAGAACGGGAATCCCCGCCTCGGCAAAGCTGCCATCGAAGCGCAGCTTTAAGATCTTTTGCTTGGCTGTTGAATTTGGGCCCGAGACCAAGAGCAAACCAATGGCGCCGGCTTGTTTGGCGACCAAAGCTTTATGGTGAAGCCGCGAAACTTGATTCAAGAAAATGCGGCGGGGATTGGGAATCTCTTCGGGGATCTCGCGAAAGGCCAAGACCCATTTTCCCTTCACATCGAGGTCTTTATAAGAGTTGTACTCGGGTTGTTTTTCATCAGCCGAAGCGATCAGCCCGTAACCCGCAAAGGCGACACCGGCCTGAGTAAACTGCCCGCTCTTTGAAAATGAGAGCGGCATAAAATCGTCATTGAGTTTAAGCACGCGGTCTTTGCCATCGATTTGGAGTTTGAGTTCGTTGCCTTTGCCGAGCTCGACGCCCGCAGTAAACTCGAAGGGCTGCGTGTAGGACTTTTCCCAACCTGGCTTTAGACCCAGGTCCGACATGAGTTGCCCCAGATCTTTGGTCATCTGAACTTCTTCAGCGGAGCCCGTTGACCGTCCGGCGAGTTCGGGGCCCGCTAGGTAATCAACGAGCAAGCGTCCGTCTTGCGAGGCGAAATCACCCGCAAGCTCAGATCCCCGCGGTGCTTTTTGCGCAAGGCCCAAAAGCGTTCGCGCTTTGGCGTCATCCCAATTGGCGAGATAAACTTGCGACTCCCCTTTTTCATCTCGGTGAGTCCAGGCCAGCTTTTGACCATCGGGCGAAAAAACCGGAAGACCATCAAAGCCGTCCCAATAGCTCACGCGCACGGGCTCTTTGGTTCCCGCGGCATCAACGATAAACAATTCAAAGTTGGCGTATCCTAATTTGTTCGAAGTAAAAATAATGTAGTCGCCCGAGGGGTGAAAAAAGGGCGCCCAGCTCATCGCCTTCCAGCGAGTGAGTTCTTTGGCCTCAGAGCCATCAAGGTTCATCGTCCAAATTTCGGCAGAGGCTCCGTTCGCCGTGAATCGGCGCCAGGTGACTTTTTTACCATCATGACTAAAGAACGGACCCCCATCGTACCCCAAGTGATTGGTCAGACGCTTCACACCCGTGCCATCCGCCTTCATCAAATAAATTTCCATTTGTGACGAGGGGTCTTGAGCAAAAACTTTTTGCTCGTCGTCGCTCAGCTTTTCGGTATAGCCTGTGCGGTTACTTGCAAACAAGATCCACTGACCATCGGGCGAATAGGAGGCTTCGGCATCATAGCCTTTTGCCTTCGTCAGTCGTTTTTGCGCCTTGGATTTGAGATTTACCTCGAAAATGTCAAAGGTGTCATCAAAGCTCCAGCTGTACTTGGCTTTTTGAGCGGACTTTCGGATTTCGAACTCTTCTTGAGTCTTCTTTTTGAAGTCCTTGTCCAAGTGGGTGCTTGAATAAAGGGCCTTGGTCATCGAAGGGTGAAACCAAGCACACGTGGTCTTTCCTAGGCCCGTCGACAGGAGCTCCGATTGACCGGTTTGTAGATCCAATCTGTAGATTTGATAAAAAGGGTTGCCGGCGAAACGCTCGCTTTGAAGAATCAACTTTTGCCCATCGGGGCTAAAGTAAGCCTCGCCGCTGCGAGGACCCACCTGGGTGAGCTGTCGGCGGCCGCTGATCACGCCGGGGTCTTGTTGCATATCGGTCTTGTCGGCCCGGAACGAGGGGGCCCCAGAATCCTGAGCCTGAACTTGATCCAGAAATTGGCAAGATCCTAAAAACGAAGTACAAGATAGGAGCAAAACAACGAAGATTTTTGGCGTCTGATGAGTCAAAACAAAAGTTCGGTTTTTTGGCATTTGGATATCCTATAAGTCGTCTTTATTTTCTACAGAGGTTATTGATGCCGACCCCTCTTATTTCTGTCAAATTCGCGTTTTATACGGCGTGCGTTATCAGTCCCGAACAAAACGGCGCTCAAAAAAACGATGTGAGCTGTTGGCTCCAATGGAAGTAGTTTGTCCCACTGCCTCAATCTGCTCGGGGTGTTCAAGCTGGGGCACCCCCCTTCATCAGCAGCGCCAACAAAAGCAGACTCGCTTCTTAGAACTGCTGAGAGGCCAAGGTTTATCAGAACCCAAAGACCTGAGTTGGGCCCGGTTGCCGGGATTCAGACTTCGCGACCGACTCGATTTTCAAATTCAACAAGGACGTCTTGGATTATGGAACAAGGACCGAACCGAGATTTTGGATCTCCCCGCTTGTTTGCAACTCAGTCCATCTCTCGAAAGCTGGTTCCTAGAATTTCGTACAGTTCGATTGCCGATCGAGCGTGGCTCTTTTCGCCTGAGGATCAACGCCCGCGGCGACAAGGGCCTGTGGTTGGATCTATCAAATCAAGATGTCAAAGCCCTGTTCGAAGAACGATCGACACTTGAGCGCCTGGCCAGTATGGCAAACGTCATCGAAATCGGACAGCGCCGCAAACACTTTCGCTTCGAGAAACAAACACCCAAACTTCTGAAAGACCCTGTCTTTCACCCCTGGACCGAAACTTGGCTGGGGGAAACGCCGTTTCCACTGCTGTCTCGAATTGGGGATTTTTCTCAGGTCGGAAGCCAGGCGAACCGCGAAATCATCCGGTCTCTGCTGGGGTTGGTCCCTGAGTCTCATAACCTGGTTGAATTTGGATCTGGAACCGGGAATCTCACGTTCGCCGCCGCTGCAAAAGCAAAAAACCTCAAAGCCTACGAGTTTGATCAAAGTTCGGCGCTGGCATTTCAAGCGAACCAGCAAGCCTTCGAAAAACTCTCTGGAAATAGCGGCATTCAAATCAAACTGAAGGTCGGAAACTTTCAAACCACAGCGGTTGATCTTAAAAACTGCGACACTGTTTTGGTCAATCCCCCACGCTCAGGGCTGGGTTCTTTTTTAAAGGAGCTCCCCTCTTCACCAGTGCAGAACCTGGTTTACATGTCGTGCTTTCCGGAGTCGATGGTTCAAGATTTAAGAGCAAATTTGGCCGGCTGGCGCTGCCAGAAACTGATCCTGATTGATCAGTTTCCGCAAACAGAACATTTAGAAGTGATGGGGCTCTGGACCCGTCACGGGTAAATATAAAGCGGGATCAACGCTAAGACTTTAGCGCCTGGGATCTTACCGCCGGCTTGCAACACTTGAAATGTCACCTGATCCTGTATGACGAGCTCAAGGCCGCGGCTCATATCAACCGCCGAGGCTTTAAGGTAACGGTCCGTTTTGTTTAAGATGTCGGAGTTTGAAATTTGCGCCAGGTCGACACACTTTTCTAGCGAAGCGATTCGTCCGCGCTCGTAATCGAAAGTCCCGAAGCGAGGATCACTGCTCGCGCCCTCGCCCCGGTACGCGCAGCGAACTCTGGGGCCAAGATCTAAAACGACGACGCCATTTCCGACAGTCCCATAGGTGACTTCAAGCGTGCTGGGACCACCTGCAATCACGCGTTTGGGAACTTTCCATACCGTTGCGCTTTGCCCATGTCGATGAGTCAGAATGATCCGGTTGGCATCGATTCCATTTTCACCCGTGAGACCTTGAACCCCCTCAGGGCCCGAAGCTCCCGCGACACCGGCTGGGCCTTGAGGACCCACGGGGCCCATCGCTCCGGCTGCGCCCGCAGGACCTGTGGCTCCCGTTGGACCCGTCTCACCTTTGGGTCCTTGGGGACCCATCGCACCAGGTAATCCGGTTGCTCCCACGGCTCCGCGCATCGTCATCATGACCGTCCACTGATCACGAAATTTTCGATACAAATTGCCGTTACCGGTATGAATAAAAAAATCACCTTCTTTGCCGGCTTCATGCGGTGGGACTTCTGTGCCCACATCCCAATTCACCGCGCCAGCTTGAGGAAGATTGCCGTTATCGGTCCCACCAGGATTGCCGTCATTCTTCGATTCATCTTTCTTTTCACAAGCGGCGGTTAGAAGAACGAAAAAACACAAAATTGCTTTGAAGAGTGGGCTTTTCATATGCGGGTTCCTTTAACTAAGGAGATCAAGGGAAGACCTGACAATCGGCCGGCCCAGTCTTTTCCGGTTAAATAACTTAAAATTGGCAACACCAACACACCGGTTGCGGCCACAATCACAAAACGCCATAAGACTTTTAATGAATAGCGCGGCGACAATCTCGCGTGCGGTTCACCCAGCTTTAAGCCACAAGCCCACTCACCCAAGCTATGACCTAAAATAACACGGAGTGAAAGCAAGTAAGTCACGTGCAAAAAAACAAAGAGAATAAAGACAGCATTTAAAATCACAGCGCGATCAAAAGTGAGAAACTCCCCGCCCATCTTTGCAATGAACAGAACGACAACCATGAACAAACAAGCCAGGCCGACCACAACGCACGCATCGATGATGCTCGCGACAAAAGACCACGCCACCAGAGCATAGCCGCTCTTTTTCCAATTGGGACCGCCGTGAAAAGACCCGCTCGATTCGACAAAGTCCAAATCATCAAGTGCGCCATTGCGGCGAACTTGCTCCCGCCGACCGGTTCGATCGCGATCAGGCGTCTGAGGGGCTGGTGTTCCGGGAAGAATGGTCTCATGGGGAGGCGTCAGCATTCTTCTATTTCATCACATTAAAACGAAAGAGGTCGAGATGCTCTCGACCTTTTCGGGCTTCTATTTAGAAGGTCCAGCCTTTTATCGAGTGCCGGTTGGCGGCGGGCGCGAGATATCAATTGGCGTGGGAGCCGTCACGGGCGAAGGGGGGGTATAAGGTGCAGGCACCGGCGTCGCGACTGTTGTCGGTGTGATCAGGCTGTATTGATTCTCAAGCGTTGATTTTGTCCCGTAGTACCACAGCGCCAGACCCGCAGCTCCCGCCAGTGCGATGCCCATCCAAGGTTTAAACCACGGCTCTTCTTTTTTGGGACGCTCTCCTCGGTACGAATCGATGCCGCCAGTCGAATCCTTTCTTAAAGGATGACAAGCAACGGCCAAGTTTGAATTTTGTTTTTCAACCTCTTCACCTGGCCCGCAAGCACAATAGTATTTTGCGACTTGTTCACCATCCTCTTCGCAGGCAATTTCTATGACCGGAGAAGCTTGGCAGCGCAACTGAGTCGGCGAAGTGGGCAAATTTGTGCAATCCCCGCTTGCAGGTCGATTGACTGAGGGACCCACTGGCTGAGGCGGCTCTTGCGGCGGAGAAATGACCGCGGGTGGACGGCAACGGAGGTCCGGAAAGTGATTCGGCTGTTGTTCTAAAATTTGGCATTGAACAGCTTCTAGCTCAGTGATTCGGCCCTTGAAATGGCTGCAAGTTTGTTGTTGATCTAGCAACTTGGCACCTTGAACAACGCCGGCTTCAATGCTCGTGCACTTCTCGCGAAGTCCCGTCAGAACGCCCGATAAACTTTGTAGCTTGTTGGCCAACTCCGATTGATTTTTTACACCTTGAAAGACCGCATATTTATTTGACTCTGTTCTTTGATTACAAATCTCAGTCGCGTTGAGCGGCAATTTACCATTTGCAAAGCTGATGCAAGGCGATGACGAACCATAGATCTCGCTATTGCACTTCGCACAGCCTGTTGAGCGCGCTTGTTGGGGGGGCTCACACGAATTGTTTCGGTATTGACCGACCCAACCCGCAACGATGCACTCGCCGGAGGCCACTGCAGCAAAGGCTTCTTCAACAAGCTGCTGAAGAAGGTAATCTTGTAGACTGGCAGACTTGCTCGAGTTTCCAAAAGCACTTTGTACTTTTTCGGCACTGACCAAAAGATCGCGGAGCTTGTCAACGTAAGCTCTTCGCTGTGCAGGCCCGAGTTTTTTAACTTGGTCCATGGTTAAAATCTGAACGCTCGGGACGACTTCGGTCCACGGTGTTGCTTGACCCGACAGCTCGGTCATAAAACGCACGGGGTTTCTTAAGTCAGAGAGACGAACGCGGCGGTCAAACTTTTTTCCACCTTGCTTTCCCTTGATGGTGGCAAATTCACTTTTTCCTGAAATCAACAGGTAAGACTTTTCTTTACCAACGGTGAATTCAAGCTGAACGACTTCGTCCTTGCCTTGTTTGAGTTTACTGACTTTGGGCTGAGGAATTTTGGCGCTGGGATTCAGCTTAATAAAAAGCTGCATTTCGCGCTGAACATCCATCGGAAGATCTCTCTCGATCTTTTGATAGAACTCAGACCAAGTAACGGCGCGTGTTGAAAGACCCGTGGTCGTTAAAAAATCCTGAACCGTTTTCGTTTGCTGGGGCGTCAAGGCCCAGACTGGAAAGGCGATCGAAACGGTTAAAACCCACGAGATCAATGCACGGCACATAGAACACCTCTTTTCCCGAAATCTTGATCGGCTCATAATGAACCATTCTTGAGACAACCTGCGGTTTCCTAGTCCGAAGTCCTGATGATCGTAGCCGCTTGCTCTTGCTCATGACTCCTTGAGAGAATGTTGGCGATGTCAGAACCAAAGCAACCCCCCGTTAAAAGAGTCGACGTGATTGCCACGGCCCGCAAACTGGCTCAAATGATGCGTGAAAAACCCGCCGCTATCGAGCGCGACCTGATCAATGCAGGCGATGAACTGCTCGCTTTTTTTGAAGATCCCAATTTTCGAACTTCATTTCAAAATCTCAAAGCCCTCAAAAAAGAGGCGATTGAGATGGCTATTCAAGATATTTCATCGGGCGTCATGACCTTACGCTCATCTTCGATCGGCGTTTCGTTTCGCGGCAGTGGACTCACTCCCTACATCACACCGCATGGTACCAGCCCCCCAGGTAACGTGGTGTTCTCAATTAGCTGGAAGAACATTAAAGCTTTTCGTCATTGGCGCGATAGCGAAGGCTCTGACGATGTGACTCAAGACCAGATCAACTTGTCAATTTACAGATTGACCGCAATGTTGGCGGATTTGATCTGAGGAGGCACGCATGAACGAAAAGTTCATTAAGACTCAAAGCCTCTACACCCTGCTTGATCTTGAGCCCTTTGTCATTCTCTCGGCACTTCTGCTCCTGGCGTGGGTCTTCTATAAACTGTTTTTACGAGACGTTTCTGAAGAGCGCCATCGAAACTTAAGAAATCACTTTACCGGCCTGTTTCGCCACTTTTTGATCCTGTCCGTTCTCTTTGCCACGTTTGCGGGAATTTTGCAGTTGACAGATGGCAGTGGCGCTTTGGGACGGTCACTTCCTTACCTCGGCATTTTGACTTTTGCTTGGGGCGGTGCCGTTTTTGTCAAAGTCTGCCGTTTGATCATCTTGCAGTACCTCTTTTTGGGATCAATGAAAGCGGGCGTCCCTGTTCTGATTGTTAATATTTTTTCACTGTTAATGTCGGTCGTTTTGTTTCTGTGGGGAGCGTCCCAGATTTTTGGGATTCAGTTGGCGCCGCTGCTGGCAACCTCGGCTGCGTTTTCGATTATTTTAGGCCTTGCTTTGCAAGACACTCTCGGAAATTTATTTGCGGGCATCAGCTTACAGCTCGATAAGTCTTTTGAGATCGGCGACTGGGTTGAAGTCACTCAAGGAATGCAAAAAACCGTCGGCCAAGTCAAAGAGATCACTTGGCGTGCGACGACCTTGATTGGCTGGACGGATGAAGTCATCGTGATTCCAAATCGAACGATGGCCAATTCGCATATTTCTAATTTTCAAAGTGGAGATGTCCCCATTGTTCGGAGTCAAATGTTTAGACTCCCCTATGGTTCAGACTTGGCAATGGCGCAAAGTTGTCTTCTCGCCTCGATCCAAGGCATTCCCGAGGTTCGCACATTTCCTGAAGCCGTTTGCGTCGTTACAGAAAATCATGATTCTTGGATGGGGTTAAAACTTGCCTATTACATCGATAACTATGGTGCCCAGTACACGGTTGGACACAAGGTTTTGACTCGGGGGCTTGAGTACCTGAAGGCAAATGGCATCTCGGTGACTCATACCACGATCAAGGTTCTTCAGCCGCCACCCCACACTTATTGACTAACGCATTAAAATTAGCGGAGTTGAGCCAACTTTCGCGCAAAACCCGTGTAAGAAACTGCCAAAGACTTGGTCCAGCAAAACTTAAATTGAGGATCGACGACACCTGAAAACAGCAGGCGCCAGACCGGCTTTTGCAAAAAGACCGGGCGCACGCCGTGAATCTCTTCGGTCCTCAGATTTTCAAACAGCATCCATTTTTGCAAATCCTTGGGCTTGATAAAAAGCTCGATGACATGCAGCTGAGGAGGCGTATTTTTAACGAACCATTCCAAACTTTTGATCACAAGCAGTTCAGAAAGCTTATTCTTGTTAAATGTATGAAAAAAGAAAAGACCGCCAGGCTTTAAGCAACGCGAGACCTCTTGCAGGACTCGCCGGGGTTCAGAAACGTGCTCTAAGAAATCAGTCGACGTAATGACGTCAAAGCTTTCAGCTGAAAAAGGCAATTGGTAGGCATCCGCCAAGACGTAATTGACCCGCTTGGTTTGATCTTTTAGTTTGGCAACGGCAAGGCTACTTTCTGAAAGATCCACACCGGTCACGGCAAAGCCTTCTTGACTGAGGTGATTGGATAAAAACCCAGCACCACAGCCGACATCAAGAACCTTGACACTCTCAAGCGCTCCAAATTCAGACTTGATTTTCTGACTGATCCACGGATTTCTGAGCCGCGCCTCGGCTCGAAGTAAAGCAATCGGATCATCGTCCGCTTTGTACCAACGCTCTGACAGGTCATGATAATAAGAGTTGTTGATCAACTCACTGTCTTTTTTCGAAAAATCTGTTTGCATAAAAGTTCCAGAATAAAAGTTGGTAGACCAAGAATAAAGCCATTGGAGGAATCACCAGCTGAATCAAGAACGGACTTACCTGCCAGGTAAAGTAGGCACTGATCAAGACCACGGGGTGCAAAACAAAAAGGACCGCATGTAGCCATTGCTCCGTGGCGGGGGCCACCTCTCGGTGTACCCACTCATCTTTTGTCACACACAAGCAAGACACGATCGCAAGCAGGATGTAAATACGCATTGTGGTCTCTGAGAAGCCGGCAAAGGCTGCAATTGAAAGAGGTGCTAACAAGGCCGCGGTGTCGACGGGATGCCCGATGCGCTCCCACTTAGGAAGATTTCGTTTCCAATGAAAGTAAAACTCGTCCAGCAAGATGAGCGCCGCCTGAAGTAAGGTCGCAACAATAAAAAGCAGGGTCATCGGCGCACCTTCATGAGGCTCAGGCACAAAGTCAAACCAGGGCCGAAGGCCATTGAGAGCACGGGTGTTCCATCTGCGACAGTCGGGTTTTCAAGAATCTTTTTCCAGATATGAGGGACCGTGGCTGAGCTCATGTTTCCACGTTCAAACAAAACTTCTCGGCTGTAACGAACTTGGTCTTCCTCGAGTTCGAGTAAGTTTTTAACCGCATCAATAATTTTAGGGCCGCCGGGGTGAACGGCAACAATCGTGCGAGAGAGTTCACTTAAAATCGGCGTACCGGTCTGCTTCTCCCAATCGAGCAAAGCTTGGTGCAAAGCCTGCCCGACGATGGCCGGGACATCTTTCGAGAGGGTCATTTTCATTCCACCATCGGCGACGACCCATGCCATGGCCGCCTCAGAATTGGGAATTAAAAACTCGCCGGAGTGAAGCAGTTCAAGACTGGGAGCGGCCGGGCGGTCTTTGGTGAGGCGATAAGCGGCCACACCATCAGCAAACAAAGTTTGAATAACAATTTGTTCAAGCGTTGGATCTTCAGGAGACAGCTGCAACGTGCACAATTCGGTGTGAACGATATCGACGCTTTCTCGCGTCTGGGGCGGCAGAACGGTACTGTCTAAAAATCCCGCAGCCATTCGCAGTGCCGGAAAGGCCCCGTAACAGCCCATGTGGTAACTGTGAGTCACCATGGTACTGGGTGATTTTTTAGCGGCAACCAATTGTGCGCCCGAGGGCGACACGTAACCGGTGCAAGTCACATGGATCAATTGCGAGGGCAGTGGATCGGTCCCATAGAGATCTTCAAAAATATTCGTCGAAATTTTTTGAAAGAAATTTTGCCGCGCAAGTGCTCCGCCCGCATGGTCGGCCTTAAATATTTCGCAATCTTCAAGGGGGCGATTGTTAAAATCAGGGAGGTAGAAGTACCGCCGAGAAATCTGATCGGGCGGGCACCCGACCCGCTTCAAAAGTTTGGCGTAGCCATCGAGGGTCGATACTTGAGTCTTTTGGTAGCGTGAGTAGGCTTGTTGCAACCACAGGTAGCTCTCGCCTTGCTCTTTCGAGTGCGGAGGTACGGGACATCTTAAATGCGAGAGGTAGATTGAAGACACCCCTTGTTTTTAGCTTTAGAGCGCAGAATCACAAGTCATTTTTCGAGCTCATTTCATGACGATTGAATACCTGCTCAGGGGTATGATGCAGTGCCTCAGTCAACATTTCCAGGCCTATGAGCCTTGTAAGCATCAGCGAAAGTTGATAAAAAAGCTTCAATTCCCCAAGCTCGTCTCTTGGCGCAGTTGGTAGCGCGTTTCCTTGACATGGAAAAGGTCACTGGTTCGAGTCCAGTAGAGACGACCAATTTTGCTTCTTCAATAAAGTAAAAGGGTTCCAGTAAAAGTTTGACGCACCATTTTCTGAACGTCGCGGGTGAAATTAAATGAACTTAAAATCCCTCAAAAAGGACACCCAGCACAAAGTCCGCAGCTCTTCTAGAGACGGAACAGCAGCTCTTTCGGATAAAAACTTGGCAAATTTTTCCGTTGTCATCAGCAGTCAGTGTTAAAATCCAATCTGCATTTCCTTTGTTGGTCAATCTGTAGGTTAGATTTGAATCACTTTTATAATAATCGCCAGTCTCTTCTCCTAGAACGTAAGAGACTTCATCAGCATTCATACCCAGCAAGTAGCGACCTGTTATAAGACTCGCCGCCATTTTCGCACGCTCTTCCATAGAACCATTCTTAAACCTTGAAGCATCGAAAGGTTCTTGTGACCAGTGAACCTTGGCTTCCCATGTAAATAAGTGATTATTGTAATAATAAAAACCTGCGCTCAATACCGACATTACAAAAACACAAAATAAAATCTTGAAACTTTTTTTCATCGCGATTTTGCCGGGTTCAATATTCTTAATTGGCCTTCATCAATCTCTTTTCTCGTCCTTTCAAATAGTGCATGAACTTCAAAATTGCCGTTTTTCAAAAGTTCTTTTGCAGAAGAAATTCCTTTTTCATTATTGAAAAGATCCATTTCTCTTTCTGCATGGGGCTGATGAGGAGCTGACTCATGTGCCAGGAGAAACTCCCTTGCATCAGATTCTCCATTGACTGATGAACCTGGAAAAGTGGACTCACTCACGCGCTCAACAAGTCTCGAATAATAGAACACAATTGCAGCTTCAATCGGCTTTTGCTTTACCAGCTTCTTTTCATCATGATTTAAAGTTGGGTGCTGAGATCCAGCATAGCCAAGCAAGTTTAGTGCTGCCGTTTCCAAGAGCTTTTGAATTTCATCAAGATTTGGGATTAGCGACACCAAAAGAAGGGATTGCACGTCTTCTCGAGTTGACTGAAGATATACATTTTCTAGATTGATGGATTCTGTTTGATCAGAGGCATTATAGAAAGTAATGGTTTGTGAAGTATATCCTTGGCTTTCTGTTGACGCCATCAATTTACTTTTCGGAATCTTGGATATCACGTCGTCCGGGAGGCTTTGAAATTTTGATCTTTTTCTGCGTATTTCATTGGCAAACCCAATATATGAATAATACTTTCCTTCAATTATTTCTGTCGATTCAAGTAATTCTTGAGGAACAACTTTATCAATGATCTTGTTCCTCAATTTTGAAGGGAGTATTATTTTCGCAGAAGGAGAAACTTCGTTAAGGATCTCCCGGAGAACTTCCGGATAATCTTCATAAGAAGTTTTGTTTTTCAAATTCCAAAGCAACTCCTGAATGAGTTCCTGTTTTGCTGGGCCGGCCTGAATAAAGTATCGAATAACGGGCTTCTCCAAAGAAATCCCTGTACCTCCAGCCGTCCATCTGAAAACTTCGTTCCTTTCAGGTATCGCCTTGTTAGGAGAGGCGCAGAATGACAGCAATTGAATCTTGGTTTGAGTGTGCGGTAAAAACTGAAGCTCGTTTTTGGAAGAATTTTCTTTTACTTTTTGAAAAGCAACTAACATTCGGACTAACTTTTCCTGATTTGAAAAGCTAGACAAAGAACCAAATTTTTGAATTTGCCGCCCAAGGCTTTCAGGGTCGCTGAAGTCAAATTGCTGATCAAATTTCAAGCCCGCCTTGTCTCGAAGTATGAGGTCGCCAGCCACGGGTCGATGTGAACATGAAGAAAAAACAAGTAAAAATGATACAAAATAACTTTTTATCATTTTCATGAACGGCCTCACTCTAAGAGACCAATATACTTTGAATATCTAAACAATCGATTTCTTTTTCCACCAGTGATTTCTTGCAAAATGCCAACTTCAACTAACGCGTCTATTGCCTTGCTTGCAGTTGGTTTCGTCGTATTCAAAAGGTCAACCACTTGCCTCAGCGTTATAACTGGATTTCTCGGCAACTCTTCAAACAGGCGAATCGCCGACACACTGACCTTAGCTGACGTCAGCAGTTTTCTTCTATCAAATTCAAATAGCTTGAAAAGCTCTTGAGAGACATTCACCGCTTCTTGTCCCGACAGGCAAATACCCTCAGGAAAAAACTGTATCCAACCCTCCCAATCGCCCCTTGTCCGAACCGCATCCAACCGGCTGTAGTATTCTTGCTGATTGCGTTTAAAATGGAGGCTCAAATAAAGAAGTCTCGAATCTAAAATACCCCAGGCCTCCAACAAAAGGGCGATGAGAAGTCGACCAAGTCGACCATTACCATCGAGAAATGGGTGAATCGTTTCAAATTGCACATGTATAAGTCCAATTCGAATAAGAGGATCAAGGTCATGACTTTTATGAATGTATCCTTCCAGTGCTTCAAGCGCTTTTTTCATTTCAAGAGGAGGTGGTGGAACGAAGTGAGCGCGACTAGGTCGACGCCCGCCAATCCATTTTTGTGATAGACGAATTTGGCCAGGTTGCTTGGTTGCGCCTCGAACACCTTTCATCAGACGCTTATGCATTTCACTAATAAGCCTCCAAGAGATTGGGAGTCCTTTTGAAGAATGAATTTGTTTACGTGCAAAATTAAGCGCGTCCAAGTAATTACAAACTTCCTCGAGGTCTAATCCCGGCTTATCCGAGTCTGCTTCATAGTTTAAAAGGTCCGTGAGGGTTGCCTGAACACCTTCAATTTGGGATGACAAAACCGCTTCTTTTCGCACAAAAAGATAGTTAAATAGATCTGGATTTGGAACTATTGACTAACGCATAAATAAACGCGCATTGGTCTTGTCCTTGCTGGCTACAAAATGACGTACTCGAAAAAGCTCCTCGACGTGGCTTTAGCCACGCCTCCGGGGCTTTTTCTCTGTGCGCCATTTTTCGCTCAGCAATTCCATCGCCCACTGCGCCTTTATTTATGCGTTAGTCAATA
>JBKCUU010000021.1:0-7040 GCA_046318155.1 Bdellovibrio sp. | reverse complement strand
GGCGGGATCACTTTATTGGCTAAGAACTGTTCTTCAGAGAAATCATCAACTTGGATGCATTCCCAACGAGCCGCCGCTGCTTTGTGAACAGTTGCGTATTCTTCGGCTGTAATGACGCTGCCTTCTTTTGCTTTCGCCATGAGCGCCTCACCTTTCAGGCGAGGCAAAGTTCCAGCGCGGCGTGCGCTGTAAACTTTTTTCTCGATTGCGCCAGCGGCAACGGTCAGACTCATCGCAACCTCAATTTTTGCGAGCTGCTCTTTAGGATCTTTAGGAACAAAGATTCCTTCACAAAGACGCGCGCGCGTTTCATCGCCCGCCAAGAGCTTTTCACAAATCACGTGCTGCAAATGATCGGTGCCCTGAGAGCCCATCGAGTTGATGCGCGACCAAGTTCCCAAAACATGTTTGAACACAAAGTGAAGCAGTCCGAACACAATTTTTGGACCCAATTGTTTTTGCTGAACACCGTAAAGATTATCGAACAAACCATCAAAAGCTTTTTGCATTTCGGCAACACAATGCTTGAGAGAGTATTTTGCAAAAGCCAAATCCTCTTTGCGGCTGCCTTCGGCCTCAAAGCGGCGAAGAATTGCAGTGCCAATGTACATCCAAGACAAAACGTCGGCGAATCGTCCAGTGATTTTCTCACGGAACTTCAGTGATCCACCCAGCGTTCCCATCGCGATATCAGTTAAAATCGCGAAAGTTGCAGATCCCCACATGATACGGCGAGCGTAAAGACGCAGCTCAGGATGCACAGGCGCCGAGGCCACGTAACCGCGAGTGATCGACAAAACCACCGAGCGAAAGGTGTTGCGAACAATCTGACCGATGTGACCCGTAAAGGCCTCATCAAAAGCTTTCAAATCTTTATCTTCGATCGCTTTGATCTCTTTATAGGCGTACAGGTGAGCGCGCAGAGCGCCCTGCCCAAAGATGATCAAAGTACGCGTGAGGATGTTGGCACCCTCAACCGTGATTCCAATGGGAGTCGCGATATAAATCTCGGCCATCAAGTTGCGTGGGCCCATCGAAATACCCGCTCCGCCCATGACATCCATGGCATCGTTGATCACCTTGCGGCCAATCTCAGTGCCGTGATACTTCACCATCGCCGTCACGACACCAGGTTTGATTCCACGGTCGAGAGCACCAATGGTGTACTTGCGCATAGCTTCTAGCAAATAAGTCATGGCACCCAAGCGCGCTAAAGGCTCTTCAACACCCTCAAGTAAACCAATGCTGACACCAAACTGCTGACGGATCACCGCGTGTGCGGAGGTCACTCGAGTTGCGAGCTTTGCCCCGCCTGTTGCCTGTGAAGGGAGAGATATCCCGCGTCCCGCAGCTAAACAATCATTGACCATTTGCCAGCCAAGACCCGCGTTTTTCAAACCACCGATCACCGCCTCTTCGGCGTCAACGATGACATTGTGACCTTGTGTGGGACAGTTATGAAAAGGAACGCCCAAAGGATCGTGACGACGTCCGAGGACCACACCCTTTGTACCCGCAGGGATCAGCGCTGCCGTGATGCCAAGATCCAAGCCTTTACCAAGCAAGTTTTGTGGATCGCGCAAACGAAACGCCAAACCAATCGTTGTCGAAATTGCGGCCAGCGTAATCCAGCGTTTATTCCAGTTGAGTTTGATTTTAAGGCGGCCATCCTCTCCTTTAAAGAGCTCACCAAAAGAGGTGATCGAACCGGCATCAGATCCTGCCATCGGCTCGGTCAAACCAAAGCAAGGCATGTCTTCACCAGACGCAAGTTTTGGAAGCAGCTTGCGCTTTTGCTCATCCGTTCCGTAGTGAACTAACAGTTCTGCCGGACCAAGGGAGTTGGGAACCATCACCGTAATACAAGTGGCGATCGAGCGGCTTGCAAGCTTCATGATGACTTCACTGTGAGCCAGCGCCGAGAACCCCAGTCCGCCATACTCTTTGGGAATGATCATTCCTAAGAATTTTTCTTTGCGGATGTAATCCCAGACTTGCTCGTCCATCTGACGAGTTTTCCAAATTTTCCAGGCATCGATGAGTGAGCAGAGTTTTTCAACTTGCACATCCATGAACTGTTTTTCTTCGGGAGTTAGATTGGGGTACGACTCGTTCATGAGTTTTTTCATGTCGGGCTTACCCGAGAAGAGATCCTGCTCAACCCAAACAACACCGGCCTCAAGAGCGGTGCGCTCCGTGTCCGAGATTTTAGGCATCACGGGACCCAAAATTTTCATCACGATGGAAGAAAAGACGATTCGGCGAATCGGTACGATCAAGAAGATCGCAAACAAAACAGCAACCACGATCATCGCAGTTGTGCTGGCTCCCCAGCCGAACATCAAGCCCAAGACCGCCAGGGCCCACACAAAAAGCGGGCTTCCAAGATAGCCGACGATGACGATTAAAAGGATCGAGAGAGGGATGTAGAGTAATGTATTGCTACCAAAAAAACCAAAGGCGCTGAGGTTTTCCACGATGAAGACTCCTGTTGAAAAGTGACTTCATTATTAAAAGCCTGAGCGCCCCGATTTGCAAACGATAGCTACGACCTTATTTTAAAACCCGATGCTCCCCATTGTTAAGAAACGATGAGAGACCAAGCCTAAAGACAGATCGTCTTAGTTTGTTGTTGCAGGAGGAGTCTGACCATCCGCAGGAGCAGCAGGTGCAGCCTCAACAGGAGGTGCGCCCTCAGCAGGCATTGCAGGAGCCTCTGTTGCGACAGGAGCCTCTGTCGTTGGTGCATTTTTAGAGCAAGTGAAACCAGTTGTGAATGCCAAAGCGATCACAGCGGCAGCGATGATAAGTTTCATGGTGTTTCCTTTCGTATCCGTTGGTCTTAAGTCTAGACAGGGTAGTGGAGAACTTTTAAAATCTCAAAGAAAATTTCAGGACCTCAGCCGACATGACTGTGTTTGAAGCGCAGCGTAAATCTGAATTTTGAGGCACATTTCAACTCAACGTTGGCACTTGGTGCACCAAAAAGTAGACCGCCCACCTAAAACCGAGCGCTTGATTTTGGTCTGACATCGCTCGCAAACTTCACCTTCGCGGCCGTACACTAAGTGGGCCTTTTGAAAACTGCCTTCACCGAGATCTGGAGAGTGAAAATCACGAATACTTGAGCCGCCTTTTTCAATCGCTTGAAGCAAAATTTCTTTCGAAAACGCGACGATCCTTTCGCATTCAGCAAGCGTGACCTCAGACGCTTTTCTTCCCGGCCGCACACCCGCTCGGTGCAAAACTTCTGAGGCGTAAATGTTGCCGATGCCGACCACATTTTTTTGGTCCATCAAAATATTTTTAACTGGCGCTGCTTTACCTTTGAGCAGTTTCTTGAGCGGAAGCGCGCGAAAGTCATCACTCAAGGGCTCGGGTCCGAGCTGTTCGCGTGTGACTTGATCCCAAGAGCCCGGCCACTTGAGAAAAAACCCGAACCGCCTAGGGTCGTTAAAGACCAAGCTCAAGCCGTCCTTGAGGTGAAACTGAACATGGTCATGAGTTTTGGCATCGTCTGGATGACTCAAGAGCCGAAAACTCCCCGTCATCCCTAAATGGCAAACAAGCGAACCCTTATCGGAGTTAAGCAGCAGGTACTTCGCTCGGCGCTCGACACTCGAAATCGTGGTCGCTTTCCATGTTCGCAAAAACGCAAGAGGCAGCGCAAACCGCAAATCGGGACGCGACCAAGTCACCTTTTGAATGAGGGGTTGATCTTTAAAGATCTGAGTCAGAGACCTTCGGACGACTTCGACTTCGGGAAGTTCGGGCATAGGCCACTTATCTATTTGAAATTATTAATTATTGCAAGTGCTGTTCAAGTGCCAGGACACCCAATTCTCTTTCAAGACACCCTTAAATTTCATCTGACGCGCCTTAAAGGAACAACATTTGTACCTTCAAAGCTTGGTTTTTCTCGCTCGACAACTCCAAGACTTTTGATGTGTTCAAGGATCTTGAGCGAAGTCGTTTTTTGAACCTCGCCATCGATTTTGGAGTAATGATCGGCAAGCTTGAGATCTTTGTGCCCGGTCATTGCAATGACCGAGTCCAATCCCATACCACCAACCTTACGAGCAAGCGTAGCCATGCCGTGCCTTAAACAATGTGTACCCCGATAAGGAATACCCGACTTGCGACGGCCAAGACCTCAAGTTTGTGCCCTAAGATTTCTTCTCGGTGGTTTGCTGGATCGTAAGCTCTTGGCTCTTTGAGCGGACATTGGAGCTTTTGATCCCACAAATTGATGGGGACAGAAAAACTCTCCCCCTTCATGAATTGGCGGGCCACTCGTGGTTCAAAGTTGTAAACAAAATCGTACTGATTTTGATGTTCCACATTTCAAGCTGGGGCCTCGAGCAACCATAGAACTCAAAGAGTGATACCAAATGGCAGAGTGGAACATCTGAAGCTCCACTTCGATACCGAGCAAGCTGAGTGATAGACACAGGACATTCAGCTCCCTCGCGAACTCGTCCATGACGGCTCAAAAAATTGATTTTCTTGCGAATCAACTTTGATACCCGCCGCAGCACTGCTTGTTCCTGTTCTGTGAGAGGTCTTTTCGTCATTTTTGTAGTCCAGTTTTGTTGATGCCTACAATATACCTGCCTACAGGCATCATTCAAGCCATAAAATTGATTGATAATGGTGCGATGAGAGATCAAGCCGAAGAATTTGATGCAGAAGAGTATTTGTTAACGTTTGGCAAAAGACTGGCAAAACTAAGGGCCGCAAAGGGCTATAGCCAGGATCGAGTTTGTCTTGAGGCAGGATTTGCCAGAGGCACGCTGAGTAAAATTGAATCTGGAAAGGTCGACCCGAAGCTCACCACGCTTGCGCGAATCGCTGAAACGATTGGTGTTCCACTCAAAAAAATCACTGACCTCGAGTGAAAATACAAAAAGCCAGCTTTTTAGGCTGGCTTGTCGTATTGATTGAAATTTTCCCCAGCTTCAAAATTTAGCGCCCGCTCGGCACCGAACGCACCGTCAGCTTCAGGGAGCAGTGGTTTTTAACCATTCTCTAAGGGGATTCTTGTAGGCTATCTGGCCTTAAGCCAAAATCCATAATGGCAACAATCGATGCCAAGTACGCAATCTCTTCGACATTCCCCAAAATTCTTCGCATTTTTAATTCCACGGGATTTGCACTTTGATTCATGCCGAAGACTTCAATCGTATCTCCTCGGCTGACAGCGCCACCAATACGACTGATTTGAGGTTGCATTGCGGAATTTTTGGAAAAGTAATACGTCTTTCCTTTTCTAATTGTCTCATTGGCAGCAAACTCAATGACAGCTCGGTCATCAGCATTCAATATTGTTGACATATCAGGGCCAACGTTTTTGTAAAGCTGTAGGTAAGCAGAATGTATGTCACTTGCGGAAGTGCTTAGCTCTTTGATAACAACAACATCCGGCGAAAGATCTGCCACCTCTTTTTTTGCAAGTAGATGCTCTGGGATCACGACAATATATGGCTTCGATATCGGCAATCGACCCAAACCATCCCAAACTGTCACAGGAACATTTTTGCCTCCTGATTCCAGGTGTCTTCGAATATACTGAGCTGTTATTTCTAAACCGGTGACGCCTGCAACAACTACGGAAATCTTCTCTAATTGACTCATAATGAATCTCCTCTCTTGATGGCCCAAGCCATGGTTATTCTTTTTCAAGGAGGTTAGAATTTTTTGAATTGTTTGCTCCACTGAGTGTAGCCGACTCTGCTCTTTTTGAAGAAGTCCCAAGCGATCTTTAAGGTAAACTTCCAACCGATCTGGATTCATCGAGACATCGACTTCCAAAAGAGACTTGATCTCATTCAGTGCAAAACCGAACGACTTGAACTGCTTAATTCTTTGAACTATTTCAATCTGTTCCTCTGTGTAATAGCGATATTTATTTTCGCCACGAGTGTGAGCTTTAATAAGACCAATACTCTCGTAAACACGAAGAGTTCGCTGAGTTAGCGAAACCTTTTTTGAAAATTGTCCTATGGATAACCAGTTCTTCACTCTAACCTCAGAAAGAAGCCTAAAGTTTGACATTAGGTCAAGGTCAAATCGGTTTTGAACAAAAGCAAATCATTCTCAGGCGCAATAAAATCAATCTGACCTAGGTTTTTGGCACCCCTAGATGGGGAAGCAACGGGGACCCCGAAATTCCAGACCCTTGATTCAAAAGCCCCAGGCTTTCGATACACCCCAAAAATTGATTCAGGCTTCATTTCCCCAGACTTAGGCGCCCCGTGACGTTTTTTCGTCAGGCCAGAACTCACGGGCCAATAGTTGCGATCTAGGACCCAAAAAAATTCCTTTGTTGATCAATCAACAACATCGAGTCTAAGATTTGATATGGATTCTGCCGTTGATCACAATGAATGTTTGTTAGCGGCTCCCACGGAGTTTCGAGGACCTCTCGCTCTTCTGCAGGAGATGACAAATGATCTTGCACTAACTCCCATAGTTGATCTCAAAAGTCAGCATACATTTCGACTCACTTTTGCTCATCCTTTTCTTGGTCGAGGCGGAATAATTTGGATGGTGAACGATGAGACCATTAATTGCAGAATCCAGATTGCTGAGGCCGCCAAACCGGTTTTTGTTGAGCTGAAAATTGAATGCTTAAATCAGCTGAGAGCTAAAATGGACAATTTGAAGTTTTGGGAATCCAACACACTTGAAGCCGAAACAAAAGCGAGAGACGGTACAATCTTGTGCTTTGAGGGCTTCTCGAAACAAAGACATCGCTTTTTCGTGGCGAATCCATTCAATCCTAACTCTCGTTTGGCTACACTTGTTTCTACGTTCCTTCAATTAAGTGAAATCGCAACGCCAAAAGCGCTTCAGTGACACTTGTTTGAATCAAAAATGCCGCTCGGTTTCGCGAGCGGTGCAGGCGCCAATCTCGAGAGGGACCTTTTCAGCCGATTAGCCTGTCCTATGGCACGCCCGATTGAGGTCAGCTTTGTCGGGACCTGTCGAAGATTTGTGGATCGATATTTCCATAACAGTTGCGTAACTCTTTGCCTGTT
>JBKCUU010000020.1:0-22044 GCA_046318155.1 Bdellovibrio sp. | reverse complement strand
ACTTTGCATACTCCAAGCTGCAACTTCTTGAGGCGTCCATAAAAAGTGCCGGCGTGCACCGATGTCGTATTTGAAGCGGAGTAAAGTTTCGGCGTACGCCGCTTGCGTTTCTTCAGCGCATTTGGCCCATGTAAACTGCCGAAAACGGTGAAGTCCAAAGACTCGAAGACTTTGCCGAAGATCTGTTCGAGCCGCGAGCGTTTCCATGGCTTGACGCAACGAAGAAACCGAGAGCGGGTCAACGAGCATGGCCGTGCGGCCACAAATTTCACTGCACGCTGAATTTTGACTTGTCACGATGGGAAGGCCAAAACCCATGGCCTCAAGGACCGGAAACCCGAAGCCTTCATAAAGTGAGGGAAAACAAAAGAAGCTTGCATGCGTATAGAGTTCGGCCAAGGCACCCGGTTCGGTGTACCCCAAGATTTCGACACTTGGATGATTGATCGAGCGCACAATTTCTTGGCCCCCAAAACCGTTTGCTCCCGCGAGCACCAAGCGATAACCCAAAGCGGGAAGCGCTGAATGAATAAAGGCTTCATAGAGGCGCGAAATATTTTTTCTCTTTTCAATGGTGCCAACAAAGAGCACGAACTTTGAATTCAGAAGTGAGCGCCACTGCGGACTTTGTGATTTTGACGAGAACCCGGTCACGGGCTTCGCTAGATGGTCAGCCCCATGATAAATGCGAACCACGCGTCCTTTCGTCATGGGAAACAGGCTTTCGATCTTTTGCTTTGTAAAATCAGAGACAGCAATAATCATATCCGGCTGGCTGGCGGCAAAGAGATGCCTCATGTTCGATTGGGCAATTCTCGCAAATTCGGGATCTTGAAAGTCGGACTCAAATTCGGCGAGGTCATGAACGGTGACGATTTTTGCAATTGAACGAACTTCGGGAACTCTGAAGTCCGGCCCATGAAAGACGTCAAATCGCCCTAAGCCCAATCTCGTCTTTGGATGGTAGAATCGTGGTGCCCTCTCGAGAATATTCGCCGCCACACGAAAATTTCGAAAACGTGAAATCTTCATCACGGGCTGGACTTGTTCGGACCCCAGCGCTTTTAAGAGCTGGAGGGTGTATTGACTAATGCCGCTTAGTTGGGGTGTTCGAATGGAGGACGTATCGAGAGCCACTTGCATGGGGCCATCAAACCATAATTTTTTATCCATCGACATTTAGATACGGTCAATAATCCGATGGACGAGGCCAACACAATATTGTACGAATCCTAACCGAACGTGATGTCCCCCCCCCCAAAAAAAAAGCACGTCGAGGTGAGGTTTTACCGTGTCACCACCGGATCGACGGGACGCCTGCGCGTGATCACCTCGATCCGAACCAAAGCGGGGGCCCGAAATCTGACCCTGGGGGCTTTTCTCATGAAGCCGCCGAAAAACACCACGCAAGTGTTAGAGCTTGACGCAGGACAAGTCCTTTCTTTTGCCACTGAGCTGTTGAACAATGCCGGTATGACCAAACAAAGCCTTCAGCGACACATTACTCTTTGGCCTCTCGTTCTCTACGGGATGGGAGACATTCTTGGCGCCGGTATTTACGGCCTTGTTGGCAAGGCGGCTGGGCAAATGGGAAACGGCGTCTGGATGGCCTTCTTGGTGAGCATGGTGGCCGCAAGCTTTACGGGCCTCTCTTACGCCTCGCTCGGATCACGGTACCCGAGAGCAGGGGGCGCCTCGTTCGTCGTGCACAAGGCTTTCAAGAGTGGATTCTTGGCATACGTCATCGGCCTTGCGGTTTTAGCTTCGGGACTCACTTCGATGGCCACTTCAAGCCGGGCTTTTGCGGGGTATTTTTCGGGACTCTTTCCGGTGTTTCCGGTACCGGTGGTCGTGGCGGCCTTTGCGATTGTTTTAGCTTTGATTATTTTTGTTGGGATTCGCGAAACTCTTTGGGTCAATAACGTTTTGGCTGTTGTCGAGATTGCGGGCCTTGCCTTCATCGTCATTTTTGGTCTGAGCTTTATCGGCAAGGTCGACTACCTGGACGTGACGGGTCCCAGCAACCCTCAAGGCTTGATCACGTTTCCGCTGTTGCTGAGCGGGGCCGTTCTGACGTTTTATTCTTTTATTGGTTTTGAAGATATTTTGAATGTGAGTGAAGAGGTCAAGGACCCGTCCAAAACAATTCCGCGCGGACTTTTGATTGCGGTTGGGCTCTCTTCGCTCATCTACATGCTCATCAGTCTCATCGCGGTCTCGGTTATTCCGGCCTCGCAGTTGGCCGAATCAAAGCAACCCTTGGTTGACGTGGTGGCCGCCTCGGCGCCGTGGTTTCCAACTCCAATCTACAGTGTGATTTCACTTTTGGCCGTGTCGAACACAGCACTCTTGAATTTTGTGATGGGGTCTCGTCTTTTGTACGGAATGTCTCACCAAGGGCTTATGCCCAAATTTTTAAGCCAGGTGCATGCCAAGCGCGCGACTCCGCACCGCGCAATCGGCGTCTTGCTTGTGATTTTACTTTTTTTAGCCTTGAGCGGAGATATTTCGGCTCTGGCGAAAGCGACCAGTGTCTTGCTGCTGCTGTGTTTTTCGTTCGTGAACTTAGGTCTTCTCATTTTGCAGCGCCAAGACAAAATGGAAGGAAAGTTTGAAGTTCACCCCATCATACCAGCCCTTGGTTTCTTGGTGTGCTTGGCAATGCTCACGCAAGTGGCGGGCAGCGAAGCCTTGATTGCGGGGGCCATCATCGCTCTTATAGTGGTGCTGTACTTTGTTGTCCGGCCGTCGAGGCAATCCATCGAGAAGATGGATCTCTAAGACTTCCGAAGGCCCTAGGAGTCGTTAGCTGAGTCGTTAGCTGAGTCGTTAGCGAACGAGCGTCTGTGTCGTCCAATGGCGTTGGTCGATCACGCACTCCACCGAAAGCACGCGCCATCGATCAATCGGGAACGACGTGACCGTTTCGACCCAACCCCAACCATTCCAATCCACTTCGCGGTGGTAATAGTAACCACCGTTGCGTTCGCGCACGGAGCGTGTCCTTGTATGAAATGTCAAAAGCGGGTGGTGCACTTTGAGTTTTCCGTCAGAGGTGAGCAAGAGTTTTGCCGTTTCGTCAAAAAGACAACCGTAGTAACCATCAACGCTGCGAAGGCGTCCATTGATGACTTCATCGGGTTTTACACCTGCTTTGGGAAGTCGAAATTCAAAAAAATAGTCCGAGGGCTCACCCGTCGCATAATAAGCGCGCGTGTTCAACGTCAGCTTGCCGTTAAACTCTGAGAAGCGAACTGTCTTTGTTCCATCGACGTTAGTCCATTCGCCTTCAAGAGGACTTTGCGCAAGAACGGTTGAACCAGCGAGAAGAAGTGACAAAGACAAAATGAGGGCTTTCATAAAGTGCTCCTTGGCGAGGCCTGTTGTTTGGTGTTTAAAGCACACAATTGTTCGGCGTGCAAGCGATCGAGCACTGCGATCCGGTGCTTGGTGGGTGCATCGTCGGCTTGAGCTTTTGATGCAAAGACCAGTAAAAACAAAGCGGTTGCCGTTACGAGTGCGATATTGATGATGTCGTCACGCAAAGATGTTTTCGCGGTGCCAATTTTTTTTTGAGTGCGTTTCATTGAGAACTCCACTTCGCCGGGGTGATTCCGGGTGGAAGCAAAAACAACCCGCCGTGGTACATGAATTTAATCAGTTTTAAAGTTGATTTTCTTAAGTCGCGGCCCCGAGGCGAGCCGTTGTCGATCACGACTAAGCCATTGTCCGAACCCGACATGTAGGTGTGCCCAGGTGTGTCGCCCACTTGATGCATGATCACGGCGCCAATGATGGGTTTAAACTCAGCCGTGTCCCACATTGTCCACCCGGCTTTGATCAAGGCATTGCGCAGGCCTTCAACGGCAGCGGTTTCACTCCAGACCAATTCATTGCGGTCTTGTGAGTTAAAGTCCTCATTGAGCGCAATGCCGGCGCGCTGATAAGCCTGGCGAATGATCTCGGACATAAACTCAGCACAAGGACGATCCGCAAAACCATGACGGGGAGCGGTCGCATCGACGGCGATTGAGTGTGCGCCTTCAGGTGAAGAGACCCCATCTTTTTCAAAAGATTTTGAACGCTCGATCGCCTCTTTTTTATCGATAAAGAGCAAACGCTTGGGCACGCCGGCTTCGGTATTGGCGACTTTTTGGATTTCATCAAAAATCTTTTTCCATTTGTCTTGGTCTTTGCGGCTGAGCGATTCCATGGGTTTGGCTTTGTTTAAAACGGCGCTGAAGCGACGGTTCAGTCGCTCGGTGTAAGAAAATTTTGGCTGTCCGCTTTGGTGAAACTCTTTCGATAAAGGCCGTTGATCAAATTCAGTGGCGGGCTCGATGTCGAGCTCCTTTTCTTCGGCACTTGTTTGATTGGGAACAAGGTTGGGGGTCGCGGGCTTGCCATCGGGAACGACAAAATTGGGAGCATCAGGCGTTGGCAAGGGGCCGGGCTGAAACTCTTGGTGAGGCCTTGGCGTGCCGCCGCCCGCGGTGTTGGGGATCGAAGGCGTGGCAGAAGGCGCGGGCGTTGGACCGGGAAGCGTGGGAATCTGAGGCGCCTTTGGTTCTTGGTCATGTTTTGCGGGCGGAGGTGTGGGAAGTTGAGCGCGGCGAGCTTGGGGGTCTTGAGTTTCTGCGGCAAGGTGGGAGGTCGCGCGCGTGACTTCGAATGAGTTTTTCTCACATCCGATGATCATCACGGCTGAAGCAAACAGAACCCAGGCTTTCAGAAAAGACTCCCTCTCAGTCGCACCTCAGTGTGCCGCTTGACATCAAACACTTCGGATAACGTATTTTTAGTGGCCTCGATTTCTTGTCTAGGCAGTGTTTGGGCCAAGCCAGGTGCGGTATATTGGGCATCAAATCGAACGGCTGCTCAGAAACGACAAATTGGCGCCCTGGCCTGAAAAAAAGGGAAAGAATTTGAGGATCTCAGTTTTTAGTAGGAGCTTTGATCTCGTTCGCCCAGCCCCGGAATTCGCCAGACGGCAAAGCCTGAGCCTCATGATGTACATATAAGTTACATATACCCAGCAAGCCAGTCCAAAGGCACAATAATGGGATGAGATCAAAGATCGAGGCCTGGGCTCAGAAGCTCCGAACGCCTCAAGAGGTGCAGCTGTTTTTGCGGCGCCTCACTTATAATCAAGAATTAAATGGCGTGACCTTAAGGTCCGCCGAACAGGCACTCGTGCATCAGACTTGTCATTGCCTTGAAGCCTCGTTTATCGCGGCCGCGATTTTAGAAAAACACGGCCACCCACCCCGGGTCATGAGTTTAGAGTCACAAGACGGTTTGGATCACGTGGTTTACGTGTTTGAAGAAAAGGGACTCTGGGGTTCGATTTCTCGCAGCCGGGAAGAAGGCCTACATGGACGCGCGCCCAAGTTCAAAACTTGGCGAGCGCTTGCCGAAAGCTACTGTGATCCTTACGTTGATGACACGGGTAAAGTGACCGCGTTTCGAGTGGCGCATTTGGATGAGTCAAAATGCAACTGGCGATCTTCAAAACGAAATGTGTGGGTGGCGGAGCGCTACTTGCTCAAGATCAAGCACGAAAAAATAAAGACATCAAAAAAACGGTATCAAGATTTGTTCAAGAACCACCGTGATAATGGTCCCATCGCTTCGGGCCTTCATTGGTGGTAAACAAAGTCATCAGTTAAGTCATTAAGCGAGTTGAGATCTGAGTCTCTTCGTTAAATTTGTAGGTCTTTATTTTTTGCCGAGAGCCCACGACCCAAACCACGTCGTAAGCATGTAAAACCAGACCCGAGTCTGGATTCAAAATGCGTTGGCCGGCTCGCTCGATCCCGACGATGAGAGCCTCAAGTTCTTCACGTAGGCCGCACTCGCGGATGTTTTTGCCGACCGCTTTCGACGCGGGCGAAAGTTGAAACGAATCCAGACCAAATTCAAGAAGCAGGTCTTCAGAGTCGGGGAGCACCGTGGTTTCAAGATAGCTGCGAGCGAGCAAGACTTGGTCCTCATTTCCGATCACGAAGAGCTTATCAGACGGGTAGAGGCGCTCTTCGCGCTGCGGGGCTAAGATCTTTTTGGCGCCTCGCTCGATCAGCGCGATGGTGATCCCATATTCTTCTTTCAGCTTTGATTCCATCAGGGTCTGACCAATGACCGGAGCCTCGGGCGAGAGTCTTATTTCGACAAGCTGGGCATCCCAAGGCGCTAGTGCGGGTGCACTTCGAGCTGAAGCCATTTCTTTTCGCTCGCGTTCATTTAAATGATCTAAGAACTGCGATTCAATGCGGTGGTACGCTTTTTCAATGCTGGATTTCATCAGCGTCATCGCAATCGTCAGGCCCACCAGCATCCAACTGACCGAGCGCGAACTTAAAAACTGATTCACCATAAAAACAAGCAACAATAAAGTCAGCGCCGAGCGAAAGATAAATAGCCCGATCGTCAAAGACCTTAGTTTTTGCCGAGTTAGCGCATCAAGCTCGGCCAACGCCGCAGCACGCCCCAAAAGCAAAGCCCAAAAAAATGGAAGACTCAAGAGTACCGTCGCCGACATCATCAAAACTTGCGCTCCATAAAGCGGTAATATATCTGATTGTAGCACGAGAGGGTGAACCACCCTTCGCATCAAAATGGTGATGCCTAAAATGACCACGGTATTGATCAACATCTTCGCACCGTAAATTTGACTTAAGAGGCGAAAAGCACCTTGAGTGGAAACCGATTGCAAACTTTGTTGATAAGCCAGCAAGGCACTTTTTAACCCCATCGGGAGGCGGGCTTCGGTCGAACTTGCGATCTGGTCCGCGCTTTTCAACAGGAACGGTGTCGCAAAACTAGAGAGTGCCGAAACCAATACGACCAATGGAAAAAACCGATCTGACAAGACGCCGTAGTTTTGCCCCAGCTTTGCCATTAAAAAGGAGAACTCTCCGATTTGCGCCAGAGCTGTCGCCGACTGGATCGAGTGGCGGTAAGAATGACCCGCCAACAAAGAGCCGATCGTCACCGCGACAAACTTACCAAGGATGAGCGTGATGGTGACGGCCCCAACCGTCCCTAAGTTGTTCCACAGTTCGCTGAGGTCAATGAGCATCCCGATCGAGACAAAAAAGATCGAAGAGAACAAATCTTTAAGCGACGAGATTTTTTCTTCAATTTGATGACCTTCAGGTGTCCCAGCCAAAATTGAACCCATCAAGAACGCACCGAGTGCTGACGAAAAGCCGGCCTCTGTCGCGGCAAACACCATCATCAAACATAAACCAACTGAAACAATTAAGGTCGTTTCTCCGGTCAACAAGTGGCGCAATTTTCGAAGGAGGATCGGAATGAGGTAAGTCCCTGCAACGAACCAGGCCACCAAAAAGAAGCCCAGACGCAGAAACGTCATCAAAATCTCTGAACCAGCGAGGGCCTGACTTTGTGACAGAGCGCCGAGTATCACGAGCAGTATAATCGCAACTAAGTCTTCGACGACTAAGATGCCGTAAACCATATTCACAAAGCTGCGCCCCTTGAGCTTGAGCTCGGCAACGCTTCGAACCACGATGGAGCTGGATGAAATGGCCATCGCACCGCCCAAGAACAAACTTTCGAGAGTCAAAAATCCAAGCACACGGCCCACAAGAGTTCCGATCGCAAACATAAACGTCATCTCAAAAGCGCCGGTAATAAAAGCGCCGCGACCCACGGACATCAATCGCCGATAACTGAACTCAAGACCCAAGCCAAACAGCAAAAAAATCACACCGATCTCGGCCCAAACCTCAAGACTGTGAACGTCGATCAAGTTGGGGGTCCACGGAACGTGTGGACTTAACAAAATCCCGGCGACCAAATAGCCGATGACGATGGGCAGACGTAAAAAACGAAAGATCAATGTCGTGGAGGCGGCCGTCAGAAGCAAAAATGCCAGGTCGCGAATAAGAGGTGCAAGCTGTGTCATCCAAGAAGATCTTAGACCACGCGTTGACCGCCTGTCGAGCCCTATGAGACGCTTTTGTGGACGGTCGCCCATTTTTGAATTCAATTCTGTTTTTGTCGAGACTGCAATATTTTCTAACTCGTGTTGGGCAGTCTTTTCTACTCAAGGCGAACGCGTTTGGGCTGACTCATATCACAGACGCCGCGAAATTCATGGTCGGCCGCTCGGGTATCAGGTGCCGTCTCTAGAAATCGGCGAAGGCCCGGAACATTCACCTGAATCATCTCTTTCACCGCATTTTGTCCCGGAGAGTGAGAGAAACCCATTTCAAACAACAGCGACCACACGCCGTGTTTCCAAAAAACGTAGTCTTCAAAAGTCCCGTCAGCTGCATAAAGGAGCTCTTTCGAATTGCCGACATCGTAACGGCTTTCGACCGCTGCTGCTTTTGCTAAGTTGAGAAAGAGTGAATCGTAGGCCGTTGAAACATCACGCGTTGAAAATCCCCAGGGATAGAGCACGGCGGGTGAGAACGTGTGTAGGGTCGCCGAGCTCACAATATTTTTTTGCACGACAAAATCGGCAAGTGCTTTGGTCGCTTTTGAATAAAAAGGTCCCGCTGTCGCGCAAGGTCCAGGGTAATCGCGGTTAGGGTCAATCGAGCCGCGCGCCGTTCGCTCTTGTCGAGTGCGCGCGTTGTACCCCGAAATATTCAGCACGGGGATGATGTACACGGTTCGGTTTTTAAGCGGATCCTGCGCGAACGCTTCGGCCGCACCCATTGCAACCGCGGCCGAACCATATTCGTTGCCGTGGTGAGTGGCGACGATCAAAACCGGTGTTCCGCCGCCGTTTCCGACCTGAAGACCCAGAATCGGTTTTCCAGAGTCAGACATTCCGAGCTGAAAAACCTGGCTCGTTTGCGGATTGCGAGCAGCAATTTGGATCAGGGCATCGGTGATCAGGCTGTAGTTGTCAGCAGGTGCCTGCACAAAGAAGAAGAGAGACAAGATTGTTTCTAACATATGACCATAGCCTGGCTAGCGAACAGACAGGCTGTCAAAAAACGGCTCTGGTTCCATCTTGAAACTAGACTTAGGTTGATTTGCTGCGGCGACGTCTAGACGAATTCCATGATCGCGTTGACGAACCGCTACCTGCGCGATTGATCCCTTTCAAGGTGGATCAAGCCACGGACCGGATAGTCGAGCTCTCGCAGCAAATTTTCAAGTAGTTGATGCAAATCTTGGCGGGTCGCTTCGCACTCGTCTTGCGTATTGAGGTTGTTCCAGTACAAAGAAAAGCGGACCCGACTTTTGTGGTCCTGAAGAGCCAAAAACCGCTGCACCTCGGTCTCGAGCGGAAAATGACCAACGTCCTCGCGGGTAAAGAGCGACTTTAAGCACTTCAGAGAATGAATCCAGTGCGTGTTCATGTCCGAGGTCAGATAATCCAAATCGCCTGCAAATTTGGGATGTGTGTTCTTCAGTCGTCCGAGTTCGGGGTGCTCATTTAAGCTTTGCATCAGGCGCGAGAAAAAAACCTGGCGCCGATAGTGACTGGGATCACCGAAAAAATGTGAGGCATGAATCAAGTCATGTAATGCAAAGCTAAAGCTGTCACGATGCTCGCCGCCCGCGATAAACTGCTCTTCGTCTTGGATCAGAAGACTCACACATCTTGCTCCTTGCGTTTGTGACAGCAAAACGTGATCCGCATCGGGAATCGAAAAATACAAAGTGAGCGGAATTTGCCCAAAATGCCAGCCGATGAGAATATCGGCAAACTCGGGCGGCAAGCCTCTCATGCGAAGCTGTTGCACACTCCACAGAGGAGATGTTTGCGGGACAAGCGCCTCGCCCGCCCTTTGAGCCCGTGGACCATTGGACCAGGATTTGGGCCGGGCCCAGTGCCACACCTGAAGCAGAAAAGCGCCGACGAGTTCAGCTTCTGACAAAAGACCTCGTTCAAAATCTGAACGAAGGGCTTTAAGCTTCAGGTGGTGCTGCTGCCAAAATTGGCGCATGTCCTCGGGTTTAAAAAATGACTGGCGGTAGGCGCCTTGTCGCTGGCGGGGCATGAGTCGTTATCGCATGAAAGGTCAGACTCGAGTCAAGCTCGCGGCAAGTCTTTTGCAGCTCCTGGTTAAAGCGAGAGGGCTTCATCCGGCAAGAGCAGGATTTGGCGTAGACGCGGACGAAAGCTTCGGTCAGTATTAAAATCCAAATCAAGGTCAGGTAAGTCCCACTCGTACACGCAGCAGTTGGGCGTTGTAAACTTGGGTTCTTGAAGACCCTGGGTCCAATGTGCAAAACTTCGGAGCAAGAGCCCGTGCGTAAATCCAAAAATCGTTTGCGGTTGCTCACCTTTTAAAATCGCCAACAGTTGAAACAGGCGATCAAGTCCTTCGCGGCGACTTTCGCCTTGGGGAAACCGGGTTTGGTATTTCAAAAAATTGCAGTCGCTCCAGTCGTTCCAGATTTGTTCGCCGAAATCAGCTTGCACCTGCTCGCGGGATTTGCCTTCGGCTTGACCCAAATGAATTTCGCGCAAAAGTGGAGTAGTCACAATTTTTTGATTCGGAAAAGTGGCTTGCGCAGTCTGGTGCGCGCGTTTGAGATCGCTTGAGAAAATTTGGGTCGGTTTGTGCTGCGACAAAAGTTCGCGCAGACTTTGGGCCTGCAGCTGGCCGCGATTATTGAGCAGGGTGTCTGTGTGGCCCTGTAGTTTTCTTAGACGGTTCCAGTCGGTTTCGCCGTGCCTAGCAAGAAAGAGTTTGTGCATGCGGCTCATGATGACACAACGACTGCGCTTTGTCTTCTGCTGTCTTGCGAGCCTCTTCAAGAAAATGAGACAATCAGGCGATACCATGGGGCGGAGGTTTCTTGTGACACGTTTTAATTCATTGGCTTTTTTGATGGTTCTGCTGATGTCGATTTTTGTGTATGCAGGCACGGGCTTCTTTTCTGAAAAAAAGTATCAGCACGAATTCAAAGAAGGCGACACGCTTTGGTTCTTGTCACAGATTTATTACGGTGACGGCGCCCAGTACACTCGCATCTTAGAGGCCAATCAGCTGAAGTCTGCAGGCGCCGTTCGTGACGGGCAAAGGCTTGTCATTCCTGGCGCGCTCTTTACGCCCGAACAACCAGGTTTCAACATTCGTGTGGCGCATTTGCGCCAGAAGCGCGCGCAAAACTTAGCCAAAAGGTTTTTGGCGAGCCCGTCCGCACCCACGGCTCAACCTGCAAAAGCCGTTGTGATTCCCAAGTACACGCCCCAGTTGCCTGCCAGCTTGCCTGTTGTCGAGGTCCGCGATCGTCATCAGGCGCCGACCGACGAGCAGACACAAGCTGAACTAGGCGGCAAATAAAGTCGAGTCGAGCTTGCTGGCCAGGGGGGGGCGTCCCTGGTCAAGGGTCTAAGTATGATCAAAAAAGGCAGCGTCCCGGGACCTATTTCGCTAGACTCGAGAGATGCAAATCGAAAATTACGTTCCGATTCAGAGCTTAGACGTCGAAGCCGAACGCGCCATCACCTTTGATTTGTATCTTAATCTTCCGCTGAACAACAAAGTTCTTCGCTACCGCAAAAAAGGCGGCACGCTCGAGAGCGATAGGTTGGCGCGATTAGCCGAGGGCAACCTCACCAATTTTTGGATTCGCAAAGAAGATTACAAGGAGTTCGTCAAGTACGTGGCCGCGCGGTTGCAAGCTTTGGTTGAGCATCCTGATCCTGTGACACAAAAAAACATGGCCATCGTATCGGCCAAAGCGATTCTCAGTAGCACGTTTAAATCGACAGACCCAGCAATGCTGAAGGCCCTTGTCGGAAACTTGAATGAGATCACCTCGATGTTGATCGAATCTGTTCTCCAAAATATTTCGCCCGTTCGCAAAAGAGCCTTCAAGCGCCTGATGGAGTTCTCCGAGAAAGGCACCGACTTTCATAAGCACCCCGTGAACGTGACAAGCCTTTCGGTGTTGATTAGTTTTGGGATCGGCTATTCGACCCATAAAATTTTGACTGAAGTGGCGATGGGAGCTTTGCTTCACGACATCGGACTTGCGCGCCTGCCGGTGAGGGTGAGTACTTATGCCCATGATCCTTTGGCGCTGACGCCCAATGAACGGCAACTTTTGTATGATCATGGTCAACGAGGGCTCGAGATTTTAGACGAAAAAGGGATCACGATGTCTGAAATCGTGAAATCCATCATTATTCAGCACCACGAGCAGTTTAATGGTTTTGGTTACCCTGTGGGTTTGCGTGGTTTTGATATTAATGAATTTGCCCAGATCGTGCGCGTGGCTGACGAACTCGACCATCTCCTACAGGCCCACTCTGAAAATGCTGAAAATTTACGCAAATATTTGGAGTCGATGTTCTTACAACTCCACGAAGAGAAGATCATTGACCCCGCTTTGGCGACCCGCATCCGAAATCTATTCCTGTAAATTGACAGGCCATCCCCTTTTTCGTAAGCCTTTGAGCTCCCTAAGCAATTTTTAACGTGCCCGCTTTTGCGTGGGCGCTATTTTGGAGTGAAGGCATGACGACAGAAACGCTTCTAATGACACCCATTCTCGCCGGTATCATCGGTATGATCGTGGCCCTTGGACTTTACCTGCGCGTAAAATCTCAGCCTGCGGGTAATGAGATGATGAACCGCATTGCGGGCTACATCCGCGAAGGCGCGATGGCGTTCTTGGTACGTGAATATAAAGTTTTGGCGATCTACTCGGTTGTTGTTGGCGCGGCCTTGTTTTTTGCACTTGGTTTGACTGCGGCGCTTTGCTTCCTTTTAGGCGCTATCCTCAGTTTGCTGGCGGGATTCTTCGGAATGAAAGCGGCGACCTACGCCAACGTTCGCACCACTCAAGCGGCTTTCACGGGTTCACGCGCGAAATCATTGCTCGTTGCTCTTGATGGCGGCGGCGTGATGGGGTTCTCGGTTGCCGGCTTGGGACTTTTGGGGCTTGGTGGTTTGTACTTGGCGTTCCGTGAGTCTCCCGAAATTTCGACCATTCTTCACTCGTTCGCTGTCGGCGCGAGTTCGATTGCTTTGTTTGCTCGCATCGGCGGCGGTATCTATACCAAAGCGGCAGACGTCGGCGCTGATATCGCGGGTAAAGTGGTGCAAGGGATTCCTGAAGATGATCCTCGTAACCCTGGGGTCATCGCCGATAACGTTGGTGACAACGTCGGTGACGTGGCTGGCATGGGTGCGGATATTTACGAGTCGATGGTCGCTGCGATCGTTTCGGCGATGGCGATTGCATTGACTGTAAATGTTGACGCGTTCTCGGGTTTGGTGACTGGCGGGGATTCCGAGACCACTCGCTTGACAGCGGTTGCTTTACCTTTGCTCTTATCAGCACTTGGAATGATCATTTCGGTCTTGGTTATTTTTGCAGCTCGTGTGGTTTCAAACATGTCTCCCGCGGTTGTTTTGCGTAGCGCTTTGATCTTTCCGCCTATTTTGCTGACGGGTGCTGCGGCGATTTTACTCCCGATGTGGGGTGTTTCTCAAAGCGTGACCATTGCCTTGGCAGCGGGTGCTTTTGGTGGTGCGTTGATCGGTTTGATCACCGAGTACTACACAGCAATGAAGCCCATCCGTCAGGTGGCTGAAGCCAATATGACAGGTGCAGCAACGGGCCTGATCCGTGGTTTGGCCGTCGGAATGGAATCAACCGCAATTCCAATTGCGATCGTTGTGATCGCGGCTTACGTCGCTGACCGTGCACTTGGTTTGTACGGGATCGCATTGTCAGCCGTTGGTATGCTTGCCGGCACTGCGGTTGTCATGACGGTCGATGCATATGGACCCATCGCCGACAATGCCGGCGGGATTTCTGAAATGAGCGGTTTGGGTAAAGACGTTCGCGATATCACCGACGAACTCGATGCAGTTGGAAACACGACGGCAGCGATCGGTAAAGGTTTTGCAATTGGTTCGGCGATCTTGACCGTTTTAGCCTTGTTCTCTGCTTTCAACATGGAAGTGAATCACGTCCGTGAGGCCAAAGGTCTTTTGAAAATTTCGCTTGAGCTCACGTCTGCCAACGTCTTGATCGGGATCTTGATCGGTTCCGTTTTGCCTTTCTTGGTGGGTTCAACCACAATGATGGCCGTCGGCCGTGCCGCTCAAAAAATCGTGCAAGAGATTGCTCGTCAGTTCCGTGAAATTCCGGGTTTGATGGAATCAAAAGCAGAACCAGAGCCAGCTAAAATCGTGGATATCGCAACTAAAGCCGCTCTCACTGAGATGATCTTGCCCGGGATGATCGCCGTGGTTTCTCCAGTTGTGGTTGGCTTTGTCATGGGTCCTCAAACTCTGGCGGGAATGCTCGCCGGTTCTTTGGCTGTTGGCGCAACGATGTCGCTGTTCATGGCGAATGCTGGCGGCGCTTGGGATAACGCGAAGAAATTCATCGAAAAAGGCGGCATCCCCGGACACAAAAAAGGATCTGACGTTCATAAAGCTGCTGTCATCGGTGACACCGTCGGCGATCCATTTAAGGATACTTCGGGTCCCGGTATCGCGATCTTAATTAAAGTCATGTCGGTTGTTTCGTTGCTGATTGCGCAGTTGATTGCCACTATCGGTGGGTGAGAACCAGCCGCCGAATTAGTTATTTCGAAGCCTTTTTCTCCAGCCTCATGATCGGGGCTGGAGAATCTTTTTTTGCCGCCTACGCTTTGTCAAAAGGTCTTGGCGAAGTGGTCGCGGGTCTCGTGATCGGTCTTCCGATGATGATGGGCGCGATCCTCCAAACTGGAACTCCCTACTTTTTTTCGAAATGGCCACGCCCCAAACGATGGGTTCTACTTGTTGGAACACTTCAAGCCCTCATTCTTTTTGCTCTGATGACGACGACGCTTTCGATCAATTCGGGACCGGTGGGCATTTTTGTCCTGATTGGTTGTTACTGGGCCTGTTCATTCTCGGGCGGTGCCGTCTGGAACTACTGGATGGGATTTATCGTCGAGCCTGAACATCGGCCCAAATTCTTTTCTTACCGCGGGCAGATCACCCAGTACGGCACAATCGCGGGACTTTTGCTCGCGGGCGTGATGCTGCACTCAATGGAAAAAACGGGGATCGGCCCACGCGCCTACGCCATGCCCTTTTTGATTGCGTTCTTGGCGAGGTGCTTGTCGGTCTATTTGCTGGGCAGGCAAATGGCGATTGACTATCAAGAGCAGCTCACAACAAACGCCGCAGCCATGGGCTCAGGACGGCAGAATCCGTTTGTTCTCATGCGGGGCGTGACATTTTTGCAAGAGGCATGGCGCGTCTTCAATGATAATGTTCAGGTCCGCCGTGACCTGACGTTTATGTTTCTGTTCAACTGCGCAATTTTTGTTTCGAGCTCATTCGTCACGCCGTTTTTGCTGGTGAAACTTAAGTTTGATTACCTCAGTTTCATGGCAGCGCAAATGGCGCTATTCTTTGGTAAAATCTTGGCGCTCATTTTGGCCAAACATTGGATAGATAAATTTGGCGTTCGCCGCGTCCTTTTTGTGGGCGCTTTAGGGATGTCGCCTTTGCCGGCGCTCTGGTTTTTTGTTCAAAACACCTCGACCGCCGTGGTTCTTCAGGCCTTTTCGGGATTTTTTTGGGGCTTGTTTGAAGTGGCTTGGGGATTGGTCTTGTTCTCTGAACTTCCCGGTCGAGATAAAATTCAGCTGCTGACTTGGAACAGTTTTTTTCAGACCTCAGCAATTTTGATCGGAACCATCATCGGCGGCCAGCTCTTGTCGTCGTATGATGAAACGGTTTTTGGTTACTATCTGATCTTTGTAGCGGGCGCAGTTTTGAGAACTTTGTTTGTCTTGGCTCACCGGCCAAAAAGCGCGATAAACTCGCGGTGAATCTCTTTGTCATTCCACTTGTCTTCGCGCTCTTTTAAATCCGTATCAGAATAGCCAGACCGGATGGTCTCAAGTCGGATTAAAAATTTATCCGTGTAAAAGTGAATGCGCCACGTGCGGTAGGCGATGACACCATCGTTCTCACTTGTAAAGGTCACGCGTTTCTTTTCTTGGTTAAACGGATCAAAGCGCAGCTGCTGACCGCAAAAGGAGACCAATTGCTTCACACCTTTGCTGTAAAGAAACTGCGCCTTGCGATCAAACTGGGCCGTGGTTGAAACCGCATACTCTTGGTCATTGAGCTTTTCTATCCATCCCAACTTGGGGTTGATCGCCACATCGGCTTCGGGATGAAAAGGCTTTAAATCCAAAATCGGTGTGCCATCCAAAAGATCAAAATCGCGCACCCAGATTTTGCGTTGATCAATTTCGTCGATTTTAACGAGCGAAAGACCGACCGGGTTCGGTCGGTGCGGGCTGCGAGTGGCAAACACCCCTTGCTTTTCGATTGATCCGCGCGGCACCATCACCAAAGGCTTCCAATTTTCATTGTTATGAAACCAAAACAGCACCCACAAATGACTCATGTGCGCCAGACCGCGCACGGCCTGCTCAAAATTGAAGCCGGGTTCAAGCTCGATCAGTCCGCGGTCACTGGACAAATCCATCGTACCTTGAGAGGCGGCCTCGTATGGAAACTTTTTTTCGCAAGAAAAGTAGCCGATCGGATTCAGAACGAGGTTTTCTTTTGGCATTGATTCAGTCACGTCGTCTCCAAGTTCTGGCGGTGCCACTCAAAAGCTGCCGCGGACAAAGCACTGGAGACATTGAGCGAGTTTTTTTGGCCTAGCAGTGGGATGTGGCGAACCTCATCGCAATGATCCAGAACTTGATAATCAAGCCCAAAGCGTTCATTGCCAACAACAAAAGCGACTTTAGTGGGTAACGGCGAAGTATACAGTGACAGACTGCTTGTTGCCGTCTCGAGGGCAACAAGTTGATAACCCTGTTCGCGAAGAACGGCGAGCGAATGGTCGATGGTCTGGAAATGTTTGGATCCCACCAGTGCCTCCGTGCCCATGGCTGTTTTGCGAACTCCTTCGGAGTCAGGACCAGGTGTATACCCGGCGAGATGAATCTCGCTCACCGCGAGCGTTTCGGCTAAACGAAACAATGAGCCCACGTTAAAAGCCGAGCGTAAATTGTGCAGAACAAAAACGAGCGGGCGTTTGGTAACAATTTTTTGGGCATGATCACCGACGCTGATTAAGAGTTTATCTTCCGTCATAGCTAAAATGTCATCGTCTCGAAGGCTGCGGTCGAGCAGACGCTCCACTGGAATCAAGAAATTTAAAAAATGCCGCAACGACATAGCTGGAAACAGGTGATCCGCGTTGCCTGATAGGCGCGAGACCTCTGGATTGTTCGATAGCTGAAGTTCACCAAACAATACAGTGAGTTCAAAAAAAGATTTTTCGGGCACGGGACGCCCCTGTGAGAGCTCCGCCTCGATGCGGCGGCCCTTTTCTAAAAGCTGCTTCAAAATCTGTTGGTCAGAAATTGAGAGGTCTTTTTTCACTTCACGGGGTCCCCAGGTTTGGCGCCGCTATCGGGAGAGAGCAAAAACAATTCAGTGCCGCCTTGGCCCGCAGCCAAGGCCATCCCTTCGCTCATGCCAAATTTCATTTTACGGGGCTTGAGGTTGGCAACGATGACGACCAATCGTCCTCTGAGTTGCTCGGCTGAATAAGCGCTTTTGATCCCTGCAATGATTTGGCGTTCGCCCAAGGGGCCCAGCGAGACCTTGAGGCGCAAAAGTTTGTCGGCATCAATGATCTCTTCAGCGTCAACGATCTGGGCAACGCGCAAATCAATTTTGTTAAAGGCATCAATTTCGATTTCAGCCGCGAGGCCACCCTCTCGTCCGGCGGGAGCCGGTTTTGTCACACTTGAAGGTGTTGTCACACGTGTTCCGTAGTCTTGAGTTTTAGGCTTGGTCGCAAATCCTGATTTGGCCTCACGAGCGGCGCGCTCGGTGAGCTCTTGTTTGTTGGCTTCCATCATGGCTTTAATTTTAACGGGATCAATTCGCGTCGCGAGATGCTCGTACTTGCTCACGGCTTTACTCGTCAAAGTTTGCTTCGATGCGGCCCACGTGTAGGGAGCTTCGCCAAACAATTTTTCGACCTTGGCGGTGTACTCAGGCAAAACGGGTTTCAAATAAATCGCCAGCTTGCGAAACAAATTTAATGTCGTCGTCAGGACTTGTTTGGTTGTCTTTGGATCGGCTTCGACGGTCTTCCAAGGGGCTTTTTCGTCAAAGTAGCGGTTAGCCTCATCAGCCAGTGCGCGGATGTCATTGATGGCTTTAACAAATTCACGGTTTTCAAAGAAGGCCGCGATCTCGTCACCCCTGGCGGCTGATCGGTTGATGAGCTCAAGACCTTCGGCATCTGGCTCGCTCATGACACCATCGAGCTTGGTGCCTAACATGGTCGCTCCGCGCGAGGCCAAGTTGGTAATCTTCCCGATCAAGTCTGAGTTCGTGCGCTGAGCGAAATCTTCAAGATTAAAATCGACGTCATCGACCCCGCTCGAAAACTTGCTCGCAAAATAATAACGTAAGTACATGGGATCTAAGTGCTCGGTATAGACCCGCGCCGATAAAAATGTACCTTTGGATTTGCTCATCTTTTCACCATTGACCATCACATGCCCGTGCACCCAAACAGCAGAAGGTGAGCGGAACTCGGCGGCTTTCAAAAGTGCGGGCCAAAACAGCGTATGGAAGTAAACAATGTCTTTGCCAATCAAATGGTAAACTTCAGTTTTTTTTTCGGACTTCCAATAGTCATCGAACGAAAGGTTATTCTTTTCGCAGTACTCTTTAGTCGACGACACGTAGCCCATCGGAGCATCCACCCAGACGTAAAAATATTTATCGGGGTAGCCGGGGATTTGAAATCCAAAGTAAGGTGCGTTGCGAGAGATGTCCCACTCACGCAACGCTTCGCCAAACCACTCCATCATTTTGTTCGAAGTTTCGATGGCCGTGTGTTGCGGGAGCCAAGCTTGTAGGTACTCGCGGTAATCGTTGAGCTTAAACAAAATTTGCTCGGAGGGTTTGGTCACAGGCGGGGTGCCACAAACGGCACAGTACGAGTTCTTTAAATCCGAAGGCGCGTAGGTCGATCCGCAGACGTCGCAAGAGTCGCCGTACTGATCTTTGGACGAACATTTGGGGCAGTCGCCTTTAACAAAGCGATCGGGCAAAAACATTTTGTCGTGATCGCAATAAAGCTGGTCGATCGACTTTGTGCCGAGGTTTCCTTTGGCCTTCATTTGCGAATAAAAATACTCGCAGAGTTCTTTGTTGGCCGGTGAGTTTGTCGATGAGTAATGGGTGTGCTCGATTTGAAACGCCTTGAAATCTTTGACGTGATCTTTCCAGGCCTCGTTGATCAGTTGCTCCGGCGTGATCCCGCGTTTGCGCGCTTCGACCATAATGGGCGTGCCGTGGGTGTCATCCGCGCAGATAAACAGAACGTGGTGCCCCCGCATTTTTTGAAAGCGTGCCCAGAAGTCGGCGTAGAGGCCTTCAAACATATGGCCCAAGTGAAGGGGCCCGTTGGCATAAGGAAGAGCAGTGGTTAGCAGAATCTGACGAGGTGCTTGCATCTGCCTAATTTCCCAAAAGGCGGTGCTAAAAGCAATGACCGGAAGTTATTTACTCAAATTCAACGACGCCCGAATCCAAGTGATACATGGCGCTGCGGATAACAATCTGGCCATTTTTAGCGCTGGCTTCCAGCATGGCCGAGCGCTTCACAAGGTCACTTGCGGCACGGCGGGTGTTCAGCCACGACTCGAGCGAAAAATCGTCTGAACTGGGTTTGCTGCCAATCACGTCACGCAAACGGTCTTGAACTTCACTTATGACGTGGTTCATGCTGGGGCTACCAAAATCATAACCCACTTCAGTCGACATCGCGGCTCGAACCACCTCCGAAGAGGTGTTACCCATCACGATAATCAAGCGAACACCCAAATCCTGGGCGGCAGATTCAATCGAGCCCAATGTCGCAGAATCAAGGGCTAAGCCTTGCGTGCGGACGACAAAAATCTCGCCCAGTTTTTGGTCAAACACGAGTTCGGGTGAAAGGCGCGAATCGCTGCTGGCAAAAATAACGGCGTGAGGCTTTTGACCATTCATCGTGCGCTTACGGTCGGCCCTTGACTGGCCGTCTTTGCGTAAAAAACCTTTTACGTACCGGCGATTTCCATTTTGTAGCCACTTGAGCGCTTTGGTTGGCTCAACATTGACCACTTTGGGGCGGGGAGCTGTGGCGGCTTCAACGGCGGCCGCCGTCGTCGCCACATTGGAAGTGTCCGCCGTCGTGGGCGCGGGCGTACTTGTACCCGCAGTGCTGACATTTGCTTCGGTGACGTCAGGTGCCGCCGCACTTACGCCAATCAAGATCGCACGTTTTTTTCCTTCGGGGATGGGGTTGATTTTTTTAAGCTGGATGCTGGGGCCGTCATCGAGACTGGTGCTGGCTTCGGTTTGCGCAAAAGGAACTTCCGCCGGAGCGGTCGGAGTGGCTGGTGGCTCAGCGGGGGTGGCGACGGCTGTTTCGGATTCGGGGGCCATGGGCCGCTCACGGTTACGTGTCGTGAGGGCGCAGGACATGTTGGCAAAAACCAAAGACAACAAGATCAACTTGAAGACCGCTGAATTCATTGGGACCATCCTTTAAGAGGAACAAGAAATGAGTCGTTATGAGCGTTAGCGTAGCATGGCTTTCTGAAAGTGAAATCATCGAAAGACTCAAAAACAGGCCGCGGGTCCAAGGTCCTGTCTTTGTTTACTCCTCGCAGTTGCGAGGCTGGACCGATCACGTGCTCGGCGGTTTGGTGGGCATCGATGACCACGGATTTCATCGCGGCGATGGTGTCTTTGAAGCCTTTCGCGCCGTTAACAAAAGGCCCTATTTGCTTCGGGCTCACTTGGACCGCATGCTGCGCTCAGCAGCTAAAATCAATCTACAAATGCCCGAGGATTTCAATCAGTTCGAGTCTATCCTTGCGCAAGGGCTTGAACGCTTTGCGAGTGCAGACACGTTGATGCGGTTGTTTGTCACGCGTGGGCCTGGCGGGTTTTCGCCAAGCCCGCGCGAGAGTTTAGGGCCGCAACTTTTTCTCGTGATCACGCCGTTCAAGCCACCGCCTCAGGAGAAATACTTGAACGGTGTGCGCATTGGCCGCAGCAAAATTCAGGTTAAAAATTCGTGGTTGGCAACGACCAAGTCGCTCAACTATTTGCCCAATGTTTTAATGAAAGCCGAGAGCTTAGAGCGAGGCTTGGACTTTACGGTGAACTTTGATGAAGAGGGATGTTTGGCCGAGTCTTCGACCGAAAACATTGTGGTCCTGCGGCAAGACGGGGTTTTGTGCCATCCACCTTTAGACAAAGTTTTAAAGGGGTGCACAATGAGTCGATTTTTTGATTTAGCTGAACAGCACCAGGTAATCAAAGTGCAGCGCGAAGTCCATTTGACCGAGACAGATGTCTTGCAGGCGCAGGGGCTCTTTATGGTGGGAACAACCCTTGATGTTTTGCCGGTGAGTCAATACGAGGGGCAAAAATATCAGGTGCACCCGCTCTCACGAAAGTTCAGACAACTGGTGCTCGACGACCAAACGTAGATCACATTTGAATTTGAATTTTTTCGAGCAATTCGGGATCGTCCAAAACCATTTCACCGCCACGAGCGATCGCGGTGAGCGGGTCATCGGCGACGCGAACGGGAAGCCGCACTTCATTTTGAATGCGGATGTCCAAATCGCGGATCAAGGCGCCGCCGCCAGCGAGGACAATGCCCGTCTCAATCAAATCGCTGACCAATTCGGGCGGCGTGTTTTCGATCGCCTTGTGGATGGCCGTGATAATTTCACTGATGGGTTCATCCATGGCAAGCCCCACGTCTTCGGACGTCATTTCGAGTTCACGCTGAAGACCGGATTCGACGTCTCGGCCCGTGATGGTACGAACGCGAATGCCTTTTTTAGGCGCAGCCGTTCCCATTTCAATCTTGAGTTCTTCGGCCAACTTCTCAGAAATGATCAGGCCTTTGCTGTTTATAAAATAATTGATGATGCACTCATCAAAGCGGTGACCGGCGCAGCGAACCGCTTCGCAGTAGACAATGTCTGATAACGCGATAACCGCCACTTCGTTCGTGCCGCCGCCGATG
>JBKCUU010000019.1:0-88633 GCA_046318155.1 Bdellovibrio sp. | reverse complement strand
CAGCTAAAGGCGTTACTCATGTTATTTTGTTTACTGTGTTCATGATCGAAGACGACTTCTCATCGGGCCAAAAGACTTTGCGTAAGTGATTGAGGAAATTCAGGAATGCGCTGAATTTAGGACGAAAATTGCGATTTTGCGGAAAACTTTCAAGTGAGAAATTTCCCAAAATCCTTTTAATTTGCGCTGGGATAGATTTCCCCCAGATCGACTCGCTGTACTAAAAAGGAATCGTTGTGCGGGGCGCCCGGCGGCAGAATTATTGGATTCTAGGGCAACGTTACGTGAAAAAGCTTATAAATGATTTCAAATGGCTATTTTTTCAATTAGCATTGAGTTCGTCAAAGCGAAAGAAAGGGAGCGAACATGGCCATCTTTAAAGACTATTCGGAGCGTATCGATTACCTCAAGCGCATTTCGTCTTTCCATTTTGAACCTTTTCGTCGAGAAGAACTTAGATTTGATATCCTAGGGCATTTCGAGGGCGCCGACTGGTTGAGCGAAGTCAAAGCTCTGGAAGCGGAAGCGACAGGGGGGGCTAAGTTCGGGTTTTCACATTGTGTTGCCGCCGCCGGCGCGAAACATAAGCCGAATCAGCAGTTCGACCTCAATCTTTCGGAAGAAAGAAGCTACAACGATGAACATGTCTTTTTGAATCGAATCAAAGCGCCGCTACTCTCGCGCGAAAAAGCACCGTTAATTTTTAAGATGATCGATTGGTTTGGTTTGCAAGAAGGAAGCGTCGATCCAAGAATTCACATTCAACATCCCGGACAAGTTTTTCCAGTTCATGTCGACGGGTTGATGAAACAACGTAAAGACGATGACGTGTCTTTGGCCATGAAGCAGCGGCCCGAAGATTGGGTGCGTATGCAAGTTCAACTGCAGGATTGGGTTTGGGGACATGTGTGGGCCCTGGGGAACGGGTATTGGTCTCAGTGGCGAGCCGGCGAAATTATGTACTTCAAATGGTGGGAAGTTCCGCATGCAACAGCTAACTGCAGCTTTGCACCCCGATATTCGCTGCAGGTGACTGGATTGGCGACAGCGCTGACCCGCGAGCGGTTGAAGGAGCGCGGTGTGCGGCTCAACCTGAAAGGTCTTTAAATTTGAATCCATGGAAAGACTTTGCAGAACATGAATCACTTTTGAGCCGGCTTAGGGCGGGGACTCTGCGTACAAATACTGAGATAGTAAACGAACTTGCCTCGCTGAAATTGAAAGACGAATCGACGGTGTACCATGCCACCGGTGTGATGTGCGAAATGCTGACGAAGCAAAGTTTAGTTTTTTCAGCGAATTTTCCGGGAAACTCTAACTGGCGGCAGGATCATTTTAAAAAAGAATACTCGAATGGGATGATGGGCTTAGCCGTTACGTTTTTGGATGAAGTTATCAAATTCATTTTCTTACTTTACGAAGAGGATTTTGGTGCTGTCCGCGAAACAGTCCTTTACCTGGATGATCAGCGCGAGCCACACAATATTCCGTACCTATCAACTTTTTTGCGAAACTCTTTGGGCCAAGTACCTGGGGTTGATTCTTCCGAAATCATTTTTGAGCAGATTCGGCAGGCGATGGGTCCGGAGAAATTTTTGATCAAATGGTGTGAAAGTGAAAAGGCGGCCGGACATCCGCTCAAAGCATACGCCGGAATGACGAATACTTTGGTGGGACACTATCAAAAATTGTTTGAAAAGTTTCCTCAACTGCGTAGCAAATTGATTCAGGAGGCTGAAATCAATATCGATTTGGGAGGCGGTTATTCGACTCCAGAAGTGTCCGAAGCGACTGATCAAGCATTCGTCAGCTACGATATCGAGTCGCCACAAGGCGCCCGCGAAAAAGGCTTGCAGTTTAAGTTCGAAGATCGCGAGTTGAGCGTCGAGCAAAAACAGAATTATTTTTCGAAACTCGAAAGCCAAGACTTTAAAAGATTCGATGTATTTACCGACGATTTTCCCGCTGAAGCTTCTTCTTATAATATAACTTCATTTGGTTTTCTTAATTCCTCAGTGCGCAGTCAGTCGCACTCGAGGCCAGAGCTCGACCGAAAACTTCAGGATTTGAATACTATGTTCTTTGCTTGCTGGCGTATTCTACGTCTGGCCGCACATGGCAAGAAGATCGCTCTTTTAACATTTGGGCGCCCACATTACAAATATTTGAATAAGCTTGTCGTATTTCGCTTTGCAGATAGTAAGATGATCGAAGCCTATGTACCGCCAGATCTTTTGTCACTGAGTCTTTTCGCCACTAAGAATTCGGCCGGGCACTATTTTAGCCGCGACCAGATTAAGTCATTTTTGGGAGGACATTAATTTGATTTACCTCACTGGTGAGAAAAAATTTATCTCGGAACCGCAATCGACGTATATGTTTCGTCTTTACACTGGCAAACAGCGTATCCGTTTAGAAGCAGGGGATGGTGCTTTTTTGATCAGCGAAAACGCCAAAGACGCTCTCTTCAAACGCGGCGAGTGCGATTTAATCTCGAACTTCTTTTGCACGGTGATTCGAGGCTATGCCCCAGCTGAACGCAGTTGTGCTCTCGAAGCACCGACCAATTTGCCGTACATCAACGGTTGCTCGACTCGGCAGCTCTTCGCCCCTGAGCGACCCGGCGATCCGACTTGGCAAATGCTACACATGCCGGCTCACACCAAAGAGCAGATGCACCACATTCATCCGACCGCGCGTGTTGTGTACGTTTACCGTGGGCGTGGTCTTAGTCTGGTGGGTATGGCCGGTCATTGTCAAACCACCGAACTTGTCGAAGGGATGACCTGCGTTTTGCCACCAATGTGCCCGCATCATTTTGAAACTAAAGATAGCGATTTAATCGTTCTCCCTGTGCAGGTTTGGTCGTCGGTCGCTGGACAAGATTTTAATCACCCGATGTTCATCGGTACCCTCAAAGTTGATTTCTAGTGGCGATGCCCACGCCCCTACAGGTTGAAATTTTTTGCCGACGTCTCGAATTACGCGTGGTGCGTTCACTTTCGGAAAAGTTGGGGCTTTGGGGAGCTGCCGCTGCAGCATTAATTTTAGCGTGGGTGCTCGTGTCGCATCCCGAATTTTTTCATGAAGTCAGTGACTCAAGACCTAACGGAGGTTTTCGAGTCACTCGTCTGCTTAAATATTCATTGCCATTTTTCCTTGTCGCTTCGGTGATATGTTTAGTGCCGCGATTCGCAGGTCCGCGCTTTAAGATTTTCGTCTTAAGTGCGGGCTGGATGCTGAACACTTATTTTTTTTTCTCGGTGATACCTTGGGGGCCGAGGCTCGGCATTTATTTGGTTTATCCGTTATTACTTGGTCTCGGATTTTACGTTTTTTCGGCTGGGGCACGCGGTGTGTGGATCACCGCACTCTGTGCTGCAGCAGGGGGCTTACTGACTTGGATTAGTATCAATTTGTATGCTTTCAGTCCTGAACGGTTTTTAACATTCTGGTTTTTAAAACCTCATTATCTAGTTCTGCAAATTTTGCTGATTCGATTCCTTCGACCGGGAGAGGTCAAGGATTGGTCTTCGCTTTTGGCGCCAACCTTTGCCGCGCGCGGATTGATTATACCGGACTCAGCGGGGAGTGCTGCGCACGAAGCACGGAATAAGCTTTGGTGGCAGGGTTTTTTGAACATTGTTTTAGGTCTTACCCTGGCGTTGATCCGAATCGGATTTGAAGAAAATCTTAACACTATCAAGACACCACTGATCTATATGCCGATGCGCTACGTACTTGCGGTGCTTGGACTGATGAGTTTTTTGAACATTCTCTCCGGGCTGATCCGAATTTTCGGTATTTCTATCCTGGACGCGACGAACTTTGTTTGGTTGTCGCGAAGTCCCGCCGAATATTGGCGGCGCGGTTCCGTCTACAGCTATCTTTTATTGCAAAAATATATCTACCTACCCTTGTTAGCCCGCACCCGCAGGCCGCGCCTGAGCCGTTTGATCGCATTCTTTTTATTTATTAATATTAAAATAGGATTTTTGAATTACTTAGCCTTGGCTTTATTTGCACTGGGCTTTTCGCCGTTCGAGTCTGCGGACCACTTCAAACGCGAGATCTGGACGTTGATTCAGTGGACCCTTTGGTTTGTCGTTCTCGAGTTTTCGCTGATCGGTTATAAGCGCACCCGTGTGCGCGAGAAAGCCGGTCCCGCTTGGCGGTCGGTTTTACTGACCCACGTGACGATGTCCCTCATCTATTTGATGTCCTATTTTATCTATTTTATGGTCAAATGAAGTGGCCTTGTGTAAAAAAAAGAGATGTTACTAGTCTACACGGGGAAACGTAGCCAGGATTTGTCGCAAAGCTTTTTCCAAGCGCCCGCCGAACATTTTTTGATTCACCCATTCTCGCGTGCGATAAGCCGACTAAGGCACAACAATGATCTATTTCATTTCGCCCGCGCCTCCGAATATTTGCCGGATCTCATTGCGCAAACCAAATCGGCGCCGGCTTGGGCAGACATCTGTGCGGAGCGCGCACTTGATTTGCTTAAAATGGATCGCGAGCATTTTTATATCTCGTACAGCGGAGGTATCGATAGCACCGTGGCTTTGGCCTCGATCCTCGCCAATTGTGAGGCGCACGATATCAAACGTCTAAGAATTATTCTAAGCCACGAGTCCATCCGTGAAAACCCGACATTCTTTCAGAGATACGTTTCACGATTACCTCTCTTTTCCTCTTTCACAAACATTAGTGGTCTTTTGATTGCGACGAATTCTGTGCTTGTGACCGGTGAACTCGGCGATCAGCTTTTCGGATCGGATATTTTGGCTCGCGGCGCGGAGTTTTTTGGGCAAGAGTCGCTTTTCAAATCATACGAAGAATTTGTTCCGCTTTATCTGACCCTGGTCGGTAAGCAGGTTGGGACCGATAGGGCCGGTCAGCTCTTCGAACGAATACGCCCCATCGTCCACGAATCACCATTTCCCATCAAGACGACCCACGATTTTTTTTGGTGGTACAACTTTAGTCAAAAGTGGCAGTACGTCAAATTTCGCTTCACCGAAAAAGCACATTGGGATCTTGGTGCACGTTACGGGAGCCATGTTATCCATTTCTTCGATGATCCGGATTTCCAAAAATGGAGCATTTTAAACCACGATTTAAAGCTGTTCGGAAATTGGTCGAACTATAAATTTGCGGCCAAAGAATACCTTTTCAACTTCACCAAAGATTCTTCGCAGCGTAATCTGCTCAAAGTGCAGAGTTTAAAAAATAATTATATGTATACGCGTAAAAGGGTCGCCATCGCCGAAAACTACGATGAGTTGACTTATGAAGATTTGAAAGCCTATGTCCGGCGTTAAATCTTATTTTCAGTTTAAAAATGATTCTTCCGGCGAAATCATCGCCGTTAAGTCGGCCATTTTTAAGGGCGATCCCATGATCCAACTGCCTGGGGTAAGCTGGTCCCGCATGAGCGGGCCACCTTTGACGACAGTGGTCGCTTCCCCTGACAGTTGGATTGTGGGGTTAGTCGATTTCGTTTTCGCCATGAACGTGCACGCGCAACTGATGCGCGCCAAGATCGACACAATATTCGATGAGCCAATCTGGTCCGAAATCGCGTCTGATTCCGACGATCCGCCCAAGACCGTTGAGTTTCTGGCGAGCGAACGTAGGGCTATTTTCAATAAGGTAGATGATTTTTTGGTAAATCTAAATATTTGGGCTAGCCGGGTCCGTAATCATGAGGAATTATTGCAGTTACGGCGCAATATCTCAAGTCACATTGCTTTAGGTGGACTAGCGAAGATGGTAGAGGACGCAGACGATGATGTTTAGCACTGCTGAAATTTCCCGACTGATCGAGGGGGTGGGTTTAAACCCCAAGCGCCGTCCCCTGAATGAATCAACCGATCTGTTCGACGACGGATTTTTAGATTCCATCTCGGTTATCCAACTGGTGACTAAGTGTGAAGAAGTTTTCGATATTACCTTCGACTTCAAAGATTTAACTAAAGCCAACTTCTTGAGCGTGGCGACACTGACCGCTCTTCTTCGCGACAAGTACAAGGTCGCATTCGGGGAAAATTCTGATGTCTAGAAGGCGGCGCAAAAGTTGATGTGACAATCAATTTGAAAACGGTGGTTATGTGGCCAATTTGAGTTGAAAGGAAAAGGCTGGTTGCTCACGTATTATCTCGGCGGGACTTAAGGCATCACAGAACTGCGAAGTTCTGGGCAAGTGAAGGTCCAAGTGTCGCTGATGCCAGGTGGAGACTTGCTCGTATCCATTTTTTCCAGTTTATCGCGAACACAAAGCCGAACACGAGGTTCTTTTTTTAAAACTTTTGTGACCTTCTTGAGATGATTTAAGCAGGTCTCGTCATCTTGATTGGTTGGGTTGACATGCCGCGCCTTCATCAATCTTAAGACACTCTTTTCGTCTGATTTCTACCTTAATTGGCAAAAGGTATGATCCAACTTTTGTGTCGAACCAAATTGCGGTCTGCCATTTGGTTTTTCCAATTGTGCAAGTTGCTCTTAAGCGCCCCCACCCCTCTTCCGATGAGAGGTGTGTTTTTCGAATGAGATCAAAGGCAAAGACCCTTGGGACTCAGGCTTTTTGTAAAATCAATCAAGAGTGTTCTTTGTGGTTTGAAAATTGCGGCTCATGCTCTGAAATTATGGCAGCAGCCGTTAATAGAGTTCTCACCGCAAAATATCAACGCCATCGTCCGGAAGCGGGGCTCCTTTACCGGGCGGTGGAAACCTACAGGCCTGGCTATCTTGCCGATCGAAGGCCCTTCTAAGAGCCCGTAACAAAATGACGAGCTTCGTCGCTTGCTTGTTCGAAATCCGATAAACATTCCTCCGCGCCAGATTCCCGCCGCCTAGAATCTCATCCACTTTGTACGGGGCCTAAGGCTTCTACGATTTTACGATTCTGTCGACGATACCAGACCATCAAACTTAGACTGATTCCCAAGGCACAATTTGATCACCGCTTCCAAGCTGCAGAGAACTTAGAATTTGAAGAGACCAACCCTTGATAGCACCGACTTGGAGGAATTTCTTTTGCGCAATAGTACCCAGAATTTTGAGTGACTCTGAATATCCCTGACGAATCTTTTACAATCGTCGTTTTTACAGATTTGTTAATAAAAGGATAGTTTGGCCCTTCGTTCAATCGAAACAAAGCTTCAAAAATAACTTCAATCCTATCTTCGTACTCTCTGATTGAGTAGAGATTCAATCTCGCACAAAGAAGTCCTTCACTCAATCCAGCACCGGTAGTTGTGCTAAAAAAATAATGCCCATTTGAAAAAACAATCGCCTTGTCATTGCCGCATGGACTTGGAGAAAAAATATTAATACTCATTTGTTCACGAGCAAGTAAAGTTTCTTTAGAGCAAACATGATTAAAACCATTGAAGCAGCTATACTCGTAGAGACCATGTAGGTCTTTAACCGATAACGCCTCTGCCGAGGCAGGCATTGCCATATAAAAATACAAAAAAAATGAGAAGATCAGAAAATATCGAGCCATAAAAACCTCAAATCTTCGTGTTCGAATTTTGAAGATACGAGCAAAGAAAAACGAGCTCAACATAAAAATGACCAACTGTCTTGATCTCTAGTGCAGAGAGCAAAATGAAAATTTTCTGAAAACCCCAAAATATGCGAGGGGGATCCATCTGAAGCAATTGATTGCTTACTCAAATCTGATTTTGCAACGCCGCGATGCCGTATATCTTTCCAGTGTTCGCCGATGAAAAATTGAAAATTAGTATTACAAATCAATCTGTCAGCGAAGTTTCGGCTCTAGTTGAAATAACAGACTTAGATTCAAATCGAAGCGAGGAAAACCTATCCTTCAATTGGTGAACAAATCTCAACTAGGAATCCATCTGGCTCTCTAACATAAGCAACAGTTTGCCCCCAGGGCTTAATGACTGGAGAAACTACTTTTACAGCACCTTCCGAAATTGCTCGCTGAAAAGCTCCCTCAACATCTTTGGTAACAAGGGCAACTTCCATTTCACTGCATGGGCGAGAGCTTTTCTCTCTCCCAAAGCCAACACCGTTAGACTCGGCTAACTCAAAGCTTGCGAAAGCTAAGGTGGTCTCGCCGGTACTTAGCTCGCCGTAATCACCTGACTCATGCAGAAATTTTTTTCTAATCCAAAAGCTTTAACAAAAAGCTTAAGGTCTTCGAAACATTTTTAACATACAATATGGTATAATCGAGCTTCATACAGGCGGGCCGCACAACGATTGGGTTTTGGATCGCGCAAAACTAGAATCCCCCCCCCCCCATGATGCAGATAACGGGCGGGCAATGGCGTCTAGATTAGTATTTGTAAAGAAGAAATCTAAAGTGAATAAGCTCTTATTAGGATTACTTCCGCTGGTCATGTATGGCTGCTCCCCACTTCCGGTTAGTTCCGACCGCAATCCCGCAATGATCGGCGGCTATACAGAAAAACCTGGTTCGGAACTGGCGTCGCAGGTCGTGGCATTGAGAGCCAAGGATACAAAAAAGGTGTTTTGCTCGGGCAGCATCATAGGTACCAATGTGATACTTACCGCCGCCCATTGTGTGTACGATAGCGGCGCTGCCGCTAAACCGGGAAACCTCGAGGTGGTTTTTGGCGTGGACGCGCGCAATCCCGAGGCCCCGGCTCGAACCGTAGGAAAAATTTTTATTCACGAAAACTACTATAAATTTTCATCGTTAAACTTGTGCCCTTACGAGCCGTGCGATCAGCCAATAATGAATTCTCTCAGTAATAGTACAAGCACTGATAATGATCTCGCACTTCTCCTCCTGAACGGGCCGATCCCACGCGGCGCAAGGGCAGTTCTACTGCCTGGGAAGGAGGAACGGTTGGAAGCGGCTTCCAGTTGGCATTCATCGGGATATGGATTGAATCGTCCGGTCGCCGAATTAACTGAATCGAGCAATATTGCGGAAGATGGATATTCTGGAATATTGATGACTCGCCAGACCAAGGTTGTCCGGAAGATCGGGGATGTGGACGTTCAAGTAAAATTTGGCAAGATTTTGGCTGAGTCGACAAGTGTTGGATCCTCCTGCTTTGGCGATTCGGGCGGCCCGATATTTGCGGAAATTGGCGGGAGAAAAATCCAAATGGGCGTGGCATCTCATTTAGCTGGGATCAAATCCAGCTTGCCTTGCCGGGCTATCTCCACCGCTTATATCGATATCAGCCGTTATGTGAACTGGATCGAAGAGTCCAAGGCAAAAATACTTAGCCAGACCATATACGCCGCGAACTATCTTGGTAATGCCAATCCGCCTGGCGATATTTTAGAAATAGAAGAATTGGAATCCTCCGCTCCTTCCTGGCTCTTTGCCCAGCTCAAGGAAGTGATGTTCCGCTGCGAATCGGCGCAAGATAAGCTGACCGTAAATTGGTTTATCACTGGATTTAAGGACCCCCAATTTTCCAGGATTCCGGAAGGCTCGGGAGTAGCTGCACTCACCACTAAGGGCGGAAGAACCTTTAAAATCGCCGCCACCAAAAAAAATGCCTCCGTCGGCCTGACCAGAAACATAAATATTACCGAAGATGAACTAAAATCCATTTGGCTCAAAACCCGCGATATCTTCGCCCTAAGGCGGGCACTTTTACGGAACAATAAAGGACAAGTTTTCATCGGGAACGAAAATGAATACATCAGCGTTAATGGCCAGGACCAAGGGGACGCATTTAAAATAGTTGCGGCGACACCCCAAAAAATCGTGCTTAGCAGCGAGAATTCCTCCTTTGAGCTCGTTGACCTTCGACCTCTAAAAAAAGGGAAAGATGGTAAAACAGTGGTCGAAGGCAAAGGAACCTGTATCGTCGAGGTCGTTTACCGCTAGGGCGCAATAATCGGTCCTATTATTGAATAAGCTGTAGGATATGATTTTAACTGGCCGATTTCGTCGAACGGAGCCAGGCAATTTCATGAATCGGAGCCACCCGATTTCACCAATCGGAGCCCCGGCATCTCTTCGCCTCGAAGACATTCGATTAAATAAACCCTCCTTGACATGTAGCTACAAAATAGCTACATTAAGGAATGACTGGTCTTCAGGGTAAACGCTGGTATTTCTTTATTTGGGATGATGATAACGAAGAGCATTTGGCAAGGCACCACATAGCCTCTGATGAAGCCGAGGAAGTCTTCTTCAATCGCTACGTCATTACTCCTAATAAAAAGAAGCACGGGCCTAAACGCTTTCGAATTGATGGCCGAACAAACCAAGGCCGAAGACTCAGACTTATTTTTGAAGATATGGGCGCCTCAATGGCCAGAATCATTACAGGATGGGATATATGAAAAAGAAAACAAAGAATTATAAGTACAATGCAAAAGAGTGGGACGATGACAACGCTGTGGAAGTTACTCCCGAAAAAAAATCTTCAGGAATTTCTACGAGTATTCGTTTGCCAATGGAGATGGTTGCTAAGCTTCGCAAGGTCGCTCGCAAGAAAGGTGACATTGGCTATCAGACTTTATTGAAAATCTGGATCGCCGAGCGCTTAGAGAAAGAAATTGCTTAGTTTAGGGCTCCAAATCAAGTATAACTACTTGGAGTTCGCCTACTATCAAGCCCTCTCCGCCCGAGGGGCTCACGGCAGCCGAGCCTGCGGTCAGCAATATGATAGTTTTTGCCGGCTGCCTTTCAGGCGAGGTCGGTGGTCGATAACCAGTGTTTTGGGACTACTTATACCCTTTGAGCTCAACGAAATATCCAGTGGGGCACTTCAAGTACATTTTCTTTCTTTCCATCTGGGTGCCTAGATGGCGCGTTTGCGCTGGGTTGAGAAGTGGCGCTACGAACGGCTAGCCGAGCATTTCGGGGTCGGGCACCTCCGGTTACAAATGTTGACAAAATGTGTACGTTGTCATACACTAAAGATGATGAAATCGTGGGTCTGGAAGCTCTGGGGAATGGCGGCTTTCGTGATGTCTTGAGCAACCCCAGCTATCCCGATCAAAAAATCCTGATCGTGATGATCGACGGCTATGCCCACGCAGTGCCCTTCAAAGAAACGACGGACCTATTTTTCCTGTTCACGGTGTACCCGTCCAGGGCTTACCAGAAACGATACGGAGGCAAGAAATGAAGAAGAAGACTAACGCTAAACTGAGCGCGGAAGAGCGCCGACTTGAGGCTGAGATCGAACGCGGCGAATGGACCCCTGTCTCTGGCACAAAGCTTCGCAAGCTGGAGTCGGAAATGGTTGACGCGGCCCGAGCCCAAAGCAAAGAGGCACGAGTGAACCTGCGCCTGAATCACGACGACGTAGAAAAAATTCGGCAAAAGGCACAGCAAGAGGGCATTCCCTATCAAACGCTGATCGGGAGCGTGTTGCACAAATACGCCACGGATCAACTGTTAGACGAAAAAGCCGTCGAGATGGTAGTGCGAAAGCTTGGGAAAAAAGCCGTGGGATGAATGGAATTCGCCAGGAGCCAATGAGGTGTTAGTTTTCAGCGAACTAACGACTTGGAAATTCGAACTGCAAAAGTGCCTCGGGTATGACTTGCAGTCACCCAGAGCTTTCGTCCAGCTAACTCTAAATTTACATCTCTCCCGAAGTCCGGGTTTTCGCTTCCAACAAACAACTGTAAGATTTCTTTAGCTTCAGTACCTGATGCCAAAACTCCATAAGAGTTGCTTAAATCTCGAACATTAGCCAAGGTCATCTTGCAACCACCAAAGCGGTCTTGCTGAGGTTGGGTGAGTAACGTTTTACAGGTAATTTCAACATGTTCGGTTTTAATCGATTTATCCGAGTCTGTTCCAACTAGTGCAGTCCAAACGGAGGCTGCGTCGTAAGGTGGGCTGCTGGAGTCATCGACAAGAGGCAATGGATCTGATCGAGAACGAGGGTCTCACGGCAGCCGAGACAGCTCGGCGACTGAAAATTCATGATCGCACAGTTCGAAAATGGCTGGCGGCATACCGGAAAAGCGGAGCCAGGGGGCTTGCCGTCAAGGTCTCAACGGGGCGACCAAAAAAACTCGAGTTTCGGGATTTGAAGAAGCTCCAGAAGATCATTTTACGCGGGCCCATGAAGGCGGGCTTTCCGAACGAACTTTGGACATCGAAAAGAGTTCTGCAGGTGATCAAACGTGAATTTGATATCGACTATCACGCCAATCATCTCCCGAAACTCTTGCGTAGCTTGGGTTTTACGCCTCAGCGCCCACAACGAGAGGCTGCGGAGAAAGATCAGAGGCAGATAAAAAGCTGGATCCGCTACGAATGGACGCGGATTAAAAAAAAGCCCGCAGGCAGAAAGCCACCATCGTCTTCGTAGACGAAAGCGGGATCTTGATGTCCCCAGTTGTCAAACGGACATGGGCACTTGCTGGGAAGACACCAAAAATCAGTCACAAAACCAGGTCCCACAAAAAGATTTCTGCGATTGGCGCAGTGACCGTGCGCTATACGGGGAAAAGACCACGCCTGATGTTTCGGCTTCTCGAGGGGGAAAACGCAAATTCCCAAGTTTTTATACAATTTCTGAATCAACTTCTCCAAAACATCCGAGGCCATGTCATTGTTGTTTGGGATAGGCTTGTCGCTCACCGATCCAAAGTCGTCAATCGATGGCTGGAAAAGCATCGCCGAATCGAAACGGAGTTCTTTCCTCCGTATGCGCCAGAACTCAATCCGGTCGAGTATCTCTGGTCTCAGTCGGGCTGCCGGAGCTGGACGGCACACTTCTTCTAAATCAAAGTTCGAAGAACAAAAAAAGGCCAACATTTGTTGGCCTTTTCTCGTTTGAATTAACTTGAAAGGATTAGATGCAAAGCTCTTTTGTTTCAGCTTTGATACCTTTGTAAAGGTCAGCAGCTGTTGCAGCAGGAGCGACAACTTTTTCGTAGTTTTGCTGGATATGAGAGCCGAAAGCCGCAGAAGAGCAGTTCATAGTCTTTGCCAAAGCAGAAACGTACTCACCACGGCCGTTTGCCAACTCAGACTTCAAAACTTCGAAGTTTGTAGCAACGTAATCAGCAGCTTCCTTATCGTTAGAACCGACATCGAGCTTATCGCAGCCCAAAGTACCAGTTGTCATACCGAACGCTGGAGGAACCAAAAAGTTCGTAGTGCCACGAGTTGATGTTGCAGTGTAAGTGCGCTTGTCAGTTACTTGCCAGCCCAGCCCGCAGCCATCAAGCTTGTCTTGAGCCATTGCAGAAGCACCGATCAACATAATGATTGCAAACACTAATTTCATAGAAACTCCTTAATCAATAGTTAGTTGTTTGAGTTATCCAAATAGTCATTTTTTAGCAAAAAATTGTCAATTAAAAAACCAAATATAACTCAGGCTCGACTCAAACGTCGTGGTGCCCCTTTTTTCGGCATTGTCGCGCAGACGATTAACGTTCCGAATTTCCTGATTGCGCGATGGAAAGAAAGATTGATTTATTTGATACTCTGTTTGTCCATAACAGTTTTTTGAGTAAATAAAATCGCATAGTGAACGACCCAACATCTGAAACTTGTAACTCTCGACAGGATTCAGCAGCAGTCCCACTTCGAATCCTGGTAGTAATCCAAAACCCCTGTGGATATCTGGACTAAGGTCCGTCGCAGCGAGAATCAAAAAATAAGTCCGGTTGAGCTCGTTTAAAAAATAGAAACTAAGGCCGCCACCAGCTTCGGCATGAACCTGGTGATGATCGAAGTCATCCTTGAGTTCTTGGCGACGATATCCAACATAGGCGCGAAAAGAAATTGGAGTTTTCAGATCAGTGACGGGCGTAATTGATGTCGTTCCCAACCCTCCGAGTTCCTCAAGCGTCCACAAATTTCGTTTTTCGTAATACCGAAACTCGGCGTAAGGGAATTCAAGGTGCGCATAGGGCGTGTAGCCTTCGTCGCGATTTAGCAGATCATGGTAAGCCGACTTGATACGAAATCCCAAATACGAACTGTCAAGCTGTGTTCCCTCTGCTGAAGAGAAGCCGACGGAAGGCGCGATAGAATAAGAATCATGCCCGATTTCAGGACGAGTGCGGCCCCGGATTTCTGGTATCCGTTTCTCTTCTTCAGGTGTCATCAAGCCAAGTCGGGCCCGGTGCAGTCTCATCCTTTCGACATCTTCGGCATAGGTCTTTTCAAAATGAGCAGGTCGATCATTTTTAATGTAATCGTAATATGTCAGAAGCGCCTCTGCGACCAATCGATTCTGCACGTCTTCCGGTGTCGCCTTTTGTGCGATGACCTGATGAAATAGACGATTCTCCTCAGCGTTCAAGGATTGGTATCGGCTGTTGATTCGATTGAAAAGAGAAGGGCGATACTTCACATCTTGGACAACGCCCGGAACACTTGTAAGATATTTCACGCTTTCGCCGGGTATTAAATAGATTTTGTGTCGAAGAAAATCCCAGTCCGGCCGAATGGCCTCAAGGGCGGCTAAAATTTGATAAGAGCAGTTCTCATCAAAAAAGAAATAATCAAAATGAGAGTTAAGCTCGAGCTCCCAAATGTGGTGCAAAAGTTTTCGTGTCTCCTGAATGGAAAGAGATAGTTTGTACTCCCAAAGGTCACGGCTTTCAAAGTTGCTGTACTCGCGCACCTTCACATAATAGGGCTGAGACGACCACTGACCGGCGTACCCTCCTGTCGTTCCAAGCCAGATAAACGCCAGGCCCTCTTCGTCTTCGGCCACTTGAGCCGCGAAGTTCAGTCCCGTATCAAGCAGGTCCGTATTGCGAGCTGAATTTATCTTCAGAAAAGTGTGGCCAAACATCGAAGCGGGATTGTTGGGATAGGCGGATGAAAAAACGATACTGATCGACTCAGGACTATGGAACTGCTCCATGAATCTGTCCAAAGTGTCGCAAGAGTCGCGATAGGAAGGAAGTTGAAAGCTCTCGGTTAGAAAACGAGTGCGCTCGGGGAAAGAGCACCGAAAAGGCATTTTAAGCTTGCCTACTATGGGATTTTCAACAAGAGCTTTTAAGGAAGCCTTGAGCTCAGAAACAGGATTGTGAAACCCATCCTCGGCGAAGAAGTATCCTCTGCCATCGACATCACTGCGCAAAGTTCCCCACATGCTTTTGCGGTAATGCATGAGTTTGTACCAGGCCTTGGACTGACTCACTTCCAATATTCTTGAATCATCAACGGACAGACCTAATCGAACTTCGAATCCGAAGGACGACGACGAAAAAAACAGGAAGAAACTAAGCAACGCGACTTGGAGCTGAGCCATAACTGTGGTCTGATTACTTTATGAAAGTATTGATCGCGCTTACAAGCTGTTTTTTCATCTTCAGCATTTGCGGTTGCAGCGGTCTTTACTACCATCCTGACTCTTACATTTACTACGACCCCAAAAAACTTCCGGTCACTCCGCGGCAAATCGAGCTCCGAGACCAGGCAGGACGAAAAATTGTAGGATGGTACTTTCAAAACAAGCGCCAGGTCCCGCCTAAAGCTCGGGTCCTTTTTTTTCATGGGAACGCTCAGAACATTTCGTCCCACTTTATCAGTTTATTTTGGCTCCTCGAGCACGATTACGACTACTTTATTTTTGATTATGCGGGGTATGGAGGGAGCGAGGGCCAACCCAATCGTAACAGCGTTATCGAAGCTTCTCTTGCGGCGCTGACCTGGATTCACCAGCAGAAGCCGCAGGCCCCCGTTGCCGTTTTTGGCCAAAGCATAGGGGGAAACATCTCGCTTTACACGGTGGCTCGGTATCAAAAAAAATGGCCCGTCTGTCAGATCACCGTCGACAGCACCTTTTATTCTTATCCCGAGGTGGCCAAAACCATCTTGGCCGAGAGTTGGTGGACTTGGGCTCTTCAGTGGATGCCTTACGTACTCGTATCGAACGCCAATTCGGCAAGTGAAAATCTTCAAAACGTGGCTCCGACCCCGCTGATTGTTATCCACGGTGACAAAGATAGAAACGTGCAAATTGAAAATGGCCGTCGTGTGTTTTGGAAAGCTAAAGACCCAAAAGAGTTTTGGCTTGTTCCGGGCGGGGGGCACATCGATGCTTTCACCGGCGGCCAAAAAGAAGTTTTTCAGAAGAAGTACGTTCAGGCTCTCCAGCGAGATTGCGCAAATCCCCAGGCTCTATGACCGGAAGAGCTCGCTAGCATTTTTGTTTAAACAAAAAAATATTGGTAGACGGTTAGATTTGCGTTGTTAACAAGACTCAAAAGTTCAATCAAACTCCCTAAAAATTTTTTATCCAATTCCAAACGAGATCTACGTGCTTCAGTCCTCTCACTGTTCTGGGCTAGGCTAAATAAACTGAAGCTTTTGGCGCCGACCAATCTTTTATGGGAGTTTGATCCATTCAGCGGCAGAGGCTAAAGATAATGAAATAAGCGTTCTATTTGGTTTAAATTAGCCCCTTCTGTTTAAGGGCTATAATGTCAAGGTGAATTACAACACCGAAAAGTGGGTCTTTGAATACTCGCATGGCTGGAACCTAGATATTTCAAATTTCAAGGATGGGCTGACAAAAGAAGAAAGAGATCAAAACCTAGAAATCTACACTCCTTATTCGACAGGCCCTGGCATCGGTTTTCGTTTTACTGAGAAGTTTCATGCTGCCGTCGAATACAAAATCCATAAATTTGAAGTGGCCAGGTCAAGTGAGAAAATTGACTATACCGTGCAAAGATTGGGAGTTGGACTTTATTATACTTGGCAGCCATTTCAGAGCTCGGGTTTGATTATAGTTCCTGCCATTCGATATTGGCCAACGATTGGCACAAGCCTTAAAAATGACAAGCACACTTTCTCAAACGGTGATGTCCACGAATCTCATGGATTCGATTTCGCGCCAAATATAAAAGTTGGTTACGCGTTTTAGCCACACATGATTATACCAGTTCAATAGCCGCATCTCAAGGGAGCTCCGGCCAAGAGAGAACGATTTGAAGCAAGAGACTCACCTTGGCTTGCCACTCAAGCGACTCAATGAATTCAGGATTGATCATTCGAGCTTGTAGTGAAATTGAAAAAAAAGTAAAATAGACAAAATTATCAAGATTCCGTTGAGTAAGCTGCAGGCAATTCCAAATACTGGCGGTGAGCTCATTGGTGCAGCTTATGGAGCTGGATTTAGATCTGATAGCACTGTGGCATGATTCAGATGCTTCAGTTTCGCCAGCGGCACGACCACCGATGACGACGTCTTGGTGTTCCAGACCAAAAGGGGGCCGCTGTTGAGCGCAACTGATTTTCGCGTCTATCCACTAGCACCCAGCCTTCTTCGAGTTATCGAAGAGCTCGGATACAAAGAAATGACCCCGATTCAGGCTGCGAGCCTTCCCCTGTTACTTGAGGGCCGTGACCTGATCGGCCAGTCGCAAACGGGGAGTGGCAAGACGGCCGCGTTCGTGATTCCGATTTTGCAAAAAATTTTGGTAAGTGAAGCAACTCCGCAAGCACTGATTCTTTGCCCTACACGGGAGCTGTGTGATCAAGTCTTACGTGAGTGCCGTAAATTTTCAAAAGCCTTTCCAGGCTTGCTCGCCGTCGCACTTGTCGGGGGGCAGCCGTATCCGCCGCAGTTGCAAGCCCTGCATAGAGGCGTGCACATCATAGTCGGAACTCCGGGCCGAACTCTCGAACATTTTAGAAATGACCAAATTAATGTCAGCAAATTGAAGACGCTCGTGCTTGATGAAGCCGACCGGATGCTAGAAGAAGGGTTTGAAGAAGAGATGATGGCTATAATCGATAAGCTTCCCGCCAAACGTCAGACCCTCTTTTTCTCGGCCACGTTTCCTGAATGCATGGAGAATTTAAGCCGCAAGTATCAAAAAAATGCAGCCCGCGTGACCATCGGCCAAGACACACAAAATGCCCCGATGATTGAGCAGTTCGTTTATGAGTGCGAAAACCCTGATAAGGTTGGCACCCTGATTAAGATTTTACAGCGACACCCGTCTCAGTGCACCTTAGTTTTTTGCCGAACCAAAGCGACTGTTGACGAAATCGGAAAGCTCTTGGCAAATTTCAAAGTCAGCAGTGATGTTTTGCATGGTGATTTAGACCAAGCCGAGCGTGACCGCGCCACAGTTTTGTTTCGTAATGGAAGCCGCCGCATTCTGGTCGCGACCGACGTTGCGGCCAGGGGCTTAGATATCGATGCGCTCGAGCTCGTCGTCAACGTCGATTTGCCTTCGAGTACCGAGATTTACATCCACCGCATTGGCCGCACCGGCCGCGCCGGACGTCTAGGCACCGCTGTTTCCATCTCGACCGCCTACGAAATTACAAAAGTGCTCGAGATCGAAAAAGCGACGGGTGTTAAGATGATTCGCCAAAAGCTTGGATTTGAAAACCAACTGGGGTTAGGGCGGGAGTTTCAGGGCGCTCCCATGATGACGGTGCAAATCTCTGGTGGTCGAACAAATAAACTCCGACCCGGCGACATTCTCGGGACTTTGACGTCTGAGCCAGGCTCTGTACCTGCCTCTGAAATAGGAAAGATTGAAATCCTTGATCGCTATAGTTACGTTGCCATCAAATCGCACATAGCCGAAAAGGCGCTCAACAAAATTCGAAGTGCCAAAATCAAAGGCACCAAGTTCAAAGCCTTTTTAGTTTAAGAGTTACCACTGGAGTCGTGAGGAAACTTGCCTCAGAGCATGTTTTAACCGCAGTCTTCTGTCGATTTTCTCGAGCGCTTGCGTAATCAAAGTTTTATGCGAGCTTAGTGCAGAATTTGACTCGCGACGTGATTCGAAGATTCAGCGATTTCTTCGTCTGTGGCTTCGCGAACTTCGAGAGTCTCGATTTCGAAAACGAGATCTTGTCCTGCTAAAGGATGGTTGCCATCAAGGCTCACCATATCCTCATGCAAATGCAAAACTTTGTAAGATCGAATGACGCCACTTTTGCCGCTGACCGAAATGTATTCGCCAACGCGTAAGTGACGCGGAAGTTTTTTTCGTGGGTACAGAATGACCTTGCTGGGCTGATAGAGACCGTAGGCCTCTTCAGCGGCCAACGCGATTGAGCGCTTTTCGCCTTTTGTGAGATTTTGCAAACCTTTGGCAAGACCACCAAGGACGGCATTTTCACCTTCTGTGGCAGTCAAAACGCCGCGGTTAAATGTGGAGCTGATCACGTGTCCGACTTTGTTCTTCAGGAGACAATTGAAAGAAATGACTTGAACGCTCATGCGAGATTCCTTTCGTTAAGAAATGAAGTGAACTATGGACTTACTAAGCCACATATTTGCTGAATTAGATACCCGTCATTTGCCAAAGGGCTCACCGCTGAGTTGACAGAAAAATTTCACTCTTTTACGTCGCAGACCTTTGTGGTTCTTCGGGATGCGAAGACAAAAGTGGCCAACCTTTTCCGAGCACAAACCGGAGCCACGCGCCCGCAGCTTGAGACGTCAAGATCGCGGTCAAAACAAGTGTCGTATAAAATGTGGCGTTAATGATACCTGCATCAAACGCAACGCTGGCGAGAACGATTCCGGGACCGCCCCTTGCATTGGTCGTGATGGCTAGATTCACGATATCAAGTCCGCGAAATCCGGCAAGTCGCGCGGCGAGTCCATTTGCAATCAATGCAAGGATCGTCGAGCCAGTTAAGAAAATGAGAAGCATCGAAGGCGAGAAATCTTTTCCTAGAGAGAGCTTAAAGCCAACCAGGGCAAAATAAAGTGGAACAAAAAAAGAAAACGAGACTTTTGCAATCGACTCGAGCGATCCACTAAAATGAGCCCGTTCACTTCCGTGCAGGCCGCCAACCAGTCCAAAACCGGCCAAAAAGGCACCGAAGACCAGATTCACATCCAGAGCCGATGCCAGTGCAATGTAAGAGAATAAGACAACGAAGATGTACCCCTTGGGTGAGGCCTTCATCAAAATGTTCCAGCTTGCGTGGTGGAGCTTTTTAAGTAGCAGCGGAGCAAGGGTCAGGCCCAGAATCATAAAACCAAAAGTCACGAGGGAGTGAGATACCATTTGTGAGGTGACTGCGGTCTGCGCCAGGCCAGACGACGTCACAAGGCCCGTCGCGATCGCCAAGACCCCCCACAAGATGATGTCCTCAAGTACGGCAGATCCCAGAATCAGACTGGCAAATCGAGTGTGCAGAATTTTAAGATCAAAAAAGATGCGCGAAATGACAGGGATCGAGGTTACCGAGACGGCGATCGCTAAAATCAGCAAAGCAGACATTTCTTGCCCGGCCGTCCCCGTGATCATGGCCAGTGGCAAGAGTGAGAGCATTCCGAGGCCCAGAACTAGAAAAAAAGGCAGCGGGGTTCCAATTCCAAGCATCCAGGCAATCTCTTTGCGGCTTTCTCGCGCAAGCAAGCGCCGAGTTTCGCTTCCAGAAAGAAACATCAACAGAAAGAGGCCCACCCAATAGATAAAATTGAGAACCACTTCAGTCTTGTTAGTTTCCCCCGAAGTGCCCAGCAAAGTTGCAAAGAGCGAGGGACTCAGCTGACCAAGGACGAACGGGCCAACTAAAATGCCGGCCAGGATTTCTCCAACCAGTTTAGGCTGGCGAAGGCGTTCGAAGAGATATCCCAAGATATGCACAAGCGCGATGAGCAGACCGAGCGTGAGGGCGACAGAACCGATTTCAGCACTCGACATGAGAAGCTCCTCAAAAGCGATAGGAAGCTGACATTCAAAATTTTATGATGTGAGAGAGCAACTTGTCTAGATCGCGTCTAGGTCGTGGCTTGAGGAGAGTTAAAGTTTCTTGCCACAGTCATGGCAAAAGAGGTTGCGCTCTTTACGGCGCGTTTTGTGTTTGTCTTCGTCGCAGCGAGTGGCCGTCGCGCCAGGCTTTACGCGTTCGCCGCACATGGGGCAAAAGCTGATGGGTGGGTTCAATCGACCGTGGTTCATATTCAGGCAACGCGTTTTTGATGAGCTCATCGCTCTCCTTCGTGAGCAGAGCCCGGGGGCTCTGGTTTTGTAAAACACTCCCGAGAACAGGGTCTGAAATAAAAAACCGACCCTTGCAGGCCGGTTTTTCATTTGAGTCTTTAAAGAACTGAACAGTCGTTCAGGTTAAAAATTCTTAGTACGAACGGCGCGAACCGAATCCGCCGCCGCCGCCAGTGCGGGGAGCTTGGGGCTTCGCTTCAGAAACGTTCATTGCGCGTCCGCCAAACTCAACACCGTTGAATTTTTCGATCGCAGCAGTTGCTTCTTCGTTTTCAGACATTTCAACAAAGGCAAAACCTTTGCTGCGACCAGAGTCGCGATCCATGATCACGTTGGCTGAATCAACAGTTCCAACTTGACCGAAAAGATCCGAAAGTTGATTTGAATCAACTGTGTATGAAAGGTTACCGACGTATAGTTTTTTTCCCATGTGTGCCTCCTATGAAAGCTTTGGGGGCGTTTCGCAGAAGACAAAAGGACATCTAATGAATTACGAGAACGACTTAAGTATGGTTCTCAGTAAAGCACGGAACGGGCAAATTAGATAGGACTGAATCAACTTGTTAGATGTTTACGTGCTTTCGAGATGAGGTGGACTAGGGTCGACTTGGCCCTTTTTTGGACCGGTTTGGAGCTAGAAGTCACGACTTTTGCCAATTCAAATTTTAGAATTGAGGATCCTAAAGGAGGTCCTTATGCGGTTCGGCATCACTTTTCTCGCCCTGTTCTTTTGGCATTTTACTCTCTCAGCGCAGGTCAGAATGGGGTTTGTTGACCTTCAGAAGACTGTTCAGGCTACCAGTGCGGGCAAAAAAGCGCGAAATGATCTTGATGCCGAATTTGCGAAACGCAAAAAAGAACTCGATCGGCAAGAGACTGAACTCAGACGTAAAGATCAGCAGCTTGAGAACAAAAAATTAAGTCTGCCCGAAAAGACCTACCGTCAACAACAGGCGGCTCTCGATAAACAAGTTGGTGAGTTTCGTGATCTAATGGGGCGCACGCAGATGGATTTTCAAAAAAAAGAACTTGAACTCACGACGCCGATTTTAGAAAAGGCTCGGCGTGTGATTGCCAAGGTGGCCAAAGAAAATGGCTACACCGTCGTCATGGAGCTGACCGCACAAGTTCTGTATGCCCCTGAAGGTGATGACCTGACGGATAAAGTGATTCGTGAATTCGAGAAGTAATTACGAGGCGGGATCGCATTTTTCGGGTGGCGGCTTGGGTCTTTCGGTCGGCTTCTTTTTTCCGTAGAGCAGTGAATGTGACATTCCGGCCCCGATCGCAGCTCCGCTGCAAAGTTCGGCGGCTTGGGTGGGCACACCGCCAACAAAATTTTTGTTCGGCGAATCGCTCAAGGCTTTCGGTGCCCAATTCCAGCTGCCAAAGTAACAAAGCCCCTTGGCTGCTCCACCCGCGATCATTCCGGTGGGATTATAGCCTCGGGCATAAAGATAGGCAGAGGGGGCCGCCGTCGTGAGTGCGCCCAAGCCTGTCATGTAACCTAAGTTGCGCCACTTTTCTGATTGATCAACCCCGCGAACACCATCATTCATGACCATCTGCTCGCCGTAAGGAACGAACAACCCCGGCAGCATGAGTCCGCCCGTCACCGCGCCATCAAGACCACCGTTGAAGTACCCAAGCCCAATGAAGCCTAAAGCCGTGATCGTGCGGCGCTGCCCCGATTTCGAATCGCTATGGTCGGGTGAATAGGCCCCCACCGCGGTAACGCCATAGCACGCTTGTCGCGACGGTTGTAATCCCCATCTTGAGCCAGGGCGGAATGTCAGCAAAGGGCGCCTCGGACTGCTCTCGATTCCAAAAGTCACTCCACCAGCTGCTTTCAGGCGGAAGTTTGCCAAACTCGGGCCCGAGTTCGCAGCTCAGGTCTCGGCGAAAGCCCTTCAGCTTGGCGAGGCAAGAGCCCGAGCCATCCATGCCTGTGACGAGTCCCTGATATTGGCTAACCACGTCTTGGGCATTGGCTCTGGCCTGTTCGCGATTTCGCTGAGCCGCAAGATCTTGAATGTTTACAAAGTGTTTTACCGTCGGTGAACAAGTAGCTCTTGCGCGAGGATCAGGATTGATCTCGTGGCACAGGCGAAGCCCATGTGCCAAAGATTTTGCAGCTTGATCCATTTGCGCCTGGCACTTGGCATCGGATCCGCGCATGTTTAGAACTTGGTCCAACCAATAAACGTGCTTGGCGCATTTTGCGCCATTCGCAGACGCACTGACTGCGATCAAAAGAGCAAAAATGAAGGATAGCTTGGGCGCATGGGCCCTGCGTCCGTATCAGTCTAAAAAGAGGGGAGCTTGAAAAAAGGCACTCGACTTTGTGCTAGGTCCGATTACATTTATGACATGGACAATCCAAAAGTCGTGGTGAAAAAAACCCAAAAGTATGGTCGTGCCGTCTTCGCTAAAGCGAACATCCGCAAAGGTGAAGTGATCGCCGTTTTTGATGGCCCAATTTTGGATGATGATTTTGAGCCTTGGACAGAGGATCTTCTCAATCACGCGATTCAATTTGATAAAGCCAAATGGCGAGACTCAAAGGGTTGCGCCCGCTTCATCAATCACTCTTGTGAGCCAAATTGCGGAATAAAAAAACTCTTTAAGGTCGTCGCGATGCGAGCGATTCGCAAAGGCGAAGAGATCACTTGGGATTATGAAATGACCGAAAAAAGTAAGTGGTGGAAAATGAAATGCCGCTGTGGCTCGCCGATTTGTCGCAAAACGATCGGCAACTACCTCAACATGCCCAAGAAAATTCGCGAAAAGTACCACGGCTATATCTCAGAATGGCTGACACGCAAGCCCAAGGCAGCATGCCCCTAAAGATGAGGTTAAAGGGTTGAAGCATGTTCAGAAAAATCATGTTTGTTCTAGTGGCTTTGGTTTTTATTTGGTCGGGGATTGATCCCTATGACCGATTCACTTGGGTGATGGAAGTCTTTCCGGTTGTCGTGGGTGCGCCCCTCTTGATCTATGTCATGCGAAAATACGGCGTCACACAGGTTTTGTTTTTTATGCTCGCCTTGCATGCGATGGTTTTATGTCTGGGTGGAAAATACACCTACGCAAGAGTCCCCATCGGTTTCACCATGCAAGAAATGTTTGGCTTTGCACGCAATCACTATGATCGGTTTGGTCACCTCATGCAGGGATTCGTTCCGGCCCTGTTTTTTCGCGAGTGGATCTTACGAAAAAAAACCATTCCCCCGGGCAAGTTGCTCTTTACGACAGTTGTGTCATTTTGCGTCTTGTTCGCTGTCTTTTATGAATTCTTGGAGTGGTGGACAGCTTTGATCACCGGCGAAGGTGCAGAGTCTTTCCTGGGAACCCAAGGTGATCCTTGGGACACCCATTGGGATATTTTATTGGCCCTTGTTGGCGCAGTTCTCGCTCAGCTGACCTTTTCGAGATTGCAAGACCGACAACTTCGAGACTTAAGGCAGTAAGTCCCTACTGAGCGCCGTTTGAGCGCAAAGTTTCATTCAAAGCCGTGATGATAGGCTTTACTTGCAACTGCAAGAGCTTGAAAATTTCTCTTTGGACTATCCCAGAAGAATAGTTTGCTGCTTGTTGAGCTGAAGCGATGAGATCAGCCTGGCCACCAGTTGAGTTCTTGTTGAAGCAAATATTGACGTTCAATTGGTCATAAATATCCGTCAGAGTTTTGCTCGAGCGGCTGAGGTCTACAGCCATCGCGTAGTTCTTTTCGCATCTGCCAGAAACTGTGCGGACTGTGATCTCAGCATCGAGGCTGACGGTTTGGCAGATAAACATCACACATTTTTCCATTGTCACTTTGATGGTTGGGTTTGTTTGCGTACCGCCCACCTGAAGTGGTGACAAGATTTTTGTGCTAGAGTCTAGAGCCACTTTGTAGCGATTGAAGATGCTCTTCACGTTGCCGATGGTTTTCTCGAGAACGACGTCGACGTCTTTCGCGACGATTTTTATGCTTTGCTGAGCAAGGGCATCCGAAGCAGCCATTGCCTTTTGTGAACTGAACAAGGCCAGGGCGAGGATCAAGATCGACTTCATAAAAGCGTCTCCATTAACTAATTGTAGAAAGGCCGGTTCCAGCCTGTTTCGTTTTAATGCTGGGCTCATTCCACGAAAAGTGCCACCCCTTCTTGAGTTGCAACCAGTCCATAATCTTTTTGATTCTGTCACCTAGGAGCTTTTTTCAAGAAGGTGACAATTTTGAGCACCAGAGCAGGGTTCTCCGGAACAGATGCAAGAAATTTGTAAACTCACATGAATTTGCTAAGGTTGGATCCATGCTCAGATCCCTCAAAGAAAAAGCACTCAATTATTACGAAAAAAATGAAACCAGAGTCGATATCGGCTTCTTCCTTGCCGGAGTGATCTTTGACATCTTCACGTTGTCGGATATCGACGACCCCCTTTCGATAGCACAGCAAGTCGTCTATCTTGTTTAAGTTAGCAGCTTACTGATGCTGAATTTTTTGGTTGAACAGAATGTGGCGCTACCTCCGCGCTGGCTCTCTAGAATCTGGAATTACCGAGACACGATCTTGCACTTCTTGATGGGAAGTTTACTGAGTCTGTATTGGTTGTTCTTTATTCAGAGTTCCTCGGTCTGGGCGTCTTTCTTGTTCTTAGGCTTGATGTTGGTGCTCATGGTGGCCAACGAAGTCAAGCAGGAGCAAAAAAATTTCGTGAATTTGAAAGTTGGACTTTATTTGATCTGCCTCTTTTCCTTTTTCTCGATCATTTATCCGGTCGTGTTCGGGTTTGTGGGCTGGACTCCTTTCTTGTTTGCTATCACGACGACGGCACTGGTGCTTTGGCTTTGTTGGCGTTATCTCGAAAAAAGAATTCCCGATCTGAAGCTTTTATTCATAAAAGTCGGAGCACCAGGAGCAAGTGTGCTCGTTCTGTTTTTTGTTTTTTACGTTTTAGGGTGGATTCCGCCCGTGCCGTTGTCGGCTCAGAATATGGGCGTGTATCACAAAATCGAAAAAGACAACGGACAGCCGTGAGATCGGCCGGCTGAATTTTAATGTGACAACCATTGGGCAGCGAAATCCGGAGCGCGTGCTCACTGGCGAAGTTGATTAACCGAGCTTCTTTTTGATTTCTAGAATTTGCTGCAGGTGAAGCCCCGCGTGAATGGGAAGCAGCCAAAACCATTCATGCGCATTCATGGGGCCAAACCAGGGGTGAACCCAGGTCAGACCGCGCAGGCTGGTGCCTTTGGCAGAGTTGATTTTTCCAATACAGCTCGTGACGTACTCTTCAAAATAAATCAGCGTATCTTCGGGACTCATTTGGCCGAGCGGTTTGGCCCGCGCGGTATCGGCCTCTACGGTGGGAGTCCGCTGATTGCTGAGCTCAATGACAAAATCCCGAACGGCGTTGCCGACAATCACGATGTGTTCTAAAGACTCATTTAAATTCCAGAAGCGAGAGCTGTCTTCGAGACCACGCTGAGGTGGAACCAAAATTTTCGCGCTCCACTTGTTGTAGGGCACGACCGAAATCTCGTTGAGAATGGTCCCGTGAAATTTATAAAACAATTTTTCGTTGTGAAGCCAGTCAGAGGTGGCGGCAATTCGCGGTCGGACATACCAGCGCATAAGCATTCGGTGGTGCAGGGGAATTCCAGCACCGGGAGCTTCAAGAATGGGAGTTTGCTGAAGGAGCTGCGCCATGTCTTTTGAGGATAATCCTCGGGGTCATCGAGGCTCAAGCTTATTTGTGTGTAAGCCTTCATCAAAAGACGGAACGTCCCGGGAAGAAAGTCGTGGTGCGGTTATTGAAATACTTTCTTGCCATGGCTGAGTCATCGACACCGGCCTTGTTGCCAAATGCGATAAGCTCGAATTGAAGCCTCAAATCTTGGGTCCCAAAGTTGATAGGAGCTGGTTCGTGAAGAAACAACTGAGCCTTATTTTGTTAAGTTTATTTTTATCGACCGCGGCTCCCGCCAAGGTTTCTTGCGCGAGCCTTTATACGGCCGATGCAAAGGTTCAGAGCATTTCGCGCTTTGGTTTGCTCCATGCCGAAGCTCAAGAAGCCTTGCCTGAACTCTTTCGCTTGCTCGTTTGGAATGTCAAAAAAGGTGAAATCAAAGGCATGGTCGAAGACTTTCGAACTCTGAGCCAAGATGCAAATCTGGTTTTGCTTCAAGAAATGGTCGACCGCCCTGATCTCACCACCAGTATTTCGCTGGCTCAGCCACAACTGTCGTGGGGAATGGCCCAAGCATTTAAGTGGCAACGCTCAGAAAATTACACCGGAGTTGCAACGGGATCGACCGCAAAACCTTTGAGAGAAAATTCATTTCTTTCTCCCGTTGTTGAACCGATTGCAAAAACGCCCAAAAGTTTGCTCGTGACAGAGTATAAGCTGGGCCGAACGGGACTCCATACGCTTGTCGCGCTCAACCTGCATGCCATTAATTTCGTGACTCAAAGGTCTTTTGAGTTGCACATGGATCAAGTGGTTCAGGTCATCCGCTCACACAAGGGACCCCTTGTCGTTGCAGGTGATTTCAACACCTGGTCGTATCCACGTTTGGAGTACATGGAAAGCGTGCTTCAGTCGTTGGGTTTAAAAAACTTGAATGTCGGCGAAGCGGGATGGACGTTTCCCTTTGACCATATCTTTGTTCGTGGACTGCGCCTTGAGCAATCAATTGACCTCACGCGAATCGAGTCCTCCGACCACAAGCCGCTTATGGTCGATTTGGTCTACGACCCCAATGTCAATCTCTTGAAGCCTTAGAGATCTGACAATCCTCAAGAAAAACCTTGCCCGGGCCCAAGGGCTCAAATAGACAACGGACTGTCAAAAAGGGGGCTCTATGCGTTTGTTTTTAATTTGTTTGCTTGTGTTCACTGGCTCGACGGCCGCTGCCGCTATTCTGAACTGGGACTCTCGAATTAATCTGACTCAAGAACGAACTGAACTTGTTGTCGAAAAAGCGACAATGCTCGAGACCGCATGGTCAGAAGGCAATATTCAGTGCGTTTTTGATCGCATGGATGATCTTGAGTTAACGAAAGCCGACTTTTTTGAAAACCAAGTTCAGAGTTTTGTGATCACAGCAAATGTGACAGTGAGCGGGCCGACTTGTCCTGGTCAGGTGTTTCAGTGCGAGTCTATCTTCACATGGCTGGGTCCTTTAGAGTGGGATGTTAAGACGACATGCGAAGACCCCTCTTAACCGGGAGTAGGAGATCTGGTCTAAATAGGTGGTTGTGCGTGATCAAGACCTGAGACTCGAAGCTCAGGCCTGCGCGCATCTTTTCTTTACAGGTCGGGCCCGACGACACAAAATTGGACGGAAGAGCCATTTGATTTAAAGCGCGAGTGGCAGAGTTTAGTTCAGCCTGATGATGGAGGAAGCATGGGATCAGCAGCGGCACTTCTATTGACTTCGAGTTTGGTTTTTGCGGCTTCTCCCGCTCCCGCTCCTGCGGAGGTGATAGCCGGCGCCCCCGTTTCGAGTTTAAAGACCTATCAAGACGATAAAGAAAATTTTAAAATTTTGTACCCGACAAAGTGGAAAGTGCAGACGCCAGATCCCAAGAAAGAATCTGGCAGCCGAATGCTGGTGTCTTTTGGAAAAGCAGACTCGACAATTTTGGTCAGCATTCTTAAAGGAAAAGCACAAGACAATCAAACGGCAGCTGATTTTTTGAATCAACTTGATCAGTCCCGCAAAGCCCAAAATCTGATTCCCGAAAAGTTACGTCAGCTCTCAAAAAACGTCTCTGAAAAAGCAAAAGTCAGTGAGGCGGCCGTTGGTTATTACGAAATCGCGGGCAAGAGTTCCGTGCTCCAGAGAGTTTTATGTCTGAAGAAAAAAGACGGTCAGATTTTTGTGATCACGGGGACATTTCAAAAAGCTCGCGAAATGGACGAAGATCCATTGATCGAGTCGATTCTCTCAAGTTTTGAGAGCACCGAAAAAAAGTAAGCCGCTCTTCAGCGGATTATCAAGATTCAAAATAATTTGCTTAAATAAGCTTAGCGAACTTCAAACATCGAGCGACCGAAGTCACCCTTGAGGTAGCTGGGATCGTTGTCAGCTTTTGTGCCGTACACGCGCCAGAAATACTGTTTGCCCACTTCAAGATTTTTGAGTTCGTAAGTGGTGCCTTGAACCGATTGCTCATTGACGACAAGCCATTTGAAATTGGGATCCGTCGCCACCTGGACCGAGTAAGCCGTTGCTCCTTGAGCGGGTTTCCATTTCAAAGTCGTCGCACTACCCGATACTTTAGACATGGCCGCGGGGGCTTCAAGCACAACGGGATCAGGGCGCGTCACTTTGTTTGCATCGGGAGCTGGAGGAGGAAGCAAATTTAAATTGGCACCGTGGCGGGGAGCGTGCGCGGCACCTGAGTTGCCCGCAGCCCAAGCGAGACTATACATTGAGAGAACGAAACCGAGAGTCAAAAGTGTGATTTTCATCGTTGATCCTTGTTGAAGAGCCCTTAAGCTATCGAAATCTGACATGTTCTTCAAGAACTTCACAAACTTGTGGATTTGGGCCTCCCGTGTTATGGTCCGCCTCAGATTTTGTGGATGGCCGCGGGTTTTGAAAAGCCTTGAGAAATCAGGGATTTTTGGACGCGAGGAAAGTCCGGACTCCAAAGGACAATGCAGGGGGTAACGCCCCTCACACCGGTGTTAAAACCGGTGTCGGAACAGTGGAACAGAGAGAATGTCCAGAGCGATGAGCCGAGTTACGGGAACGGGAGTTTCTCGGGGAGCTGCTGGAGTGAAAACAGCCAAACTCTGCATGGAGCAAGAACAAATAGGGAAGCGGTTAAATGCGGTCCGCATGTGCTTCCGGGTACGTTCGCTTGAGCCCACAAGTAATTGTGGTCCTAGATGAATGGTCGTCACTGATTCGTTTTCGGAAACGCGAGTCAGAACAGGATCCGGCTTACAGCAAAATCTGATCCGAATTTGAGGGGCCTCACGGCCCCTCGCCTTTTTCCCTCAACCCGCCGCTTCCACAAAATGTAGCAGCTACATTTTGCAGAAACGCCGCATCCACACTATGTACTGAGGCGCGACTGCGACGGCTCCATTTTTGGAAGCACTGCTTCCGCACAATGTAGCAGCACCATTTTTTTGGGAGGGAATGATGGAGACTTCGATGGCGGCTTTACCGGCTTGGAACAATACAACCGAGTACAAAGGTATTGGGGCTTCGGACTTTAATGATGACCTGGCTCAAGTGCAGACGCTCTGGGAACAACTGCAAATCGTGAATCTTGAAATGGCCAAATGGTTTGACGGGGCTGACGTCGGCGGGGCTCGCCCGCAATTGATCCTGGGTTTGCAAAAAATTTCTCAGCTGGGCGAGAACGCGGGTGTCCTGCTCTCGAATTTATCGACGTTCGTGAATTGCGAGCTTTCTGTCGATGCTAAAAATGCGGCGGCTTTAAAAGCGATGTCGCAAATTCAAAAAATCGCGGCTGACCTTTCGACTGTCATGAAACCTTTTGAAGTTTACCTCACGCGGGCGGATGAATCGGTTTTGAAAGATTACCTCAGCTCAGAGCACACAAAATCTGAGACGTTCTTGTGGAGTGAAAAACGCAAGATGAAGGATTTGATGCTGTCGACCAGCGAAGAGATGACGCTGGCTCAGTTTAAGCAGTTTGGTCTGCACAGCTGGGGCGATATGTATGATCAGATTTCGGGATCGCTTAAAGTGGAGCTTCCCTCGCAAAGCAAAGCGGTCGGCGTTGCTGAGGCGACGGGACTTTTGCGTGGAAATGACGAGTCTTTGCGCAAAGAAGCGTGGACGGGGATTCAAGACGCTTGGAAAAAATTTGAAGAACCTTGTGCTGCGGTTTTAAACAATTTGTCAGGCTTTCGCCTCGAAGAATACCGCAAGCGTTCGCACACCCGTCCATTGGACTTTTTAGAGTTTCCTTTGATGGAATCCAAAATTGAACGCGACACCCTTGAAGCCATGATGAACGCGGTTCAAAGCCGCATCACCGTCCCCCGCCGCGCTCTGAAATCCATGGCCAAATGCCTGGGTAAAACGCGTTTAGATCCTTGGGACATTATGGCGCCGTCGCCCAAAGCGGCCAAGGGTGCCAACTACCCATTTGAAAAAGGCATCGCTTTGATCGAACAAGCTTTTGCGGGCGTTGATTCCAGCATGGGCGAATTTGTTCGCATGATGGTCAAGAATAATTGGATCGAAGCGCGCGTCCTTCCCAATAAAAAACCAGGTGCTTACTGCACTGGATTTATGAAATCGCGCAGCCCTCGCGTCTTTCAAACCTACATGGGTTCTTACCAAGAAATGTCGACGCTGGCGCATGAGTTGGGCCACGCTTACCATTCATGGGTCATGCGGGATATGCCCTTTGCGCACCTTGAATACCCAATGACATTGGCCGAGACGGCTTCGATCTTTGCCGAGACTTTGCTGGCGGATCATTTGAATGAGGCCGGTGATGCCGAAACTCGTTTTGGAATTGCTTGGGCGCACGCGGCCGATGCGGCCGCTCTGCTCGTGAATATTCCGGCTCGTTATGAATTTGAGAAATCGTTTTATGAAGCACGCAAAAATGGTGCTCTGTCAGCCGGCGAGCTCTCAGATTTGACCGAGAAGGCATGGCTCAAATGGTATGGTGAAGAGCTTTCGCAAACCGAACGCCAGTACTGGATGACCAAACTTCACTTCTCGATCTCGGGCGTGAGTTTTTACAACTACCCCTACACCTTTGGTTACCTCTTTAGCTTGGGTATTTATGCCAAGCGGGCCGAATTGGGAGCGGGATTTTCGAAAGCCTACGTGGAGATTTTGCGCGATACAGGCCGCATGACCGCCGAGGACTTGATTCAGAAACATTTGGGTCAAGACATCCGCAAACCTGATTTTTGGTTGGGCAGCATCGGCATCGTCGAGAAAAAAGTATCTGATTTTGAAAAGCTGTTGTCGAGCAATTGATGAAAATTGTTCTTTCAACTCTTAACGCCCGGTACACGCACGCCAGCTTTGGTTTGCGTTACCTGCAGGCCAATTTGGGTGTGAACGAGCAGTACTCGGTTATTAAAGAGTTCACCATTAAACGGCCACCAGCTGAGATCGTGGCCGATATTCTGGCTCTGAATCCAGATTTGGTCGGTTTTGGCATTTACATCTGGAACACCAATCAGACTTTAGAGGTCGTTAAGCTTCTTCGTGAACAACGACCTGAGTTGATTATCATCGCCGGCGGACCCGAGATCACGTTTGAAACTGAAACACAGCCTATTTTTCAATACTTGAGTTACGTCTTTAAAGGCGAAGCCGATTTTCTTTTGCGCGATTTTGTCGCCAATTGGATTGATCAAGGCCAATTGCCTGAAAAGAAAATCATTGGCCCCAAGTTGCCTGAGATTAAACAAGTGGTGATGCCCTATCATCTGTACTCGGATGAGGACATCAAGCACCGCACGCTTTACGTTGAGGCTTCTCGGGGCTGCCCTTATAAATGCGAGTACTGTTTGTCGTCGCTTGATGTTTCGGTTCGGAATTTTTCAGCCGCTGAATTTTTAGTTCAAATGGACCAATTGATTCAGCGGGGAGCGCGGCAGTTTAAATTTGTCGACCGGACGTTTAATTTAAGCCCCACCGTGAGCTGCCAAATCTTGCAATTTTTTTTGGACCGCATTGAGCTGGGCCTGTTTCTGCATTTTGAAATGGTGCCCGACCGTTTGCCCGATGAGCTTAAAGAGTTGATCAAAAAGTTTCCGGCGGGATCGCTGCAATTTGAAATCGGAGTCCAAACGTGGAGTCCGCTGGTTGCCAGAAATGTCAGTCGCCGGCAAAACTACGAAAAAATCCAAGAGAACTTTCGCTTTCTGAAAGCCGAAACGGGTGTTCACACCCATGCCGACCTGATTATCGGACTACCCGGTGAAACTTTCGAGTCCTTTGCTCAAGGCTTTGATGCTTTGGCGAGTCTTGAGCCTGACGAAGTTCAGGTCGGGATTCTCAAGCGTTTGAAGGGAACGCCGATCGTTCGGCATGATCAGGCATTTGCGATGCAGTACTCCAGCGAGTCGCCTTTTCAAATTGAGCAAAACAAAGATCTGAGTGCCCAGCAGTTGGTGCAACTCGAGATCTTTGCCGACTTCTGGGATTTGATTGCCAATTCGGGCCGCTACAATTCGGTCATGACCGTGTTCAAAAAACAGCGTTCACTTTTTGATGCGGTCTTTCGGGTGTCGCAGGCCTTGCATCAAACTTTTGGACGGACGCATTCGATTCATTTGCGGCAGTTGGACGAGCAACTACCGGCTGTCTTGAATCAGGTTTTGGGCGTCGATCTCGAGCGAATTCGAGCTCTCCTTGAGGCCGATCAGCAGCAACGCCAAAAGCCACAGGGAGACGAAAAAGCGTCACAGGTCCAGGCCCTTCCTGATCGTCAACGGTCACACTTGGGGTCGAAACAAGGCGCTCTCGCCTCTCATTAATGACAATTTAAGTAACTAAAATTAAAGAGGTTTTCTCATACAAGTAAAGACTCGCTGGAGGCTTGCTGTTTCAAAAATTCCACAGGCATTTGTTTCAGGATCTGAAACGCCTGTTTCAGAAAGGCTTTGTCCGAACTCTGAAACGGGGCTATTTCTAGGGCATGGAAACAAAGAATCTTCGCGAAACACTCAACGCCGAACTCAAGCGACGGCAAGACAAAAACCCCGCCTATTCGCTGCGGGCTTTTGCCAAAAATTTGGGTCTCAGCCCCGCGCAAGTCTCGCAAGTGATCTCGGGCAAACGGGTCGTGACCATGAAGACCTACCGCCGTATTGCTGAAATCCTACATTTCTCTCCCTTAGAGTCGATGCAGTTTTTGGAGGAAATCTCAAAAGGCGAAACGGCCCTCGATCAGCGCAAAACAATGATGTCCGAGGACGAGTTTCGCTTGATCGCCGATTGGTGGCACTTCGCGATTTTAAGCCTGACCCACGTCAAGGGCATGACCAAAGATGCCAAACAGATTTCTGAACGATTGGGAATTTCCCCCGAACAAGCGCGCCAAGCCATCGAGCGCCTTGAGCGCATGGGTGTTTTGTCTGTCGGTTCTAAGTTTGAGCAACTGTGTGACGCGATTCGCGTGATCACCGAAAAGCCGTCGGTCTCGATCCAACGTTCGCACCAACAAACACTGGCGCTCGCTGCTGAAAAATTATCAGTGCCCCTGGAAAAGCGCGACTTTACGTCGATGACGATGGCCATCAATCCCAAAAATATTCCCAAGGCCAAAAAGGCGATCGAAGATTTTCGTGGAAACATCGTGAAGCTCTTAGATAAGGGTGACGCGACCGAAGTTTACACCTTTGCCTGCCAGTTGTTTCCATTATCTGTTTCCCAAGAGCCCGTCGTGACGACTGGAGAGGCCTAAGATGAAGAACTTGTGGACGCTTTCACTTTTACTGCTGCTTGCTGGTTGCGCGACGACCCACCCGGGAGCCAAAGGGCGACAAATCGATGGTACCAGCCAGAATCTTGAAGTCAGTGCGAATCCTGTCACTGAGTATTCCGACAAATCGAATGTTTTTATCGATTTTACCTTCGAAAACAAAGGCACGCGTTGGCTTCGAATCGACCAGGTTAAGGTTGAGTTTCCGAACCAATCAAAAGCGGCACATAATGTCATCGTCGGCGAGGATCTCAAAATCTGGGCCGAGTCTTACAAGAACAAGCGAAAGCTCAATCGGCACAACAGTGACTTGGGAATGGCCGCTCTCATCTTGACGGGTGCCGGAATCGCGATCTCGGGATCACGTTCCAACAACGGTGGCTTTGAATCTTTGGGGCTGGCCACTATGGGTGCTGGAGCCGGTTGGCGCGCCACGCGCGATGTGCGCGACAGTCAACGTCAGGCACAAACCTCTGAGATCATTCCAGAAAATTACGTCCTCGCGCCGATCACGGTCCCTAGCCAGGGATTTTTGCGCCGCTGGGTGCTTGTGAACATTCCGACCGAGTATATTGCAAAGCACGTCATCTTGACCCTGACGACGGTCGAAGGCGATGTGCTCAAGTACGAAATTCCGATTCAATTTTAAAAGGTGGACGCATGAATTCTTTGTTTGTCTTGATGATGAGTTTAGTGTCGCTCGGTGCTGGGAGCAACAATGGCAATGGTGTCGGTAATGGTGGCGTCGGATTTGTCTGCGAAAAAAATGGCAAACAAGAAGTGCGAGTCTTGGACTTAACCGAAATGACGGCGGCCCCGGAGGCCTCACTTAAAGATTTAAATCGTGAAGAGACTCTTAAAAAAGTGTGGCAAAACCTGGAACGGCTCGCCCCGGCCCTTGCAAAGCAGTACGCGCGCAGGAATCAGGCTTTTGATTCGCAAGTCGAGTTTCGTTCGGATGTGGATTTGACGCCGACGCAAGACACGGCTCACGCGGCTGCTCCAAAAAATTGTTCGCTCAAACAATTAGCGATCAGGCGTTTACAAAAAGACAGTTTGACCAAGGATTTTATGATCGATGAAGAGCTGTGGAAGATGATGGATGAGCGTGGGCGCGCGGCGCTGACCCTGCACGAAATCGTCTATGAACATTTCTCAAAATTGGGAGAGAAGAACTCGGTTAAAGCCCGCAAAATGACGGGCTATCTTTTGAGCGAGAAGTCCTTCAAAGACACGCCTGAGGACTTCTGGAAACTGATTGGCGAGCTCAGCTTACCGATCTATCAGTAAACTAAAATGAGGCACCCAAGTAAAATCGCAGCAAGGTGATGTGATTGCTCTTGACCAGAGTCTGGGCGTCGTCATCAAGCCGTTTGCGCTCGAGAGAGGGTGTCGACGAGTTGACGACGTCATCTTTAATTTGGCTGTAAATGGGGAGAACAAATCCGACCCAGTCACAACCGAGAGTGAAGTTTTCCCACTGCCATTGGTTTCCGATCTGAATGTTGGCCACCAGCGATGTCCCTTTAAAAGTGGCCGTATCCACAACACCAGACGTGAAGGTGTATTTGTAATCAAGAGTTCGAAAGTCGCCACCAGCGCGATAGTAGAATGAATTGCCGACAAAGTTTTTATAGTGGCCGCCGATTGAGCCCGATGTGATTTCGTATTTTGAACCGACAGTGCTCGAAGTCAGCTGGGAGTCTGATCTCAGATTTCCGCGAGTCAGTTCGAGAATCACTAAAGAATCGTGATCGAGATAGTAACCGAGTTGGACTCCAGCAGTTCCGGTGATACTCGGACCGATCCCCGTGAGGATCGCATCGGCTGAGTATCGCTTGTCAACTCGATGGTGAGCACTCGAGTCTTCGACAACCGTTTCTTGTTTGGGGACAACGACCGGCTTGGCTTCGACAAAGCTCGAGAACATAAGATTTGTGGTCATCAGCGAGACAAGGATTTTTTGCAAAAAGGCCTCCATCAAATTTTTCTAAGTTTGTAGGTGGTCACGTTTAGTTGCAAGCACGAAGAGCTCTTTTCCGTTACGCCTCCCAATCGATTGGCGCCAGCGGCCCCAAAACTGAAAGGTGAAGTCTTTTTTGAGACGTTGGCGAAGCTCCCACTCGGTGCCGCCAAATGGTGGCCCGTCGCGACGATCGACTGCAAAAAAGACGGCCATCAATTGTCCGGTCGGAACGAGAACGCGGCGCCAGATTTGGATCAGGTCGTTTCGACGCTCGGGAGGGACCGCGCAATAACAGGTGTGTTCGAAGATAAAATCAAAGCTCTGGTTCCAGGTATGATCGATTTCAAAGACATCTTTTTGCACAAACTTAAGATTGCTCAGATGACCATACTTCCTCTGTCCGCGTTCAATCGCCTCAGGCGAAAAATCAACCGCTGTCACAACGTGGCCGTGATCGGCAAAAAAAGCAGCATCAGTACCCGAGCCACAACCCAAAACCAGAATCCGAGATTTTGGCAGCTTCATGCGCGGAAGCATATCGACCAAGGCGGGAGCGGGCTGGTTCATTTCCCAGCCGGGCGTTTCGGTTTGGTAGATTTTTGACCAATAAGACTCTTGCCGGATCTCAGCCTTCGATGTCAGCCAGGGCTCAATCTCAAATTTGACGCCGCCAAAGGTGATCGAATCGTCATCAAATTCTTCGAGCTGATTAAAAAAGGCCGCCTGCGCTTTGCGGGACATCACAAAAGGAATGCGGCCCACCGACAGCCCGTGAAAGCGGTCCCACTCATCCAGCGTCAGGCTGTGCAAATCAAATTGAAACTCGTAGCCAAAAACCCCAGTGCCCGTCCATGTCATGGTGGGTCCCATGGGAGGCGAAATCATTTGGGCAATCAGAGGTTCGTCGAAAGCTTCGACGAAGACGGTTTCGGTGCCGACCTGAGTGATCACCGCGCCATTTTCAAACGTTTGCAGAAAACTGAGGATTTGGCGGCCCACGCTGGGGTCTTGCACTCGCATCTCTCCCAAAAGAGGATATCCATCCTCGTCGATGGCGAGATAATGCTCGGGGAAGCCCATTAGTTTCCTACTTCAGCAGGAGGAACGGTGACAGGAGATTCGGTTGCAGCCGGTTCGTCGCCAGGCGTGACATAAAGACCCTCTTCAAAAGTCACCGCGTCGTTGGTGGTTTGAACTTTGGTCAAACTCCAGCGCTCAAGCCCAGAGCCGTCATCCGCTTGTTTTTCGAGCAAACCTTGCGCAGTGATCTGGTTGGTGAGGTTTTTACCGTTGGTATCGGGTTCTTCGAAAGAATAAACAAAGTGAGCTTGAACTTTGTCAGTCCCTTGAGGCTCGGTCCAAATTTTTTGGATGCGAATATCCATCGCTTGCGGCTTTTTCGAAAGGACGGTTTGTTGGATCAATTGGGCCAGCTTCTCTTGAATGCCAGCGTGCGTCTCGAAGGAAATGATGGGCTCGCGGTGGATGAGGTTCCAAGTCCAAGCTAACAGCACAGCAAAGATGATCAAGCTAAGATACTTCATCGCTTCCTTCCTTGAATCAGAGAGGATTTTACGGTTGATTGGTTTCGGGCCATAGGTTCAAACGTGAGGTCGAATATGAGGTCATATACTAGATTGAGGGATTTTCAACAGGACTTCAAGAAGATAGCGGGGCTCGCCGGTCGCTTGGCCGAAGACCTGACTGGGTCGATTGATCAGGCTCAAGCCAAGCGCATTTTAAACTCTGCGTTAGATTGGGTTCGCCCCTTTCATTTGGCGATCGGATTTCGCGTTCGCAAACTCTCGCGTTCACAAGTCGAAGCTTTTATTCCGGCGCGTGCTCACAACCTCGCCTCGAGCGGTGAGGTTGAAGAAGCCGTCGTGATCAGCGTCGCCCGCCAAATGGCGCAGCTTTTGATTGCACGTTGGGAAGTGCCGGCGGATTTTGAACTCGATCAGTTGCAGTTTTCTCGCCTTCAAAAAATGAAGGGTGATTTGATCGTCCGTTTAGAATGGGAGGAGCTTTCGCGCGAAGGCCTTCGCGCCGAGCTCTATAAGAACCAAGTCGCCCTCCAAGAGTGGGTGGTGACGGTCTCTGATCTTGAAGAAAAGCGCGTCGCCCATGTTCACCTGAATTTTAAATTGCGTTTGCCACAGAATTTGAGCGGAAAGGGATCTCATGGAGATCATTCAGAACGAAGTTAAATCGGCTTCAGCCGAATTTGTTTCGAACAAAGAGGCGATGGCCTCGCAGGTCCAAGAATTTCGCCGCCGCCTCGAGCAAGTCAAGCTGGGCGGGGGAGCGGACCTGATCGCGAAACATAAGTCTCGCGGAAAACTCACGGCTCGTGAGCGCATCGAAGGCCTGTTGGATCAAGGCAGCTCGTTTCTTGAATTTTCATCACTGGCGGCCTGGGACATGTATGAAGGCCAAGCGCCCGGCGCCGGTATTGTCACGGGTGTGGGTTTGGTTCACGGCATTGAGTGTGTGATCGTCTCGAACGATGCCACCGTCAAGGGCGGAACTTACTACCCGATGACCGCAAAAAAACATTTGCGGGCTCAAGAGATCGCTTTTGAAAATGGCTTGCCCTGTATTTACTTGGTCGATTCGGGGGGCGCTTTTTTACCTCTGCAATCCGAGGTGTTTCCGGACCGAGATCACTTTGGTCGTATTTTTTATAATCAAGCACGTATGTCCGCAGCGGGCATCGCCCAAATTGCGGTGGTCATGGGTTCATGTACGGCCGGCGGGGCTTACGTTCCTGCCATGTCTGATGAGAACGTCATTGTCAAAGACAATGGCACCATCTTTTTGGGTGGACCTCCGCTCGTCAAAGCGGCGACGGGCGAGGAAGTCACCGCGCAAGACCTGGGCGGCGCGTACGTGCATTGCGAACTCAGCGGCGTCACCGATCATTTTGCTGAAGACGATGAGCACGCCCTTCAGATCACGCGTTCGATTGTCGCCAATCTTAACAAACGTCGATCCGTCACGCTGCGAACAAGGCCCGTCGAGGATCCGCTTTACGCCAGTGAAGACATTTACGGGATTATCTCACGCGACAACAAGATCCCCTATGACGTCCGCCAAGTGATTGCAAGGCTTGTTGATGGTTCGCGCTTTCACGAGTTCAAGGCGGGTTATGGCAAGACACTCGTCTGCGGTTTTGCGCATATCTGGGGTTACCCGATTGGCATCGTTGCGAACAATGGGGTTCTCTTTAGCGAAAGCGCCTTGAAAGGTGCTCATTTTGTTGAGCTCTGCGACCAGCGCGAGATTCCAATCTTGTTTCTGCAAAATATCACGGGATTTATGGTTGGACAAAAATATGAAAACGAAGGCATCGCCAAACACGGCGCAAAAATGGTGATGGCCGTTTCAAATGCGCGCGTTCCCAAATTTACCGTGGTCATTGGCGGCAGCCATGGCGCCGGCAATTACGGCATGTGCGGCCGTGCCTACTCTCCTCGCATGATGTGGATGTGGCCCAATGCTAAAATCTCGGTCATGGGCGGAGAGCAAGCGGCTAATGTTTTACTCACCATCAAAAAAGACCAGATCGAAGGCAAGGGCGGCAGCATGAGCGGCGCTGAGCAGGCAGAGTTTAAGCGGCCCATTCTCGAAAAATATGAAAAAGAAAGTTCGGCGTACTTTGCTTCGGCTCGGGTCTGGGATGATGGTATCATTGATCCCATCGATACGCGCCGAGTGGTCGCTCTGGGTATCCAGGCCTCGCTCAATCGCAAGTGGGACGACAAATCTCAAGGTGTTTTCAGGATGTAATGATGAAAAATTTGAAGGTCACTGAAGACCGCCACGTTCTTAAAATTAGGCTGAGTCGGGCGGATGTGCGAAATGCATTTTCGCCCGAGATGATTCACGAAATCACCGAAGTCTTTACCCACGCCTCCAAGCGTGAAGACTTGCGTGCCGTGTACTTGCATGGTGAAGGCAAAGTCTTTTGCGCCGGTGCTGATCTCAATTACATGAAAGATATAGCGCAATTCTCTTTTGAGAAAAACCAAGCTGACGCCTACAAATTGTATGAGATGTTCGAGGCGGTTTACGCTTGTACCCTGCCGGTCGTCACGCAGGTGCATGGGGGTGCTTTTGGGGGCGCTTTAGGTTTGGTCGCTGCCAGTGATATCGTCATCGGTGAAGAAAAAACCCAGTACTGCTTTAGCGAAGTCAAATTGGGCCTTGCGCCCGCCGTGATCAGTGATTTTGTATTGCGGAAAACAAGTTTGGGTCAGGTCGCGCCCTGGATGCTCACGGGACAAATTTTTACGACGGCGGATGCCGTCCGGATGGGGCTGGTTCACTTTTCGGCTGATCTGTTGGGCTCTGTGGACTTGGCCGAAAAAATGCTTCAGAGTTTTCGTGAGGCGGGTCCCGAGGCCGTTTGCGAAACTAAAAAATTGATTCATAAATGGCCCCAGCTCTCTCGCACCGAGGCTAAGGCGGCGACGACAGAACTGATCTCGCACTTGCGCGTCAGTGACGAAGGCCAAGAGGGATTGCAGGCTTTTTTGCAAAAGCGTAAAGCGGGCTGGAGTTTGGCATGAGAATTCAGCGTCTGGCCATTGCCAATCGCGGTGAGGTGGCTGTTAGAATCATGCGCGCCTGCCAAGAGCTCGGAATCGAAACGATTCTTTTGCATTCGGAAGCCGACGTTGCCACCCGCGCTTATCGCATGGCTGATAAACGCATTTGTATCGGGCCTGCTGCGACTGCTGAGAGTTACCTCAATATCGAAGCCAACGTTCAAGGTGCACTGGCGGGACGGGCCGATGCGGTTCACCCTGGCTTTGGTTTTTTATCTGAAAACGCCGACTTTGCTGAAGCGGTTGAAAAAGCTGGAATTCGTTTTGTGGGGCCACCCGCATCAGCCACGCGCCAACTCGGCGATAAAGTTCGCTGCAAGCAGCTGGCGCAAAAGCTGGGTCTACCACTCGTGCCTGGTTATCAGGGTGAAGACCAAACACTGGAGACCTTGATTTCGGCGGCTGAAAAAATTGGCTTTCCGGTGATCGTGAAAGCGGCCGCCGGCGGCGGTGGACGTGGCATGAAGGTCTTAAAAAATGCCAAAGAGGCCGGGGAGCTCATCGAGTCTGCGCAGAGAGAGGGACAATCGGCCTTTGGTTCTCCCAAAGTTTTTCTCGAAAAATATCTAGACCGCGCCAAGCACATCGAATTTCAAATTTTTGGTGATGCCACGGGCCGCGTGATGCACTTGTTTGACCGCGAGTGCTCGGTTCAGCGCCGTCATCAAAAAATTATTGAAGAAGCCATTTCACCCTCGATCACCCCAGATTTACGCCGCCAAATGGGCGAAGCGGCTTGCGCCATTGCCGAAGCCGCAGGCTATAAAGGTGCCGGCACTGTCGAATTTTTGGTTCAAGACGACAATTTTTATTTGCTGGAGGTTAACACCCGGCTGCAGGTCGAACACACCGTGACCGAAATGGTCATGGGGGTTGATCTCGTGAAGGCTCAAATTTTGACAAGCGAAGGCCAGGCGGTTTTTTCAAATTACGATTTAAAAGTTCCCAAAGGTCATGCCATCGAGTGCCGCATTTATGCCGAAGATCCTTATCAGGGCGGCGTTCCGAGCACGGGCTTGCTCGGGCTTGTTCGCTGGCCCGAGGGTCCCGGACGGCGCTTTGAATACGGCTTTGAATCCGGAGATGAAATCACGCCTTTTTATGATCCCATGATTGCCAAGGTGATCGTGTGGGACGAAACGCGCCCGCGCGCGATTCAAAAAATGAAACGTGTGCTTGCCGATTCGATTGTTTTTGGAGTTCAAACAAATATTCCGTACTTAATCGAAATCTTGTCTCACCAAGAGTTTGTCAAAGCCGAGATGACCACGCGTTTTATCGAGAATCATTTCGCCGAGCCCCTTCGCCTCGTCCAGATGGAGGCGTGGGAATTGAAAGCGTGCGAGAAGATTTTAAAAGCGACGCCGCGAACACGGTCCGAGGCGAGTGCGGAGGGTTCAGGCGACCACCTCAATCCCTTTGGACATGCTTGGAAGGGCCTCACATGAGACACGAATTTGAAATGGAAGGAAAGCGTGTCAATGCCGAAGCCGAATGGGTGGCCGGTGTTCTTTGGATTCATTTGAACGGCCGCTCGTTTAAATTTGAAAGCGAAAAAGATACCGCAAGCAAACGCCGTGGACCTGCGAAAACCGCGGGTGATTTGGTTTCGGTCATGCCAGGGAAAATCACCAAAATTTTGCGACAGGTGGGTGAGTCGGTTGAGCGCGGTGATGCCGTGCTTGTCATGGAAGCCATGAAGATGGAATACACGATGAAGTCCGAGGGCCCCGGTGTGATCACCGCCGTGAACGTCAAAGCGGGCGATCAAGTCACGGCAGGTAAAGTCTTAGTACAAATTAAGCCGATGGCGGCGGCGGGTGAAATCCTATGAAGCTAAAAAAGACACCCCGAAAGACAAACCAGAAAACATTAGCAAAAAAGTCAGTTCAAATTGTTGAAGTCGGTTTGCGCGATGGTCTTCAGAATGAAAAAGCCGTCCTTTCAACAACGGATCGGATTGAACTGGCTCGGCGTTTGGTCGAAGCGGGATCTCGCCGGATGGAGCTTGGTGCCTTTGTTCGTTCGGACTGGGTTCCGCAGATGGCGGGCTCAAAAGAAGTGATCGATGGTGTTCTGAGTCTGGTTAAGCAGAAGAAAATTGTGTCCCGGACTGAGTTTTCAGCACTCGTCCCCAATGCGCGGGGGATGATGCTCGCGCTCGAAACTGACATCCAAGAGGTCGCGGTGTTTGGCGCGGCTTCAGAAACATTCTCAAAAAAAAATATCAATTGCACGATTGATGAGAGTCTCAAAAAGTTCGCGCAAGTTCTGAAAGTTGCGAAACAAAAGAAGATCAAAGTCCGTGGGTATTTGAGTTGTTGTTTTGGCTGTCCTTTTGAGGGAGCCATCGACGAGAAAAAAGTGGTTCAGCTCGCACAAACGCTTTTGAAAATGGGTTGTTACGAAATTTCGATCGGTGACACGATCGGAATCGCGCACCCGGGTCAGGTAAGGTCTCTCTTTGGTAAACTCAAAAGAGTAATTCCGATCAAGAAGTTGGCGGGCCACTTTCATGATACGCGCGGGACGGCGTTGGTGAACATCTTGACGGCCTATGAGATGGGCGTTCGAGTTTTTGATTCAAGCCTGGGTGGTCTGGGCGGATGCCCCTATGCCCCTGGTTCGGCCGGCAATGTGTCGACTGAAGAAGTCGTCTTCATGTTTGAAGGCATGGGCGTTAAGACGGGGCTTGATCTCGAAGTGCTCATCGACATCAATCACTGGATGTCTGGAATCATGAAAAAAGAACTGACCTCGAGGCTTTCAAAAGCGGGACTGCCGGTCGCAGGTCCCCTCTAAACATCATTGACAGAGAGCTAAGGTCTTTGGATTTTGACAAGGATTCAAGTCAACAGGCTCGATCTCGGGCCGCGCATTGCTGTCGTGACGAAACTTTGAAACGGCATCGTAAGTGACTTTACGAATTCTGTTCATCTGACCCATGGGACGGATGTCGGGATGTGTGCGCCACGGGTTGAAACTTAAGTTTTCACAGAAGGCCATCATCTGGTTGGTCTCGATTCCTTGCTGTTGCAAGATGTTCAGGCGAGCAGCCAAGACAAACGGAGAACGGGTTTCGTCCCAAAATCGCCGAGGATCTTCGGTGGGATTCTTCTCGAGATCCTGATTGGGCTGAACCATGACGTCATAACAATAGGTTCGATCATTCAAAGTTGCTGCCAGCGAAGAGGACATAAAGTTTGGATTCTTTTGATCGCCTTTGACGGGCTGAGGCTGACCGACACAAGATTGAAGGCGGTAACGCATGGTGCTCGGACCGAGCTTGAATGGCACTGCACTCGAGTAGGTAAAGTCTAGAGGATTTGTTCCTGTTACTCGTGCCTTATTGATGATCCATGCGTTTGTGGGATGGGTCGCTAAGTAAGAGAGCAAGGCCAAGGTTCCGCCATCTAAACTACGAACCAATTGCAGGTAGTCATGTGCATCGTGCGAAAAGAAGCGCGGCGAAGTCATAAGCACTAAATCTTGGTTGCCGCTGTCCGCCCCAGGCACATTCAAAAGCTTAACGGCCATCCCGCGAACATCGGCATCCGAGTCGGGGGCTTGCACGCCACTGGGGCTTCCGTTTGAAAATCGAACCCAAGCTTCATACTCACTGCCAGGTGCCAACGGTCCCAACTGAAGATGTGCTGGCAATTGCGAGGCCTCGGCGGACCAGGTCGCTTTGACACAACCATGATGCTTTGGATGGGCATCGCGGTGAACGAATCCCTTCGAGGCATTTTTCTTGGCCGTTTCGATTGAGCGGTTTGCGATTTCCTGTGCGATGACTTCTTGCTCGGGCCCCCAAACTTCATCGAGCTCCGGGGGGGGGAGCTCAGCCGAGGAGGTGGGTTCGCGTTTGCCGTCATAGGCTTGCTCGCGCTTTTCAAACGAAGAACCATTTTTAAGCCAGACACCTGATCCGAACAGACCTATTCCGAGGAGGGTGACAAAGATCCATTTTTGGTGACTGACTTTCATGCATCCTCCTTAGAAGTTAATGGCTTTAGCTTAGACTTAGGAAACCCCCAAAAGAAAGAAAAGACTGTATAAAGTCTGGCCAGTTCAAATTTACAAAGGGCTGGCGGCCTTGGGGTTGCAGTGAGATCGCTTGATGAGCACCCAAAAATGGATTTCCTTTCTGCTTCTTAGTTTGTCCACAGCTTTAGTGGCTTTGGCCTGGGTGTCGCGTCCGAGCTTTTGCTTGGATTCCAAGCTTGTCGAAAAGGTCGACAAGGTCGGGTTGGGACCTGATCAGAGTTTGCCCTCTTGTTTTGTCAGCCGAGACACTTCGTACTCGGGTGATTTGGCCGAAATCAAAGCCCTCATCGAGCCCCGTTTGTCTCGCCTCGAGAAAGAACTGCAGTTCTTTGGCGTCGAAGCTCGTCCGATTCGCTTGTCGGTGGTGGATTCGTTTGATCCGCTCGTGCGTGTTCATCCTTCGCATTTGATTATGAGCCGTTCGGTGTTGGGTCAAAACCAGCTTTTTGAAAAGGCGTTTGTGCTCTCACTTCTCATGCAAAAAAGTAGGACTTCGCCGCATTTAATGAATGCTGACGACGTTGCCTGGGCCGAAGTTTTCTCGGATCTTTTTTTAGCCTTTACCCAGGGCGATCTCGATTTGCGTGATCCTGTCCTGAATCAACAAATCGCCTGGCAAGGTCCCCAGATCGAATGGCCCTTAGCTCTAAAAACGGCACCGGCCTATTGCCAAGAGGCCTGGCGGTCGATGCTGCACCTGTCTGCGTGTGAGCAAGGCTTGCTCAATGGCGAAGATTTGTTTGTGTCGCTAAGACCTCTCATTGGAAAAGCCTTGTTCGACGGCTTAGAAAAACAACCACTGGATGAGCGAGTGCAGTTCTTTCGGAACACCTTTAAAGACTGGTCTTCGATGCAAATTCAAAAGTATTCTTTTGGATCTTCTGTTGGGTCACCGGCGGAACAGCAATTTGCTGACGCCGCTTCCAGTCTTGAGAACTGGCTTAAGAACTTTAAAGTCTGGGGTGGCGCTTCACCCGCCTGGAAAAAGATGGCCCGCCAGTTTAACACCGAACTGCAAGCGCGTGGTTTTGGCGTCGATAGCCGAGCTTTAGTGGTGGACTTGATTGTCGTGGGGAGCGAAGACGAGAAAGAGCCGCTGTTGCAAAAATTGGCTGAACTCGCACTTCAAGACCCATCTAAAAAAATTCTGTACCTCTCGGATAAAGAGGCTCGTCTTTTGCCCGATGTAAAACCGTTTCCACGCTCGTGGCTCAAGGGTTTACAGGCGAGGCAGGCCATGCTGATCCAGTGCCGAATTCCGAGTGTCGAGCGTCTTAAAACGATGGCGGATACGGTTGAGCGCTTGCTCGTCGTTCGAGATTGCCAGAGTCCCATGGCCCTTGAGTTCAAAGTCCTTTTAACGGGCGGACTTGACGCTTTTGTCAGCGCAAATCCAAACATGAAATTTGTGCAGTTTCATTTGCCCTCGCTGAAATCGGCGCTGGCCAAGCAAAATTTGAACCCCATCCCTTTACTTGAAGAAAAGCGATGGGCATCGCCCTTCTTCTTGAACATCGGTTGGGAAAAGCCCGAATGGGACAAGCGTCTTAAGGTTTATCGAGCGCGAGCGGCAATTGATGCCATCGAAATGTACCGTGGCACCGAAACCGAAGAGACGTTACCCCTTTGATTTGATTGCCGTCTTGCGATTCTTCGAGTCGACAAAGACGACCGTGGGCTTATGCTTTTTGCCTTCCTCGCGGGTCATCGTGCAGTAAGCACAAATGATCACCAAGTCGCCTCGCTGAACCAAACGAGCCGCGGCGCCGTTGAGGCAGATCTCACCTTTTTTACCTTCGATCACGTAAGTCGAAAAGCGTTCGCCATTGTTGCAGTTGTAGATATCGACGCGTTCATTCAGCAGGAGTCCGGTGGCCTTGATGAGAGCGGGGTCAATCGACACCGAGCCTTCGTAGGTCAGGTCCGCATCAGTAACGGTGGCGCGGTGGATTTTGCATTTGAGCATTGTGATATTCATATTCACCTCAAGAATTAAGTTTGTGCGCAAGTAAAAGGCCCTTTAAGACGAGGTCAGGTAGAACCACGTCAAAGACGCCTGATTTTTCAAAAAGACCGGCAAAGCCGCCCGTGCCGATGACAAAGGGTTTCTCGCCGTCAAAACATTCTTCGCTCAGGCGGCTCGAAATTTCTTTCATCGTTCCAACATGTCCAAAGAAGAGGCCTGACTGAATACTTTCGATCGTGCCTTTTCCGAGGGCCTCTTTGCGCAAGACGATTTCGACGGTGGGAAGCTTGGCGGTTTTACTTTCGAGAGCCTCCATGCAAAGGCGTAAACCGGCCACGATAGTCCCGCCTAAATACTCGCGGTCGCGGGTGATCGCGCAAAAAGTGGTGGCGGTGCCAAGGTCAACTACGACCAGATTTTTTTTTGGATACAGATGCGTGGCTGCAATCGCGTTGGCAATCCGATCGGCTCCAACTTCGGCTGGGTTGTGATAACTGACTTTAAGACCCGTTTTAACCCCCACCTGTAAAAGAAAGGGATTCAAGTCGAAATACTTTTTACAAGCATTGCGCAAAGAGTGCACCACATCAGGAACAACCGAGCAGATCGCAATTTGTTTCACCTGCGAGGGGTTAATATTATTTTCGCGCAAAACGTTTCTCAAAAAAATACCGGTTTCATCGCTACTGGATCCTGCTTTAGAAGTTTTGCGAAAACTGAGTTTGAGATCGTCTTTGTCAAACACCCCGCCAAAAATTTGGCTATTGCCGACGTCAAGAGCAAGTATCATAAAGGTTCTCCTTTTGAGGTCACGGTCTTCAAAGTAAGACTTGAGAACTTCTCCACCCACTTTTCCACAAGTGGGGCAATCCCCGGCAAGGCGACAGCGTCTTGCGTGGGTCCTAACCAAAGATTCAACGGGTGCGCCGAAGTTTTTTTCATTTCTTGGAGATCATTTTGAACAATCCAATCAGGTGCGGACTGTTCATAAACTTTTGCAACGGCCGCGCCCGCGGTTTGGTCTGTGGCTCCCGAGGTCATTTTGAAAGCGGTCAGGTGAATCGGGTTCGGCGAAAATGAACGAATCAAGGGTAGAATTTTTTTATTTTTGCGAAGTTCGAGCTGGGGTTCGATGTCTGACGAGATCTTGCCGCTTTGTCTAACGGGAATAAAGTCACTCACCGCTGCCAAATGAATGACTGCGAAAACATCACCTTTCGCTAAGCGCGATTGAAGCAATTTTTCAAGATCGTCAGAGCTGACAAAAGAATGGCGTTCACCATCTGCGCTGGGGAGAAGTGCACTTTGGGCGTGAAGCAAAACTGTGGAGAGGCCAAGGCTTTCGAGACGATCAATGATCTCGGCGCCCGTGCGTCCGGTGCTGACGTTGCTGAGGACTCGAACATCGTCGATGTTTTCTTGTGTGCCGCCGCTGGTGACCAGAACTTTGCGCAAATGAATTGGGGCCGACCCGGACTTTGTTTTAATTTCGAAAGAGTCGCGCTGCAGACGAGTCTCGATTTCGGCCAAAAGCAAGTCGGGCTCAAGCAACCGGCCGTAGCCCACTTCCCCGCAAGCAAGGACGCCGCTCGCCGCTTCAAGAATTTCGACACCCATTGATTTAAGTTGGGTGAGCGAGTTCTGAGTCACGGGATGCAAGTACATCGACGTATTCATGGCGGGTGCAATCAAATAGGGTTTCTTAAAGTCATGAGCTAAAAACATGGTGGTCAGAAGATCATCACCAACGCCTTGTGACAGTCGGTTGATCAGGTGAGCCGACGCGGGGATGACGGCAATCAGGTCTGCCCAGCGCACCAAGTGGATGTGAGCCATGGCATCGCCGGGCTCCCACAGGTCAGCGTGCACCTTTTCTCCGGTGAGGCCTTCAAGAGTTGCGGCGCCGACAAATTTTAAGGCTGAGGGACTTGCTGCGATTTTAACATGGTGACCCGCTTGAACGAGTTTTGAAATCACCGCGCAGGCCTTAAAGCACGCGATTGAGCCCGACATCTGGATTAGAATTTTCTTTTTATTTGAGTTCGACATTGTCGATCAACCTCACGTTTTCCATATAAACGGCAGCGAAACGCCGACCATTTTGATCCACGATGTAATCCACTTTAAAGCCATTTTTTTCTAGTTTGGCGCGAGCCTCATCGGCAGACCAGCTTTGGGTCAAAGCCTGGTAAATTTGCGGGGCCTGTTCTCTTTGTAGTTTTGAGAGACGCGCGTTTCGCGAGCTTAAGGCGAGCCCATCTTTTTCACGGATTGTGGCAACGGGAACAATTTCAACAGGCATAAAAAATGCGTTCACCATGCCGCGAATCAAAGACAATTGCTGAAAGTCTTTTTCTCCAAAATAGGCGCGTGTCGGTTGAACGATCTGAAACAGCTTCATCACGACGGTCAAAACGCCATCAAAATGTCCGGGGCGGCTGGCGCCGCAGAGCAGTTTCGAAAAGTCGATCTCGGTGATTTTGTAGGTATAGCCATCGGGGTACATATCGGGTGCGCGGGGAGCAAAGATGGCATCAACGCCCTCAATCTGGGCGATCTCGAGATCGCTCGCCCATGTTTTTGGATACTTTTGAAAGTCATTCGGATCATCAAACTGGGCTGGATTAACAAAAATTGAAAGAACGACAAGCTCGTTGTTGGCGCGCGATTGGCGCAAAAGGTTCGCATGACCCTCGTGAAGGGCGCCCATCGTCGGCACAAAGCCGATGGTCTTGGCCGTCATCATTTTGCGCCAAGCTTGAAAAGCCTGCGGCGTTTCATAAATTTGCATCAGTAGCTTTCCTTGTCGGTTGGAAATGATTGGCCTTTAACCTGAGCATCATAATCGTTCAAGGCAGTTTTGATGAGTTCGGCACCTGCTAAAAAAGTGCGTAAGAATTTGGGTTTAAAGCCCTCATTCAGTCCAAGCAAGTCGTGCAAAACTAAAACTTGCCCGTCGGTGCGTGGTCCGGCGCCAATTCCAATTGTCGGTATCCGCAAGTCTTTGGTGATTTGTTCGGCAAGGGCTTGAGGGACGCATTCCAAAACGACAGAAAAGCAGCCCGCTTTTTCAAGATCTTGGGCTTCAAGACGGATCCGCTCAAATTCGGCGGGGTTTTGACCTTGGACTTTAAATCCACCCAATTGGTGAATGGATTGAGGCGTGAGTCCAAGATGACCCATCACCGGGATTCCGGAGTCAACCAAGTGGGTGATCATCTCGAGATTGCCTTTGGCCCCTTCAAGTTTGACGGCATGAGCTCCCGCTCGCATCATTCGGCCGGCGGCGCGCACGCTCGTTTTCAAATCTTGGCGGTACGAGATGAACGGAAGATCGGCGACCAATAATTTGCTGGGAGTTTTGTGCAGCAACCCGCGTGCAACGGCTTGGGTGTGAAGTTCCATCATGGCAATGGTTGCGGGAAGAGTCGTCGAGTGTCCGTGCATCACCATCGCCAGACTATCACCGACTAAAACCGAGTCGACCGAGCTCTCGGCAATCAGGCGGGCGGACCAGGTATCGTAGCAGGTGACCATCGAGAGTTTCTTTTTAGATTTTTGATTTTGAAATTCGATCACGTTCATCGGGCACCTCTTGAAGACTGGTGGTAAGATTGAATCAGGGCTTGCAGCACATCTTGATAAGAATCGCCCTCAAGCGCGGCGAGATTTTTTAAAAGTGTCATACGGTCGCCGCGAACCAAGGGACCTGTAAGTGCCGTTTGCGGGTCCGTCATTAAATTTTGGTGAATGCGGTCAGCATAGGCTGAAGCTGCCGAGGCCGGAATTCCTAAAGAGGTCATTTCAGAAAAAAACTTTTGCCACAACAGAACCGAACCATTGCCCGCAAGAACACACATCGCGTGGTAAAAAGCTTTTTTGTCGGAAGGAATCACACTTAAAGAATTTTTTAATCCAGGCATCAAATCCTGGCCGTTCTTCACTGACGTCGTCACAAAAGCCAGGCGCGAATAAAAATCATCATCGTAAAGTTCGGGCCTAAAACTCATCAAAGGGTGAAGCGAATGGGCGCCTTCGATTTCGAGGGCTCCCGAACTGTGAAGTACCGTTTTATTCAAGGGGATCAATTTTTGGACCCACTCGGGCACGGCATGGTCAGAAACGGCCAGCCACACATGTGAACAGCGGGCGACTTTGTCTTGGAGATCGATATCGGACTGTTGCTTGCGGTTCCAGCTAAGGTGCGAAACCCCAGAGAGAAAAAGAAGACGTTGAAGATGAGTGGCCCAGCGACCTGAGCCCATTACTAAGTATTGCGTCATATATCCTGGTACCTGTCTCAAGGATCAAGTCCAGCCGTCAAATTAGTGCAAGGGGCAGTAAAAGGCAAGAAGCTTGGCGGCCCTGGCTTGACCATGGTAAGTGTCTGAAAATGCGCAAATATATCAGTTACGGCATCCTGGGTTTGATCATTGTCGGAGGCTTGTACTACACCTCTCTGCTTGGAATGCAGCCGCGCGCGGTCAACAAGATTAAACTCCAAAGCTTTGAAAATCCAGCGGCTATTGCGAGCTCCATTATTTTGAGTTTACAACTCCAGATGAAAGCGGCACCCCACCTTGTTTGGGGCCTTGAGATCAGTCATCCCGAAATGACCGAAACACTTGAGCAGTTCTTGGCTCAAAATCAAGACCCCTCAACCAAGTACGACGTCGTCTTTGTCGACACGAACATCCAGGGAATGGTCCCGGAGCTCGTGAAAATACAAGGCGAACGTTTGAACACCCAAGAAGAATCCAGCCGCCTCATCCAAGGGCTCAAAGCCGCTCAAGCTCAGAATCTTCGGGTGTTGGTGATTACGCCGGTGACCTTTGCGGCCGCCTACCTCCAGCACAGCGTGGCCCGCAAAATCAAAGAGGCGGGATTGCCGCTTGCGACTCTTCTGCTGACATCTCTTCCACGTTCACGAGAACAGGAGTCACAAACGCGCATTCCTTGTAACGTCAATGTGCGCGACAATGATGGCACCGGAAAATTGGGCTGTGATATAGTTCAAACAGCCCGGCTCCAATATCGACAAAAGTTTCAAGCGGGTCAGCTCGTGGGAATGATGAATCAAATATCAGAAGAGGACTCGCTGTTTCTTCTGGCTCATGAGCCTTAGGCCGTTACGATGTGACTGGTAAACAGGCCTTACATTTCGTGAGACAGAGGGCGTCGAGGAGCACGGAAATACGTTCGAGGCGAGAGTGCCAACAAGTCCGCCAGCTTCGCCATGTAAACGCATGCGTAACGATCCACTTGATAGGCAAAGTACGACTCCTCGTTTCCGGCGCGCATAATCTGACCCCAATTAGGGTTAAAATGCGACTGCTGGCGCTTAATCAAAGCCGAGATTTGCGCGTCGATTTCGGCAATTTGCTTTTGCAAAGAATCGGTTCGCTCTTCGTTGACGTTGGCCTGATCTTCGATTTTTTTCGTCATCAGTTCGGTCATCTCTTCTTCGAAAGGCTCTTTCTTGTGCATCAAAGATTCGATTTCATTCGTGAGAGCGTGCGTGGCATGGTTGTTCCGAACCTCGCTCTCAAGCTCTTCAAGAACCATGGCCGTGCGCCAGCCACAGTCTTTTTTAAGGCGCAAGATATCGCCGTAAATATGATCGCCGATGTACAAAATCTCGTCGCCCTGAAGATTGAGATCTTGCGTGAAAGACTTTGCGCTACCGCCTTGGTAAACGCCGGGCTCAAGCTTGGTTTCTTGATTGGTCATTGTCCCATCGTTGACGTTGATCTTCATAAAACGAAGGTCGTCAAAGAAGAACCGTGGTTTCTGTGCGCTCACGACCGTGAATTCAAACAGATCCGTCCACGACTTGTGCTCTTTTAAAAAAGGATTGATCGCGTAATCGAGCAAAAGTTTGGTGTAATGAAAGTCAGAGTTCGTCACGATAAACACTTTTTTTCCGTGGCGTTTGAACTTTTCAAGCCCTGCAACTGTGTTGGGATCTTTAATAATGAAACGAGCCAAGTCTTTTTTAACGACTTCTTTGAGAGAGCCGTCGCGATGAGCCTCATCGAGAGTTTTCAAAACGTCATCAGCCATGCTTGCAAAATCGGGGAGATTCAGCTCCTTGTTTTGATTCTTCATCTCGACGACTTGCGAGTAAATGATCGCCAAGCTCACCGAAAATGTCGTGTCAATCGCCAAATATTTACTGTCCGACAAATCGATGTAAGTCGACTGGTACATCTTACTTTGCGTCTTAAAATCTAAAGGCTTAAGCCCGTGATAGGTAGCACGGATCGCCGAGTGCCGGTTCAGCTTAATCAAATTACCCCGAACACGATCGATGACCAAACCACGAATGGTGAGATTAAAATCGAAAGGGAGAGCCAAAACCTCTTCGGGGTAACCGCGCGACTTCACGAGTTTCTCTTTAATTACCGAGTGCGCAAGACGTTCAAATTCTTCGGAGTTGTAACGGATCAAGGTGTGATCCATATCCAATCCCAGGTAACGAATCCGTTTCAGATTCAGAGTCCGATTCACATAAACTTTTGAGTGCATAAAGACTACGCTTCCGTTGGCAAATGCAGTTCATTCCAGAGAAGCATGCCACCTTTGAGATTAAAGACATCTTTGTAACCTTGAGCCATCGCAAAAGAAGTCGCGCGAGCCGAGCGACCGCCGCTGCGGCAGACAAACACGATCGTTTTATCTTTGGGAAGTTCATCAAGGTGATCAGGTAAAGTGTCCAGGACGATGAGCTGAGCGCCCGGGATATGGCCGAGTTCGCCGGTGAATTCTTCGGCTTGGCGGACGTCGATCATGCAGACCTGATCTTTGAGGTTCATCAGCTCTTTGGGATCAATGTCGAAGACGCCTTCATAGTGGAGATTTTCTTCTCGAGTTTCAAAATTCGTAATCATACATCGCCTCCTGCAACCAAACTGAACTGCAGGGCAGTGTAGCACGCTCGTTTCGGTGGCAGGCAGCAAGAAGTCTTGTTGCTTGGCATTAGATGCGTTTAATCACTCAGGTTTTTCTCGGTTGATAACCAAGTTGAAGCTGCTACATATGAGTGGCGCATGTGCGTTAAGAGGAGGGGTTCGCTTTGAAATTAAAAAATGGACCTCTTGATAAAAGCTTCAGCCAGGATCTGGAAGAGTTGGCCGGTGATCACGATGAGGACATCAAAGATCCCACTGCTCCCAAGGCGCGGCGAAAGAAAGAAGCGCACCTCGCCGATCTTTCTCCCGAACAGGCCAAGGCCCTCGAAATTCTTCAAAGCGGTGAAAATGTTTTTGTGACGGGCGGAGCCGGCTCGGGAAAAAGTTTTTTACTGCGCCATTTTATGCGCGACTTGGACTCCAAAGTCTTTCCAATCCTTGCTTCAACTGGGGCGGCTGCCGTTCTCTTGGGGGGACGAACATTTCATTCGTTTTTTGGCTTGGGGATTATGGAAGGGGGCGCCGAGGCAACCTTCGACCGCGCCGCGAACGATCCGCGCATTCGTAAACGCTTGGCTCAAGTTGAAGGTTTTATTTTGGATGAAGTGTCCATGATACCGGGCGTGGCGCTCGATTTAGCCGAGCGCCTGGCGCGCACGGCGCGCGACTCCAGTCTGCCTTGGGGCGGGATGCGCGTCATCATGGTGGGTGACTTTGCGCAGTTGCCGCCGGTAACGAGAACGGGGCAACGTGACTGGGCCTTCTTATCTCCGGTCTGGGACAAATCGGGTTTTCAGGCAGTCTGGCTTGAGCACAATCAACGCGTTCGCGAAAGCGAATTTTTAGATGTGCTCGCCGATGTTCGCCACGGAAAAGTGACGCCCAAAGTTCGTGAGTACTTGGATTCAAGAATGCGTGAGCACGACCAAGAGGATAAAACTATCCGGCTCTTTCCTCGCCGCGATCAATCCGAAATTTTTAATCAACGCGAGCTGGCCGAGATTCAAGCCCCCGAAGTTCATACCGATGCAATCTACCTTGGTCTGGACCGGCAAATTGAAATGCTTAAGAAAACTTCGCCCGTTCCCGCACGCCTTACGCTTAAAGTCGGCTGCCGCGTGATGTTTATCCAAAATGACCCACAAAAACGTTGGGTCAACGGAACACGCGGAACCGTGGTCGAAATCTTGCCCGACAAAATCACAGTCGAAAAAGAGACTTTTCGTCATGTGACTGTCGAAAAAACGCAGTTTTCGATGTTGGACGCCGAGGGTAAAGTGGTTGCCTCTGTGATTCAGTTTCCGCTGATCTTGGCCTACGCGACGACGATCCATAAATCACAAGGCGCCACGCTGGATGAGCTTTGGGTCAACCTGTCGCACTTATGGGAACCAGGACAGGCTTACGTCGCCTTGAGCCGTCTTTCATCAGGCCAAGGTCTCAAGCTTTTGGGATGGAGTCCGAAGTCCTTTCTGATTGACCCCAAAGTCGTAAATTTCTACAACTCTCTAGAGAGTTTGCTTTAAGCCTAAACGGGAGAAGACATGGCACAAGTCGCTGGTGAAACTGCAAATCCAATGGGACTGAAAGGCGTCGATTTTGTCGAATACGCCGGACCTGATTCCGTCTATTTCGAAAAATTGTTTGTCGCTTATGGTTTTAAAAGAGTCGGCGAGATTGCAGGGAAAAAAATCAGCCTTTACCGCCAAGGACACATCAATTTTGTGATCAACAGCGAACCCGGAAGCTTTGCCTTGCAATTTGCCAAAGCGCACGGTCCCGCCATTTGCTCAACCGGTTTTAAAGTGAAGAACGCAAAAGCCGCCTACGATTTAGCCGTTAAACGCGGCGGGAAACCGTTTAAACCATCGGGTGTCGACTCGGCTTGGGCGCCCGAGTGGGCTATTTATGGGATCGGTGACTCGATTGTTTATTTCATGGACGAGTCGGCTTCAAAAAAATTCGACAATGAGATTTTCAAAGTAAAACCCGAAGACGCGGCTCCTCGCGGTTTGGGTTTTACGATCGTGGATCACTTCACCAACAATGTTCCTAAAGGCGAAATGCAAAAGTGGTGCGATTTTTACACCAAAGTTTTTAACTTTCGCGAGACCATGTACTTCGACATCAAAGGCAAGAGCACGGGCCTGATTTCAAAAGTCATGCGTTCGCCCTGTGGTTTGTTTGCTGTTCCGATCAACGAGCCGACGGACGGTAAATCACAAATCCAAGAGTATTTGGACGAGTATAAAGGATCGGGAATTCAGCACGTGGCTTTGCTCACCGATGACATTACAAAGACACTGATGGCTTTGCGTGAGAACAAGCTTGATTTCTTGCCGTCTCCTCCCGGTACTTATTACCGTCAGCTGAAAGATCGACTTCCGGCGGTTTCTGAAGATATCTCCACGCTCGAGAAAAACTCGATTTTGGTAGATGGCGATCACGATGGTTATTTGCTGCAAATTTTTTCGAAAAATATCATCGGACCTATTTTCTTTGAAGTCATTCAGCGCAAGGGTCATGACGGTTTTGGCAACGGCAACTTTCAGGCCTTGTTCGATGCTATCGAAGCAGATCAGCGGGAGCGAGGCTACTTAACATAAGTTTTCTTTCAAGCACGCCCCTCTGGGGCGATAGTAAAGTACGCCCCTCTGGGGCGATAGAGGTCAATCATGTTTCAGTATTCGCAAGGCAAGTACACGACTCAAGGTCATAAGGGGATCCCTGAGGGCTATTATGAAGAAGAGCAGGGCAGAAAAGGTTTTTTTGGTCCGGTCTCTCACATCATTAAGCCCGAGGCCTCAACCCGTTGGACCAACATCGAAGGGCCGCTGCGTCCTCACCTTTATGATGGCGTGAAGATGCCAAAAATCTGGGGCGCCTGGCAGCGCATGTTTTTCAACTCGGACGTTGTCATCTACAACTATTTCGATAAGCGAACGGACAAGGCAATGACCCATGCCTTTCGCAATGCCGACGGCGAAACTCTTTATTTTTGCCACAAGGGTGCAGGCAAAATCTTTACTGAGTTTGGTCTGCTGACCTTCAAAGCTGGCTCTTACGTCATGCTGCCCAAGTGTACGACGCATTCTTTTCTGTTCGAAGAAGACACACAATTTTTGGTGATCGAGAACCGCACCTCGATGTACCGCGAGCCTGAGCGCGGAATGGTCGGACGAAATGCTTTTTACGACTTGGCCTCCCTTGGGACGCCAGACCTCGAAGCGATGCACGCCCTCAAAACGGCGACAAACACCAACGTGACGAATGTTTTGGTTAAGCGCAGTGATGAGTTCACAAAGTTTAGTTACGGTGGTTGTTACTTTGATACCGCTGGCTGGAAGGGTGATTTCTTTCCGTTTACTTTGCACATCGACAACTTGATGCCGATGGTGAGCGCGCGTGTTCACTTGCCTCCTTCGGCCCACACGACCTTTGCCGCAAATGGCTTTGTGATTTGCACGTTTTTGCCTAGGCCTCTGGAGACAGATGCAGATGCGCTGAAAGTTCCGTTTTACCATCAGAATATCGATTACGATGAGGTTCTGTTTTATCATGATGGCAACTTCTTCTCGCGCGACAACTTGCACGCAGGCATGATGACCCTTCATCCCGCGGGTTTTCCGCACGGTCCTCATCCCAAGGCGATCAAGAATGTCAGCACCAAAACTCATACGGATGAAGTGGCGGTGATGATCGACTCTTTTCAGAAATTGAATATCGATCCTGAGTTTGCAAAAGTCGAAGTTCCTGAATACTGGCAAAGCTGGAGCAAATAACTTCAGAAGGGTTCTCGCTTGGATTGGCTGCACTTGTTTTTTGACGGGCTGTTAAAGCCACCCGCAAGGGGACAGCCAATGACGGATGCAGAGGCGCTGCAAATGGCACTTCAACAGGCGTTCGAAGGCTACGGCTTCACGTCGCCCAATCCAGCCGTTGGCTGCGTCATCCTCAATTCAAGAAATGAATTTGTGAGTATGGGCTACCATCACAGAGCTGGAGAAGGTCATGCTGAAGTTTTGGCTTTGGCCGGGGTTCATTCACCCGCCGAATTGCGCGGAGCCCGCGTTTTTGTTACGCTTGAGCCCTGCGCGCACGAAGGACGAACTCCCGCGTGTGCGAAAACGTTAGCTGCTACCGAGGTGGCCGAAATCATCGCCATCTTGCAAGATCCCAACCCCCTGGTTTCGGGACAAGGCTTCGAAATTTTAAAAAATGCGGGCAAAAAAGTCAGGTGTCTCGAAGCCGAAGGGTCTGCATTCGAACCTTTGGTTGAAACCGCTCGCGCCATCTGTGAATTCTTTTTGGTGAATTTCACGCAAAAACGTCCGTTCGTTTCTTTAAAAGTTGCGACCTCACTTGACGGCATGATGGGACTTCGCAATGGGCAGAGCCAATGGCTGACCTCAGAAGCGTCTCGCCATTTTGCCCGCTTCTTGCGAGGAGCTCACGACGCCTGTTTGGTAGGCAAACAAACCGTTCTTAAAGACAACCCCAAGCTCGATGCGAGGGACACGCCTTTTGCGGGCCTTTCTCGCCACGTGGTGGTTTTGGATTCAAAGGCCGAGATTTTAAGTCGACCCGAACTGCAGTTGTTCAAAACACATTCGCCGCAAAACATTTGGGTGATCGCAGGGCCCGGCGCCTCGCAAGAATCCTCCAGTCTGGCGCAAGTTATAATCGTCGATGAGCAAAAATCAGCGAGCGAGTATTTGCGCAAGGGCCTTGCTGCCCTCTGGGAGAAGCAAATCCGATCGGTTTGGATTGAAGGCGGCGCTCAAACTTTGAGTTCCGCCCTCGCGGCCGGTTTAGGGGATCGCTTATGGCTCTTTCAGGGGCCGCATCTTTTAGGTGCACGCCACGGAAAGTCTTGGACCGAGTCCTGGGGACGTGAAAACATGAAAGACCGCCAGACTTTGGCCGCGGTCAGGCACCTTGCATTAGGACCCGATCACTTGACGACAGGCCGGATGACGACTTCTAAGACATGAAAATAATTCAGCATTCTATGATCTGAAAGTGATCCTACAAGTTTTGGTAAAGACTTTAAATGCGACGCAGCATTGACCTGTTTCCTTAAACAAGATCAGCTATAATCTAGGGTATGGGCGACGACGGTCATAGTAGAAGGCAAACAAGGTCTTCAAGAAATTCTGAAAATTCTTTGCTGCAATCCCTCAAAACTGATTGGCAAATGTTCTGGCAAGGCTTGGTCGGTGACGATGAAGCTGAGGCTGAACCCGATGCGTTCGTGACCGGACGGCTCGAGGCTTTATCATCCGATCAGCTTCGAGAACTCACCCGAGTCCTGAGCCACGACCGCAAGAAGCTCAATCAAAAACTTGAGAGCATTCAAAAAGAGATCGACCTCAACTCGGTGAAGCTCGAAAGTCTGCGGCTAGTCGGCGGCGACGTCGAAGAGGTCGTCCAGCGCCTCAATACGCTGAGCGATTTGGGCCATAACATGAGTCAAGAGCTGACGAGGTTGAACGAAAAACTGAAATTAGCCAGACGCTCAGAAGACCGCCTTCGCAAAGGCTTGGCCTGATTGCTGGGCTTTGTCAAAAAATGCCCAGCCCCAAAAAATTTTAGAAGTCTGCTTTCTTGAGAATCCAAGTTTCACCCTGGTCCAAGACCCGAAAGGCCTCGGGCGGGATGCCTTGGGCTTGGCGTGCGTCTTGGAGGTGAAGGGTTGGTTCGTCAATGCCTTCGTCGGTCAGCTGAAAGGTTCCTTGGTGAATTCCGATGGCTCGCTTGCTTTCAAGATCTTGAAACGCCTGAACCGCTTCGGCCGGGTTCATATGGTAGTCCTTCATAAACCAACGGGGCTCGTAAGCGCCAATCGGCAAAAATGAAATGTCAGGAGCCCCCCATTTTTGCCGGGTGGTTTTGAAGTGATCCGCAAAACCCGTATCGCCAGCAAAGTAAACTCGTTTGCCCTGGATCTCGACACCAAAGGCACCCCACAGGCAGTCAAAGCGGTCGTTCAGCCAGCGTCCCGACCAATGCATGGAAGGCATAAACGTAATTTTAGCGTCTTGAAGTTCGTGGGTTTGCCACCAATCCATTTCGACAACGTTGTCGATGCCGTTTTCTCGAAGCAATTTGCCATCACCTAAGGGGACAAAAAATTGGGGTCTGAATTTTTTGTCCAAAATTTTGAGAGTTCCGACATCCAAGTGATCGTAATGGTTGTGTGACACGAGTACGGCGTGAATGGGGGGGAGCTGGTCGATCGAAAGTCCTGCGGAACGCACGCGTTTAGGACCCACCCAAGTAAAGGGGCTCACGCGTTCGGACCAAACGGGGTCAGTCAAAAAATTAAAAGATTCGGTTCGAACCAAAAGTGTGGAGTGATTGACAAACGTGATCTGGATCTCGCCGCGCTCAAGAGGCCCCGTTGGCAAGGGATAAGTTTTGTTTTCGACCTTTTCGGGCCACTTTTTTTTGTCATTGGTGAGCTGCCACTTCAGCAACGATAAGAAACCTTTGGTGTGCGTATGACCAGGATTGAAGAATTTTTTGCCGTCGAAATGATCTGACTGTGCAACGGGATTGCCACTCGAAACGCAACCGACGGCTGCCATCGATAAAACTCCTGCGCAAATAGATTTCAATTGATCCATAGATCGCCTCCAGAGCTCGAGGATTTAAACTAAATTTTCATGCTAAAAATTGGCTAAAATTTTAATCACGTTTCTCGAAAGAGAGCAATCGGGTCTTGAGCTCTTTGCGTTCTTTCAGTTTGCGGGTGCCTTGCTGAAAGACGACTTCTAAGATTTTGAGTTCTTTTGTTGTGGGAAAAGTTCGCAGCAGCATACGGCGAAGAACCGTATAGACATTGATCCGTCGTTTCTCGACATCAAAACCCATGGCAATTAAGAAATCGCGTAAGGTTTGTTCTGGAAACGTTTCTTCGCGGCCATGAAACTTTGTTTCGGCTCCACGGGCCTCGAGCGAGAACCGCTCGCCGCCCCAACTGAGGCGCAGCTGGTACAAGGCCAGTAAAACCGCTTGAGCGAGGTTGAGACTTGGATTTTTGCCAAAGGTCGGGATCGAGGCCGCATGATGAACGAGCTCAAGATCTTCGGCCGATAGGCCCCAATCTTCGGGACCAAAAATAAAATAAACGGGGATGGTTTCGCCATCGGCTCGCTGCCAGCGAGGATCCTCGGTCGCAATGTCTTTAAGGGCCATGCCCAAGTCTTGGACCAAGCGGCGCTGTCCATCGCGGGCGGTGAGGGCAATACGCAAACCTTCGGGTTCACGTTCAAAAAACTCATCCCACGAGGCGTACACGCGGCGAGTTTGTAAGGCCGTCTGGCCGGTCGCCGCGGCTTGCTGAGCCGCATAGGTGATCTCACATTGGGGAGCGATCAAGATCAGTTCGTCAACGCCCATGTTGGCCATGGCGCGTGAGCTCGCGCCGATATTCGAGTCATAAAGACTGCGGACAAGAACAACCTTGGGGCGGATCGGGCGCTGGATCATAGGCAGCTCTTATAACTGAGACGCCAGCGAAACACCATCGGCAATAATGTCTTTTTCATGAGGTCTGCGACCTTGAATCATTTCGAGATCGGCTCGGAGCTTGGCTTCAAGGGGCCTTGAGCCTTGGCGGCTCAGCACAAGTTCTAAGGCTTCAATTCGAAAGAGCCAGTCATCGGCAAAACTCTGATCATGCCGGCGCAAAAGCGGTTGTAAGCCCATCTCGAGAGCTGTGCCCGTGGCGTTTGCTTCGCGCAAGGCTCTCAGTTTTTGATACTGACCGTGCTGCAGTTTTTGAATGTCGGAAAACTGGCGCTTCGGGATCTGGACGGCAACAAAATCATCGGTTTCACCATAAGCGGCGCGGTCGGCGGGGCCACCAAAAACCGAATCGATTTTTGCGCCGACAGCCATGTCATAGTTACCCCAGCTGGGTTCGAACAAGCGCTGGCTACCCCAAGTCACCGAACACTTCTGAAACGTCATCAAAATATTTTTTGAATCTCGGCGCAGCACCGATGTAAAAATCCCCTCCACTCGAACACCTGAAACAAAATCCAAAACCAAATCACGCCCTGGCAAAAAGCCGTAGGCCATCAACTCTTGGTCATCCCACGTCGACAAGCATCTGGTGTGATTTTTGAGTAAACCGACGGGAGAACCAAACCCTTGCGAGTGGTATGTCTTGTCATGGCGATTGATTTCTTCTTCCTCATAAGACAATTGGCAAGGGCCCTGAAATCTTAAATACGCGGGCGTTCCGACAGGAGATTCCGTCACCGAGGCGAGTTCACCACTGACTTGGAGTCCTGAGCTCCATTCGGATGTATTTACCGTTTTTGCGAGGAGTGCTTTTTTCAAACCGCTAAGTCCGCCTTGGCTATAAGCCATCGTCTGAGCCATTTCTTCAAGAACTTTTGAAAGCGTTTTAAAATCAGGAGTCACGAAGAGTTGTGGTTGTTGCTCTGTAATATCGTAACTTTGTTTGATACAATCCACCGTGAGTGGGAGTTTTTTAACTTTTGCGCTGAGGCACAGCCGTGCTTCACCGACTGAAGACAATAAACCAGCGCCAAATAGTTTTGGATTCTCAAGACTACCGATCAGTCCGTATTCAGCCGTCCACCAATTCATCCGCGAAAGTTCGGCCGCCTCAGAGACATGAGTAGCCGCTGCTGAGACTTGATCGAGATGGTTTTGAGCGGCCGAGATCTGCTCTTCTGTTGAGTCTGGGTTTTCTTTGATGTCAGATAGCTCGCGAATGGCTTCGTACAAATCGAGGTCTTCGCGCGAGATGATTGCTTTGCGAGCAACCTGTGCATATTCTTTTAAGTACTGAGCAAATTCGGGATTGATCAAAATCGGAGCGTGCCCCGCTGCCTCGTGCACAATATCTGGCGCCGGCGTGTAAAGAAGGTGTTCTAAAGTTCTTAAGTCAGAGGCAATGGGGAGAACACCCAAGGCTTGAAGCTCCATGAAGGCCGCTGGCGGAATAAACCCACTGACCGGAAGTGCGTGCCATCCGAACTTTGAGATTTTCTCGGAGATCTCGCTGATGCGCGGGATGCGCTCGACTTCGATGCCTGTCTTTTCCAGCCCGTCCAAATAAGATTCGTGAGCGTGAGTTCTTAAAAAGGCGCGCAGTTGGCGTAAGATGAAACGCCAAACCGCCTGATCCATCGGTGTGTACTTGTCGTAATCTTGAGCGACGACGTACTTGCGTAAGTGCGCGGGCAGAGTCACGCTCATGCATGGCTCCGCATGAGGTGATGACGGACATAATCGCGGACGCCATCCTCAAGCGTCCAACGGGGAGCAGACATTCCATTTTGAGTCCACTTTTGCATTTTTGCTTCGGTAAAGTACTGGTACTGACCTTTTAAATTCTCGGGCATTTCGATAAAACGAATTTTTTCAGGCCTCTCCATCGCCGAAAAAACGGCGCGAGCTAAATCCAGCCACGATCGGGCTTTGCCGCTCCCCATATTGTAAACATCGGATTTGGGTTTTTTCTGGGTCAGTTCCCACATCCAAGCGGTGACTTCTTTGACGTAAATGAAATCACGCATTTGCTCGCCGTCGCCATACTTTGGAACATAAGACTTGAAGAGCTCAAGTTGTCCGTTGTCTTTGATTTGGTGAAAGGCCTTGAAAGCAATCGAAGACATAGGGCCCTTGTGCGATTCGCCAGGGCCATAAACGTTGAAAAATTTGAGACCGTACCAATGCGGCGGCGTTGCCTTTTGTTTGAGAGCCCAGCGGTCAAATATCACTTTAGATTCGCCGTACAAGTTGAGGGGCTTTAGTTTTTCAGAGTCTGTCGTATCGTCATAACCCAGTTCACCGGCACCATAGGTGGCTGCCGATGAGGCGTAGGTCATGGGTTTTTGATGCTCGGTGCACCACTCAAAAAGGCGTTGAGTGTAGTGAGTGTTCACAGCGAGCAAATGGTCCCAGTCTTTTTCGGTCGTCGAGGAATTCGCGCCCATGTGGACGACCCATTTGACTTGGGCCTTGGCCTCGGGCGTGGCTAAAAAATCCCAGAGCTGATCGCGAAGCAGAAATCGCGAGTAGGCCGTGCCTTGTAAAGGGATTGAGCGTTCAGACAAAGAAACGGTATCGACAACGACGATGACCTTTTCGCCTTTTTCATTGAGTTCACGAACCATCTGGCTGCCGATAAATCCATTGGCTCCGGTAACGATCCACATCAGCTGACCCCTTTCAGAGGCACCGCCCCTGGCGGGCGGGGTGCACTTTTGTTTTATCCTCCAGTCTCTTGAGACTCAAGTCATTGCACCCTCTGGCAAGCTTTTGGCCGGGCTTGAAGAATGTTCAAAAAACAGCCATTTTCTGACGTAATTTCAGTAGCTTGTGCGTCTTCAGCAGATGGCCTCGTGCTTGCTCTTAGGAATCTTTCATGAGTCTTCAAAAATTTCTTGGAAAACAACGCTTCATCCCTTCGCGCACCCTGCGCACGGTGCTGTTGTTGTGCCTTGAAGTTGTGCTCGTGATCCCCAACTGCGCCGTCGACAAAATCGACCGTGGTGCAAAGTCCGCTGATTACTATTGGCAAAACGCCGGCCTCTCTTCTCGAGAGCTCGAGATTGTGCTGGGACCCCAATCTTGCCTGCAAGATCACAAAACATTTTTGGGCTGTGTGAACGCGATCGGGGCCATGGCCGAGCGTTATAACTTGGCGCTCAGCCAAGATGGCCAGTTGGTCCCGCTGACCGATGAGATGATTCAAAAACGACTGACCGAGAAGCGTGAGCTCCAAGACTGGGAGCACGTGTTTGCGGCTAAAGAGTTGTCACCAGGCTTCTCGTTTATCGATTTGTGGCAACAGCTTGATCAAAAATACGTCCAAGCAAAAGAGCGATCGGCCGTTGTTGCAGCTGGGTTAAATGGATTTTTGTCCGTTACGAAGGATCCGCACACCTATCTCCTTCCACTTGCCCTTTACGAGGAAGTCGTTGCTCGCAGTGATGCTCGTCCCTCGCATTTGGGTTTTGTCTCCAAACGCGTGCACGGAGGCGCTTACGTTCGCAAAGTTTTCTCGGGAAGTCCGGCTGCCCTTGCTGGCCTCAGAAAGGGCGACCGTATTCTCGAGGTGAATGGGATCTCGGTCATGTCGCTGCATCCGTCGCTTTACAACGACCTGTTGCGCGCACGAAATAGTGACCGGCTTCGCTTGCTGATTGAGCGTAGCGCAAACCAGACGCGCGTCCGCAAATACGTCGAGATTCTAAAATCAGATGAGGCTTATCCGAATGTCTTGTCGAAATGGGTTGATGAATCAAAGAACGTCGGGCTCGTGACGATTCATAAGTTTTCGCGTGAAACCTGCACTCAAGTTCGCAGACAAGTCGTCAGCCTTAAGGAAGAAGGCCTTGCTGGTTTGATTCTTGATTTACGCGACAATCCAGGTGGGCAAGTTGATGAAGCCGCCTGCGTTTTGAATCTATTTGTCGAAAAAAATAAAGACCTCTTCGAGACCCGATACCTGGATCAAACGCGCCCAACGGACCGTTACCGAACTGAACGTGACTCGATCTACAAGGGCCCCTTAACTGTTTTGATCAACGGCGGCTCGGCATCGGCTTCCGAGATCGTGGCGGGATCACTTAAAGACCTGAACCGTGCAACACTTGTCGGCGAACGTAGTTTTGGTAAAGGCACATTTCAAGACGGGCATCTTTGGGGAGTAAACCCAAGGGTTGCGTATTTTGAAACTGAAGGTTTTTATTATTTTCCAACGGGATGGACACCTCAGCTTGTCGGGCTTGAGCCGGATCTCAAAGTCAGTTCGCTCGAAGATGAAACCTTACGTGAAGAGGACTTGTACTACAGTTCGATTCGCCCCTCTGACTTATGGGAAGGCCCACAGGCTTTGTCTTGGATGAACGAAATGGGCTGTATCGAGCCTGGTACAAGGCAACGGCAGGATGACCCACAAATTGAAATGGCCTTTTCTTATTTGAATTGTGACACAAGGAATTCGAACGGTGATCGAAACGGAACTCTTTAAATCTCATTTTATTCCGTCAGCTCGTCCCTCTAAGAAGCTGATGGTCGTTTTGCACGGCAAAGGTGATTCTTTGCGTGCATTTAAGCAATTCAACCAAGAGTTGGAGCTGCATGACTTCAACTTTTTGCTTTTGAATGCGCCTAAAAAGTTTTTAGATGGTTATAGCTGGTACGGAGATCCACCGTTTCAAAAACAGGGCGTCTTGCGAATTCGCGAAAAAATGTTTCGCTTGCTTGATGAACTTGAATCGCAAGGCTGGAGCCTTGATCGAACGTTCTTGTTAGGCTTCTCACAAGGTTGCCTCGTCAGCACGGATATCGCGCTCCATTACCCAAAACGATTGGGCGGTGTGGTTGGCGTTAGCGGGTATTTTCAGTTTTACCCCCGATGGCGCAAAGACGTTCATGCCTCGGCGGTTCAAACGCCTTGGCTTCTGACGCACGGCCGAAAGGATGACGTTCTTCCGATTGAAGAAACCAAATATGGCGTGCAAAAGCTTCGATCACTTGGCTTAGACATCGCTTGGATTGAATCCGAAAAAGAACACACCTTTGAAGAAGAAGAGTACCCACTCATTCGAAAGTGGGTTCGTCAGCAATTGCGTTAATGCAGATTGACGGTTTGCGGCCCCAACACAGTTTGCAAACAAGATTCTCTTTTGTTCAGATGAAGGCTCATCTGCAAAGGAGTTTTTATGGTTTGGCGCCCGGTCGTTTTTGTTTTTTTTGCGGCTCTTCTCATTTCGGGATCGACAGCCATCGCGCGTGAAGTCCCGGCTCAAGCCCAACCAAAAAAGTGGATGGTACAAACCAAATCTGATGGCGGCCTTTATGTGGTCGAGCAGTTTCGGCGCGGCGCTGACGGGTGGCAGGACCGCACGGAGCGTAGAGCCTTTTCAGACACCTCGTCGGTCCTGGATTACTTCGAACAAAACACCGATTCTTTTTTGGTCACCGCTGATCCTGAGTTTCAAGACCTCGTCGATTTGAAACCCTTAAACTCAAAGCCGGTCATTGAACAGGTGAGCACCGAAAAGAGCGAAGGTGGTGATGCGGATGATGGTTCGGCCGCGACCTTCTTTGGCTCTGGCAAAGAATTAGGGGTCGAGGCCAGAAGGACGCAAAATCTTTGGGACGCGCAATACAAATGGGACCTCTCGTGGGAGCAAAAATTCTCGGATTGGATTTCGACGGATGTCGACGCGCATTTTTTTCAGAATTATAAAGTCTCGACGGATTGCGCGGATGTTCTCTACGCACTTCGGTGGATTTTTGCTCGTACACATAAGCTTGAAATGGCCTCGCGTTTGTCGGGCTCCGGCGACTATATCACTCATCGCTCGGTACGGGGATCTTGGTCCGCGTTGCCGACCGGCCCCGTCTGGAATCAAGACCGCCGGTTTCTAGCGGCGCTCAATTATATTTTAGACAATACCTATACTCATAGCTTAATGGTCGACTCGTACCCTTTACAAATTACGTCGGATGCAATTCAAGCCGGGGTCTATCATTTGGATTTGCAACGGGAAAGCGGACACACACAGATTGTTTACCGAACAGATCGTCAGCCTGGGATCTTACTCCCGTTTTTGATTTTTCAGTCAACGGTCCCTCGCAAGGTGCGCGAAATGTCGGTGCAGGGTTTTTGGTATTCGGCTCAGCCTCAAGAAAACAAAGGCGGACTTTTGCGTCTGCGCTGGCCCTTGTTTTCGGGCAGCTCCGTCACGATGACGAAACCTGCCGAGATGCCTTACTTTTCAAAAGAGCAGTACGCACCGGACTTTTTGCGCAAGAAGAATTTTCCGTACAATCAAGAGGTCTACTTGCGATTAAATCCGAGTTTGGATTTTAAGAAAGTGGCCGAAGAGGCCTACCAATCGATGCAAACGATGTTTCGCGATCGAATCAAGATCGTGGATGACGGCTCACAATACTGCGTTAAAAATGGGTGCCCTCCCGGGTCTGCCGCCTATGAAAATTGGTCGACGCCTTCGCGTGATGTGCGGATCTCGACATTGAATGATCAGGTGCAAATGATCTTGCAATCACTCCCGGTCGGGGTTTTTGACAAGAGCCCGCTGCTCAACGATGACTTTATAGAAATTCAGGGACAGACCTACTCGCTTGGATTGTTGCTTGCGACTTGGAAGGCCAGCACATACTCCAGTGATCCCAACGATAAGCCTGAAAAGCGCTGGGGCGTCTCGGCCTCAAGTGTCGCCGATTGGCTTGGCGAGATGCTGACCAAAACGGGCGTTGCTCGAGAGCAGGCGCTCAAATCCGGCGTCGTTCCTGCTGAGCAAGATCAAAAGATGGTGCAAGGTCGTGACCTGGCCGCGGTCTATGCCCTCAAGGCTCCGGCGGTGCAAGCCTCGCAATTGCAAGCGCAATTGGTTTCAAGGAAAATCAAAATCAATGGCGAAGCACTTTCGGTGATCGCCTGGATGAACCGGGTCCCTTGGTTTATATCGGATCCCAAAGAAACAAGTGCCCGCCAGTGGGGAGCGCATGGAGCCCATGAAGTTTGGGCCGCCGTCCCCCCCGCGTCTGGCACGAGTTTTACCCAGGGAGGTTGGCTTCTGTCGCAGCGGTCTGGGTCATGGACGCTCGAGCAGCAAGCGAAGGGTGGTGCCAGAGCTGTCGCCCAGGGGTCAGGGGCGAGCTTCGTTGAACTTGTCGCTTCAGAAAATGCGCTTGTCGAAATCAAAGGAGATCAGCTGTGGTTCACGGACCTGGAGACCAATGATGTCGTGTACGAGCAACTTGATTTTACTCCCGATCGTTTCAAACTTCTTTCGCGTGGGTTTGCCTTGCTGAATGAAAAAAGCGGGCAGTATGCCTTGGCCTTCGTCAGTGAAACCGGGCTGACTTGGCTTGAAAAGGGTCAGACCAGTTGGTGGCCCGTGGAATCAGCAGCAGGCGAAATCAGAATGAAAAGCGAGGATGTTTTCATGTACGGCCTTACTCAAGGAGCTGACCCCACCAAACCGCCCATGGCGCGAGTCTGGGATTATTCAAGTGAAATACCCAAATCGTTTGACCTTGCGGCAACTTCAAAAAATCTTGCAAAATTAAACACCGACAAATGGATCTCGGTTTCGGGTCTTGGATTCTTGATAAAAGCCACCGGGACTTTACTGGCAAATCCAGAAGTGAGCCGGCTCTACGCTTGTCACCCGACAGGCGACTCGTGCTTACTTGTGAACGTGACGCCGCTTGGAATTCAATATGAATTTGCCGGTGTTGAGGCTGATGGCTCACTCAAGGTTCAACAGGTTTTCAAAGGTTATCTGAGGGTGACTGAGGATTCCCTTGTTGTGCAATCTCCTGCGAGTGAACCGAAAGCTTACCGCTGGCAAAATCGAAACCTGCTGGAAATTCCGTTGTTGGCCGATGAGAAGTCTATTTGGCTTGTCGATGGCGATGCGCTTTTGACTATAAAAAAAGAAGGCGAGGCTCGGCTGCGCAAGAAAAATCAGGTGATCTTTGAAGGAGTCGGTTACATCGGCCTCATTGGCGACGACTATTTTGAGTACCTCGATGAGTCCACCGGGATGAACTCGCTTCGCCGCTTCAGCAACCCGCAGGCTGTCCTTTCGCTTGTCAAAAGTGAAAGCTTAGGTATGATTCGTCTCAACGTACCTGTGGGAGCGTTGTCATCTATGGGGCTTTGGCTGAAGTAAAACTGATAGAGGGATTTAGGGACTGAGGTCGGAACTTGGCCGAGTTCGGGTCGATTTGGAATTTGAGCCCCGACCTCTTAGATGTCGTGTTTGTGCCAATGAACAAGCTCCAATAGCTTTTCAAGAACTTCCGGTTGTGGGATGAGCCGCGGACTTCGGGGATAAAAATTTCCTGCTTGGACTTCGGGATAGCCCAAATAGGCAAAAATCAATTGTTCAATCCAGACTTGAACTGTCTCGTGTGTCACGCCTTTGCGGCGTTGACATAAAATCTCATCCACGATTTGAATCAGAGCATTGCCGGTAATGCGGTCGTCGCTGTTGAGCTTTTGTGCTCGGGCAGCGATCCCTGGAAGAATCAGTTTCAAATGCGAGCGACCGCTGCTGGCTTTAAGCATTTTTATGTAGATTTCTTGAAACCTCTTGATGAGGCGGGTGTGTTTAGGTCGGCGTCGCATGTCTTTTGACTTCGCCAAGGAAGACAGCAGTGTTTTAAAGAAGTCGTCTTCGGGAACAATCTTGTCGACTCCATTTTTTATAAAGTGGGCTGGCAACATTCGGCAGATCGCCCGTACGTCAAACAATGCCGGGTGATTCACACCATCAGGCACCTTGCGAGCCGAGCCACTGACTTTCGCGCGCTCGAAATAACTAAAAACTTTGTCGAACTCATCAAACAATCCTGCCTCTTTTAAAATGTTTTCGCGCTGGATTTGGTTGAATCCTAGGCGGTACAAGAGGCGGTGCGCTCGGTCCGTTGTAAATTGCTGATCAAATTTTTTGACGATGGCATGGGTACTGTAAGCTTTGATCCTTTGCTTTGGGCGCCCGCGAAGCACGTCTGCAATTTGGCAGAAAAGTTGAACGATTAAGCGGGCTTTTTGTCTCTGCTCATTCAGATTTGTTGAGTAGCGCTCAACATCATCGTAGCGGTATTGATCGTGGCGAAGGCCAAACTGTCTGACGCTGCCGTAGTCGATAATGCCGGCATCCGCCAAGACGTTGTCGCCATCCCAATCAAGCCACGCAAAAATGTAGTCAATATCTAAGCGAGCCGTGAAGCCGGCAAAGCTGCGACTCACTTCTTCGGCGAGTTCGTCGTAGACGCTGGGTCCTCTTGATTTGGGTTTCCATCGGCCGTTTCGAATCTGGCGGTCGATAAAATAATCGATCGAAGCTTTCAGTTCTTTGACGCGATTTTGTTTAAGGTACAAAAACAGGTGAGCCGGGCGGATCAGGTTCAGGGCCGCACGAACACCGATTCCGTAACCTTTACCCAGGTCGATGAGGCAAAGAACGCGCTCGGTTTGTAAGCCTTGCAGGTGCATCATTTCAGCCAAAAGGGCCGCGCCGTAAAGCTCATCAATTTCGGCTTTGCCGCAGCCATAGCCAAATTGGGTTCCGCCCGTTTGTAAGGGTTTGCCCGCGGCGACTGCGCCGGGAGCCAAGCAAGTGACTCCAGTTCCGCGTGAGGAGACATCCCAAGTCTTGCCACGATTTGTGGCGATGCCATTCCAGATGCCGCGGCCATCACCGCTCGTTTTGCCTTTTTTATTGCTGTGCTGAAGCTGAAGGTATCGGGAAGCCATATATTTTTTAGGCTTAATCGTTTCGGGATCGAAATGTTTTCCGCTCATTTCGTCGAACTCGTTGATAATCTGAAGGCTAAAAGTTTCGAGGAGTTTTTTCTTTAACGGTCCGGTCATCGCGTGAGGGTGATCGGGAGAGATGAGACCCATTTCTTTTGCGAGGGGGTAATTAAAGTAAGCAATTTCGCCTTGGCGCAATTCTCGGACTCGGTAGGGCACAAAGCCATCCGGGAGAGCGGTCATCCAAGGATGGTCGCCATCAATCTGATCAAAGGCGCTGTAAACGTTTGATGCACTTGCGGCGGTCTTTTTGATCTTGCGTGCACTCATTAGTTCTCAATCCTTAAAAAAGTGTCAAACACGTTACTCATCGGGTGTCCGGTCCTGTCCTTGAATGAGACGAGCCGAAAACTGGACTAAATGAGTGTCCAGTTTCTGTGGTCCATGCCGATGAGACTGAAGTCGAGTCTAGGCTAGTCGTGCACACAAAAGGGGAACCATGAGACATTTGCGATACGGGCTGCTGTCTATTTTGATTTTGCTCTTGGTTGTCGAAAACGCAGCCGCGAAAGTGCCCCTATGTTCGCAGCCACCAACCTACTTTCAGGCAAAAGCTTACGAGTCTTTCGACTTTTCCAGGTTACCCAACCAGGTCCTGGTCGCCAGAGAAGCGGAGGTTTGGGTCGCGCACAAAGAAAAGGGTTTAAAGCTCTTTTTGAAACACAGTTTTAAAAACATGAAAAGTGAAGTGCGGTGTTCGAAAGCACCTTACGAGGGGTCGATGAATCTTTCGACCTGGGTGCCCACTTTGATCGATCTCTCGCCCGAAAAGAAATGGGGCGATTCGATCTGGCAGATTCAGGCTCTAAGTACCACCAAAAAAGTAGGCGTTTGGAGCCAAAGAGCTCGTCTCGCGCCCATCGAAGAAGTCCGCCGAATTGCACGGCGCGGCATCTGGCGCCCCTCCGCCATGGACTCTTACGAATTGATCTGGGAGCAGGTTGTTGACGGCACGACGTACTCCGTCCGTGTTGTTTACGATGTCCTTCGGTAGGCCCGTCGATAGTTCTGTCGATAGTTCTGGCGATAGTTCTGTCAGAAATCAGTTTGGATTCTCGTTAGAATCTTGACCTTTCTAGGGGTCCGAACCAAACCAAGGGCATGAACAGACTCACTCTTTGTGCCTTCTTTTTTATCACAGCGTTCTTCTCTTTCAATGCCTACTCGCAAAACACGGTCGACCTCTCGGAATGGACCAAAAAACTCGAGTGGGGCGGGGATTTGCGATACCGGCTTGCAAGGTCCCAAGAAAATGTCGACCAAGATCGAAATTTCCAGCAGCTCCGCGTCCGCCTGGGCCTTCGAGCCGATGTGAATCCAGAGACTCAGGTCCACCTTCGACTGGCGACAGGAACCTCGTCGATCAGCACGAATCAGACCTTGGGAGATTCAAAAGACCCCGGCATGGCCCGCCGGTCTTTTGGTTTAGATTTGGCCTTTATTGACTGGAATTTCATGAAAGGCGGCCGATTGTGGTTGGGCCGCGCCGCAAATCCCTTTTGGTCACCAGCCAAAGCGCAAACTCTTTTTGACGGTGATTTGGCATTTGAGGGACTGGCTTTCAAATGGGAGCCAAAATGGAGTTCCTCGTCGGCGTTTGTGAATTCGGGCGCGTTTATGATTTCTGAAAATTACGCGGCTCCTGACGATGTCGTTGATACGGGCCTAGCGGGGTTTGAAGTCGGCTACTCGCACAAGACACCTGTCGGAACAATCACAGGCCGAGTGGGAAGTTATTATTACCTCAACATTCAAGATAAGCAGATCAATGTTCTCGAGAAAGACGGCAAAGTCGATGCTTACTCGTATCCACTTGACCGCTACCGTGGAAACACGGTTTACCCAAACGATCCCCTGCTTCCCCCCGATCAACGCAAATACTACTTTCAAAACAAATATGTTCTGAGTTCTCTTGGTGTCGAGTGGAAGCACAAATTTGGATCTAGCGAAGCCACGGCATTTTACGAAATGGTTAAGAACACAGAGATCAGTGATCAGAACACAGCAACCGAGCTGGGACTGAACCTCAAGTGGGGGCGCACAAGCCTGGGATTTGCGATGGTTGAAAAGCAAACGGACAGCGTCGTCGGCGCGTTCACGGACAGTGACACGAATGGCGGAGGAACCGATAACAAGGGAACGCGTCTGTCCTTGTCTTATCAACTGAGTGACAACTCGCAGGTGGGTTACAATCAGTACCAAGCCAAGCGCGGTGTCAATTCGACCGAGCGCGATTTTCGCTCGTCGCAGCTCGATTTTATTGCCTCCTTCTGACCAGGGGCATTGATGGGTGTACTTTCTAGAGTTTGATTCTCATTTTTCTTTGCTCCCCTGGTTAGTCACAGCACGTCTAGAAGCTTTGCTTCGAATCCAAACAGAATCCCAACGAAAAGCCAACGTGATTTCAGGTATGTTTCCCCTTAGAAGCACAGTTGAAATCATAACCTACAAATCAATCCAATCACGGGTTGAGAAAAATGGAGTCGAGCATGAACAAGTTCCTCGTGGGTGCGTTGCTGGTTGTCTCTTCAATCGCTTCTGCACAAACAAAAGTCACATTCGCAGGATCAGATACTTTGGGCGGCGCCTTGACCGACGCGATTATCGCGGCAGGTATGGATCAACAGATTCAGTACATCGGTGGTGGATCAGGTAATGCTGAAAAAGGTATGCTCTCAGGCGACCAAGGCATCGGGCCCATGTCTCGTGAAATGAAACCCGAAATCGCAGCGCAATTGACGGCTCGTGGGATCACGGTTGTTGGACACGTTGTTGCTCTGGATGGAATCGGTTTGTTTGTTAAAGCAAACAGTCCCATCGCTTCACTTGACGTTAAAACCGTGAGCCGCATTTACACTTGCGAATTCACAAAATGGGAACAAATCCCTGGTTCAGGTCAAAAGGGCGAGATCAAAGCTTACCGACGTAATGATGCGTCTGGAACAACAGATGCTTTCAAGCACTTTACTGGTCTTAAAGCATTTGGTCCTTGCGTAATTGCTTTGAATGAAACTGCAGACATTGCTGAAGCGACGGCGCGTGATATCAACGCCATCGGTTATGCAGGTCTTTCTGGTAAAGTTGCGGACAACCGCGTCGTTGCTTTGTCGAAGGCTTCGGGCGCACCAGCAGTGACTCCCACAACAGCCACGATTCGTGACTTTTCTTACCCCTTTGCACGTAACTTGTATGTCTATGAAGTGACTGGCGCCCGCACGGCGAATGAAGTTGAACAACAGTTGATGACTTACGTCACAGACCGTTCGTTCATGGATCCGATCATGCAAGCGCACGAATTTATCACGATTGATTAAGAGCCGGATCAAAAGTCCCCGACTCGTTATCGATGAATCAGAAAAGAGGCCCGCAAAACGGGCTTCTGATCGCGAGGAGACAATGAAGACACGAAAGTTTTTTCTGTCACGCGTTCTACCCTTGGGGCTCACAGCAATGTGGGCCTTTCTGTCATTGAGTGCCTGCGGTGGTAGCCGAGAGATGTCTGAAGAAGAGCGCTTGCGCGCCGAATCCTGCCCGCCTGTCGAGGCGTCTCATGAATTTGAAGAAACGCCTTTTCGAGGTGGTACCGAAATCATTTACTCGTTTCAAAATGTTCGAGCGACGATAAACTCGGCCTGCGCCAGTTGCCACCAGTCGCCCGCCAAAAACGGGGGCTTTACCTACCTCGATTCTTGGGAAGGGGCTGAAGTTCTTTTGAGTGGCGAACGAACCTGGATTGGCGGCTTTAGAGAAAGCGCCGAACAAATGCGCGATTCGCTTTTGACCGAGGACCCTGTTAAAAAAATGCCGCCGCTTGAGCGCCGCCAAAAGAACCCAGAAGCTTTTCTCGAGCTGGGACGCCAACTTAATTTATGGATTGCAGCCGGCAAACCGAACGGGACTTTCCGTCTTGGCAAAGCACCCGAGCCGCCTCGCGGAAAACCGCGCCCACAAAAACCACAGGCGACATCCGAACTGGGTGATTGCGTGCCCAAAGCAAAACTAATTGGTTTTGATTATCAGATGGACCGCGTTTTTGAAAACGCCAAGACCTTACCTAAGTATTTAAACGAAACAGACATGTTTACCTTAGATTCCTATGAACTCGCTAAGAAGGGGACGCTCGCTTACAACGTAGAATATCCGCTTTGGGCAGACAATGCTAACAAAGGACGCTGGATTCATGTGCCGATGGCGATCAAAGACGGCAAGTTGGTCAAGCAAACGATTAGCTATGATGGCGTTACCAAGCAATTCAAAATTCCAGACAACACACGCTTTTATAAGTCGTTCTACCGTGCTGTCACGCTACCAAATAAAAAAATTAAAATGCGACGAATGGAAACTCGAATCATCGTGGTACGAACGCCCTGGGAGAACTCACTCTTCGGTACCTATCAGTGGGACGAGACCGAACAAGTGGCGATGCTTGTTGAGGCCCCTTACCGCGATGGGACGCCTTGGAAAGATTTAGTTCTTGATGTTGTGGTCGATGAGTCAAAAATGAAAATGCGCCCCTACGCGATTCCTGGACGCCAGCGCTGCATGGATTGCCATATGGGAAGTCCATCCAAAAATTTTGTTTTAGGTTTTGACCCCTTGCAAATCAACAAACGTCCCTGGGGTGGAGCAGGACGGCTCGAGATTCCCGCCGCGCATGACATGGATCAGGTCTCGCGATTTATTGATTACGGACTTTTGAGCGGAATTCGATCAGCAGAGGATCTTCCCGTTCTGGAAAATTCAGGACGGATCGCACCAAGAAATGCGCATGAACTTCGCGCAAATGGCTATGCCGTCGGAAATTGCTTTCATTGTCACAATGCTCAAGGTTTAGCCTTTACCAAAGAAAACGGCATTCAGTTACCGCTCGGACCCGGAGATCTTTTTAATTTTAATACGCAGCAAAAATCTGTGCAGATCACCACGCGGCGCCTGGTGCATCAGAATGGTGATCTTGATAGCTCACATATCTGGCGCAAAGTTGTTGACCCCGCGGCTCAGCAAGGAATGTTTTCACAAATGCCGATGCACACGCCGGGTTCGCCCGACTGTCACGTGATGACGGTGATGGGAAAATGGATCCGTTCTTTTGAGAGCGAAGAGGCCGCTCAAATATGGGAGCCAAATTGCAAAAAAGAGAATCCCTTTCACTGGATCGATATGGATTTTACGTGGGTGCAGGGTGAGACCTATGTGCCACGCCGAAACGACTGGAAAAGTACAACGGATGGTATGCCCGAAAAGTACCGGCGCTTGCAGCTGACGCCCTCGCTTGAGCAAGCCATTCGGACCGAGTATGCCGTCGGCCATTGGAATAAAAAACCGCAGTGTTCTTTTCCCGAGAGGGAGCTTGCCCCGGAGGCTCGCCGGCCTTGGATGTACAAAGATAAGAAAATGACGATCCCGAAGCGTCCTTTGGGCGAAATCTATACGACGACTCCGGGCTCCTATTTTTACCGAAACACCTGTCTGAAGTGCCATGGTCCCAAAGGGGATGGAGACACTTCACTCGCACGCGGTATTCTCAATTGGTCAGGCGGGGGCGTGCGTGTTGCCAATTTTGTGGATGGCATGTTTGGGCAAAAAAATGAGAATCTCAAAACTTTTGATCTTGATGGCCGAAACCTCGGTGGAAATTATTTGATCTGGATGGCTATGGAGGGAACGCGCGTTCGGTTTCCTCCCGAGATTTCGAGCTTCATGGGTAAGCACGGTGGGCAAATGCTCAATGGCATTCGCGAAAAGTGTTTGGCTCAAATTTCGAGCGACAAACCGTCGTCTCCGAATTTTACGGACCACGAGATTTTTAACAAAGTTTGTTTCATGGACAATCTAGAGCCAGGCCACCCCGACCTTAAATTTGACCCCCAGACAAATCGCGCGGTTCATCCTGAACGTGTCGAAGAGTGGTTGGACCGCGGCGCTTGGAATGCCGGCTGGGCGATCTTTGAATTTTTAAAAGAAGGCTCGAGTGGAACCTGGCGTGCGGGCAATGATAGCTGCGAATCGGTCTTTCCAAAATGAGGAGTCAGATCATGGTCGTCATTCAAAATATCTTGATGGTGTTGGTCGTCTTGGTCACGGCTTCTTGCAATTATAGCCGCCTCAAAGAAGAGGCCGCGCCCGGCGGCGGAGTTGGCACCCGCGATCTGGGTCCACTCAATTACGTGACCTTGAATCAAACGGTGATTGGTCCGCAATGTTTGAACTGTCACTCGAATCAAACAGGTAACAAGGGTAATTTGAATTTAGAGACCTACCAAAGCTTACGTGCCAATTTGAACCGGATCGCCTTTCGCTCGCTTGAAAAACGAGACATGCCACCGCAGGGATTGCCTTCGGCGGAGACTGCAATCTTGAAGGCGTGGATCGAGGCCGGTGCGCCCGAGCAAGTCTCGGGGCCTTCAGAGAAGCCCGGCGGCGGTTTGGATCAAGGGCCAACTGGATTCGCAAAAGTTCGAGATCAAATTTTTGCAGCCAAGTGTTTGGATTGTCATTCGGGAGTGAATCCTCAAGGTGCTTTAGATTTGACCTCTTTGAGTGAAGTTCGTATGAACATCACCAAGATTTTTGAAAGCGTCATCGTGAAGCAGACTATGCCGATCGAGCCCTATCCGGCCCTGTCGCCGAAAGAGCGCAAAGTTTTGCTGAACTGGATTGATCTGGGGATGCCCGAGTGAAGTTTTATGGCCTCTTACTGACTTTTCTTGCGGGATCGGTCAGTCATGCTTTTCCGGATATGGTTCGTCATGGCTACCTTCAATGCGTCACCTGCCATGTCAGTGTGACCGGGGGCAATCTTTTAAACCCTTACGGGCGTTCGATTTCGAAAGAACTTTTGTCCCAGCCCACCTTAGGCGGTAAGCCTTCCCTTGAGGGTGATGAAGAAGCTCTCTACGGTTTTGCTCCGGCGCCGGAATGGCTCGTTTACGGTGGTGATATTCGTCTCTTGCAAACTTTTATTGAGTCCAAGCAAGCCTCGAAAGGGCGATTCTTCGTTATGCAAGTCGATCTGGATTTTGCGGCAACGCTGATTGCTGATCGACTGAAAGCCTTCTTCTCAATTGGACGCATCGAATCCCGCTTGAAAGAGGCAACAGCCAAAGATTTTGTCTCGAGTCCCCGTCATGGCCTTGAATATGTGTTCAGCGATCCTGAGGCCAGCGATCGTTTGGGATTGCGTGTGGGCCGTTTTATGCCAGCTTTCGGGATCGGCTTTGCCGAGCACACTTTTGTCAGCCGAGGTGTGCTCGGTTTTGGGCCGGGGCAAGAGCGCTATGCCGCTGAACTTTCATGGTTCAATGAATCCTACCAAGTCACAGCCACGGGAGTTTTGTCACAAGCGAGCGGCAATCAGATTTTGCATGAAAATGGCGGTGTCTTGCAGGTGGCCTCGGCGGTCGGAACCGATTCAAAGGTGGGACTCAATTATTACCAGTCCCGCCAAAAGACCCCAGCCGGTCTCGAATTTGATCGAAAGATTTTAGGAGCCTTCACGCATTGGGCCTTCACCAAAGAATGGTACGCGCTTTGGGATCTTGCACGGCCGCAAGGAGCTGACAAAAAGTGGGGCCTGGTTTCGACCTTTAAGTTTGGTCATGAGTTTCACCAAGGTTTGCATCTTTTAGGCGTGCACGAATTTGCAAATCTGAACATGGAACAGACAGACCCGCGATTCGAGGCTTACTCGATTGGTGCTCAGTGGTTTCCGCGCCCGCACTGGGATTTTTTGGGCTACTACCGCAAAGAGCGCACAACCGCATTGAACAATGATTTTCAAGATGCCGTTTGGTTGATCGGTCACTTTTACCTCTAAGGACTTTTTGCCAATGCAAGCCGTGCTCTTTCTGTTGATTTTTATTCTGTGCTTGATTCCAGCAGGTCAGGTCAACGCGCAAGAAAAGTCGAAGCCGCGGCTGAAGTGGTCGGGCGATCTTCGTCTGAGAACCCAATCGGAAAAAAATGACACCAATGATCGACGCACCATCCAGCGGCTGCGGCTTCGACTAGGTATGCAAGCCGAACTTCAAGAAGACCTTCGAGCCGAGATTCGCTTGGCGACCGCATTGGGGCACCGAAGTGCCAACCAAACCTTAGGCGACAAAGACAACCCAGGTGCGCCTCGTCGGCCGATTGGGCTCGATCTTGCCTATGCCCGCTGGCAAGCCCTGAAATTTTTAAGGCTTGATCTAGGGCGCATTCCGCAATCGCAATTTAAGGCTGGCGGGAGTGAGATTCTCTTGGATGATGACATCGCCCTTGAGGGCGCTGCCGTTCGCCTCGAGCAAGGACTCAGTCCCAGTTGGAACTTGTTTGGAACGGCAGGGTCCGCCTTGATTCGTGAGAACTACGACTCGTTTTATTCGGAAGAACTGACGGATAATGTTCTGAACTTTGCGCAGATGGGGCTTAAGTTTGAACGAGATGAAAACGAGTTTGTTGTGGGTGCAGGTTTCTTTAATTACACGGCACTTCAAGGAATGAAATTTAGCGATCTCGCGTCGGGTGCTTCCGCCCGTGGCAATTCTGAAAGTCCGGCAGGAGTGGTCAAAAATAACTATGTCCCTCGCCAGGTCTTTGCCGAGTTTGATAAAAACTGGGGGTCTTGGAATTCAGGGCTCGCTATTGAACATTTGGTGAATAGTGAGACCAAGGATCCGAATAAAGCGTGGTGGATTTCAGCCTCTGTGGGGCAAAAAGTTTGGGACTCGACCTTGGCATGGGGTTTTGTTGAGTCCGATGCCGTTCCTGCGATCTTTACTCAGTCAAGCTTTGGTGATGGACGCACGGATGTTTCGGGGGTTGTTCTGTCGGGCCGTTACAGGCTTGCGCAGGGGATTTCGCTGAAGCTCACGCAGATGGTTTGCCGTTTAAATGAATCGACAACAGGAACCGAATACTTGCGAACCCATCTCGATCTCAGTGCGTCGTTCTAATTTAAACAGATTTATATTTATTTTTTCTAGGCTAAGGTCGAGCCTCAACTTATTTTAGTCGAGCTTGGTCTTGATCCTGTTTTCAGTTATGTTTAGGTTAACAATTGCTTAAGATCGACGTTGTTTGAGAACCTGTAAAAGAGGTTTCAAATGCAAGACCATCGAATTCAAATTTTATTCGTGGATGATGACCTGGAGTTTCTCGAAGTTCTTCGCGATTACTTTGAGGACGAAGGCCAGGCCGTCGTCACGGCAAGTCATGCACTCGAAGCCCTCAAGATACTTGAAAGCAGGTCATTTGACCTGATCGTTTCGGATGTCGATATGCCCAAAATGAACGGCCTACAATTTCTCCAAGAGTTGCAAAACCGGCGGGTTGAGATTCCTTTGGTTTTTCTGTCAGCCCACACCAACATGAGCGAGCGCCGAGCGCTTGATCTGGGTGCCGTTGGCTATTTTGAAAAGCCTCAGCGTCTCGACGAAATGCGCCAGCGTCTGCTTATGATTTCTGAGAATCTTCGAACATAATCGGAGCAAAGCCTCCGCCGGGAGTCCGCAGATTTGTCACCTGCCCCTGGTACAAGCGTGCGACGGCTGTTTGAATTTCGCCTTTGTAAGTATAGAACCTTAAATCGTACTTAAGCGGGGTTGCTTGTCCGTGCACGTCGACCACGATTTCGGGAGCTGGAACAAACTCCTGTGCAATCAAGTCTTGTGAAATCAGATGATCAAACATTTTTCGCGACACCGAACCTCCGCGGAAGGTTTGTTTCGCTCCAAAGGAGCGCTTGGGTTTTATAAAAATACTTTTTTTCTGAGCCCATAAGTTTTCGGCCGAGCTCGCGTTCAGCTCATGCACAAAAGGTAGATGACGGCGAAGGGTCGTGCATATTTCGACAGAAAGGCCCATGTCTTCAAAAAAACCAGGACGGAACCATTCAACCTGCCGTTGTTTGTCGGCAAGAAGCAAGTACTGGTAAGGATGCGGCGACAAGCAAAGTTTTTTCTCGAGCCAGAGGGCGCGCAATTTGTTTAATCGTGGTTGTTCAAGATAAAAATCAGTATCGCGATTGTAAACAAACTGAAAATTTTGAAGATCCGAGGACGAGTCTTTGATTTCGGTCGTCCAGCCCCAGGATTTGAACCACTGCTGATAAACCAAAAACTCGATAAAAAGTTTTTGATCTTGCGGCGCCTCATCGATGATGGCGGCCCGAGCAGGCTGACGAAGCCCGATCGAGCTTTCGAGTTCGGTTTCAATGCAGGCTTGAAAAGCGTCACGCGAAAATTCGGGATTGGGCTTCTTGATCTGAAGGCTTTCGTACAGCTCATCGCTCAAAGCCAAAAAAGAAGCGTTTGTGTTTATCTCAATCAGCTTTAGATTTGCATCAGGTCCCAGGTGAAAGTCATACGACATGGCGATGGCCTCATTGCCGGGATCCTTGAGTTGCCTTGCTGCCGCCTCGGGTTCTAAGGCCTTTTGGTAAGTGGGGGAGTGTCGCAATTCCTGACATGCCAATATAAAAATTTGCGCTTGATGCCAGACGCTCCGTGGAAGTTTCAGGACGTGGTCAGAAACAAGATGCTCGGCCGTGAGGGCCTCGAGCTGCGAAGGATCGAGTTCGGGGTACTTTGCTTGGAGATGATCAAGCAGCCGGCGCCGGGTTTTCATAAGAACATTGTTGCCTGACTTCTAAAAATAAGCCAAGAAGGATGGACTATGAAAATCGTGTCGTGGAACGTCAATGGAATCCGTGCTTGTTACAAGAAAGGTCTCAGCGATTTTGTCACACGCGAGCGCCCCGACTTTCTTTGTCTTCAGGAAACGAAAGCGCACATGGAACAGGTCGAAGAGGGAGCTCGATTGTTGGGGTACCAAAACTCGTTTTGGTCTTCGGCTGTTCGTAAGGGCTATTCGGGCGTTGCGACGTTTTATAATCAAAAAGTGAATGAGTTGCTCCGCGGGTGGGGACAGACCGATTATGATTCTGAGGGACGAATCGTGATCACCTCATTATCTGAATTTGATTTGTACAACATCTACTTCCCGAATGGTGGGTCTGGGGATGTCAGGCACCTTTACAAGCAGCAGTTTCTCAAAGATTTAAACAAGCATCTTGTTTCGCAAATCAAGAACGGCAAAAAAATCATCATCGTGGGTGATTACAATGTCGCTCACCGAGAGAGGGATGTTTATGATCCCGTTCGACTTTCAAAAGAGAGCGGTTTTTTGCCCGAAGAGCGGGCGTGGTTTGATTCTTTCCTGGCGCTCGGATTTGTTGATACCTTTCGCCACTTTCATCCTGAAGAAAAGGACCGCTACAGTTGGTGGTCTTACCGCGAGCTGGCTCGAATCAGTAATCGCGGCTGGCGGATTGATTACGTTTGCATCACCGAAAATCTTTTGCCACACCTCAAGTCTGCGCATATTCATGACGATGTTGAGGGTTCGGATCATTGCCCCGTTTCGGCCGTGTTGGAGTTTTAGTGCCATTCTTGCTTTTTATTTTATACCCAGCTCTTGAAATCATGCTTTGGTGGAAGTTTATTTCAAACTTTGGTTTTGGTGACGCTATTTTATGGTGCATCTTAAGCGCCATCGTGGGTTTTTATGTTTTACGACTTCAGGGCGCAGGCGCTGTCGAAGAATTTCAGCGATCCGCTCAGTCGGGTCAGATGCCCAGTCATCGGATTGTCCACCGTATTTTGATGGGCTTTGGTGGATTTTTGCTGATCCTCCCAGGGATGATGACGGATCTAGCAGGGGCGTTGTTGCTCCTTCCTGGCTTCAGGCACTTGTTCGTTTGGCTTCTGTACAAAAAGATGGCGGACAAGTTGGTCAAAGGTTTTGGGCGGCCGGGTCCGATGGGTTCTTATGGGTTTGCATTCAAGACAGGTGGATTTGGAAAAAATGGTTTTGATCCGAATGCCTTTCGAAATGCGAGCTCGGCAAGGCCAACGTATGACCCCAATGTTATTGATGTAAAGGCGCAAGTGATCGAAGAGGATCAACCACAGTTGCAAAGACCTCAGAAGCCTCCGCAAGAGTAACCCCCCCCCGCCGACGAGTCGATCACAAATTCGAGAGAACCTCGATAGGGGAAATTCGTTTTTCTGCCCAATTCTCAGTTCGATGAATCCCGTTTCGCCCCACCGCTCAGCTTCAAGTCCTCTTGTTTTGATTTGTCCCGTTTTTGGAGCTGGCAACGCCTTTGTAGTAAGGAGGCTGGTGAACAGTGCTTGAGGCATGGCCCAAGTTTAACTTTGAAAGAAAAAAGGAGACCGAGTATGTTACGCGCAGCGATTTTGTTTTTTGTGATTGGTTTGGTCGCGATGCTTTTGGGTGCTACGGGCTTTGCCGGTTTATCGGTTGATATCGGTCGAACTCTGTTGATTGTATTCTTAGTTTTGGCTGTTTTGAGCTTCTTGGTGTCTTTGCTCCAAGGACGATCTCCGAAAATCTTGCCTGCAGTCTTGCTGGCTTTTGGATTGGGTGCTTTGGCGATCCCCCAAACATCTCAAGCCGAAGAGGGCTCAGTCACTGAGCATCCAAAAGAAGCTGGCCGTGACGTGAAAAAAGTAACAAAGAAAACTATTCGCAAGGTCAAAGACAAAACTTGCGAAATGGTCAACGGCAAAATGGAATGCAAAGCAAAGAAGATGAAGCACAAAGCACAAGATGCTGGCGACGAAGCTGCTGATGCATTGAACGAGCCCGCAACTCATTAATCGAGTCTTTTGATCGACCCTGGGTCAATCTTCGTTGTTATGGTTCGAGGCGTTGAAGAATTTTTCGTTTCTTTCGCTGAATTGGTCTTTGTAGTGCTTGCGAAACAAACTCTGCGCCAAGTGTGAGGATTTGACGGTCCAGTTTTTGACGTTGACCGTGATGGCGGCGATGGCCAGTCGGCTGTCGGCGCCGCCGATGGCGTACCCCACGAACCAGTCGACTTTGCCGCGGGGGTTGTCTCCTGTGAGAGAGCCTGTCTTGCCGCCGAGTTCAAGTTCGCGAAATTTTTTATCGCGCATCAGAGGGCGGAAAGCTTTTGAAGAGGTTCCGCGCGAAATCGTAGAGCCCATCATTTTTTTGAGACGCTCGGCTCCCTCGGGCGTCATGGTTACGGCAGCTGTCACGGGCTCGGACTGGTACAAGATATCACCGTTATCGTCACGGATACGGTCGACAATGGTCGGAACCATCATTTTGCCTGATCCGGCAACGGACGCGGCAATCATCGCTCCCTGGAGCGGACTCATGGTGGTGACCCTATTGAAGCCGGACGCAATTTCGGTCAAGTGATAAGCCTTCTCGTGCGGGATCTCGGTGAAGCCCGTATCGAACGGAAGATCACTTTCGATTTTTTTGTTAAAGCCAAAACGAACGGCGTACTCTTCAAGATCGCCAGGCTGCAAGTGCTCTAAAGTGAGACGGCCAAACACGGTGTTGATCGAACGTGCGAACGCTTCACGAATCGTCATATCGCGCGACCAGCGGTTGCGTTTTGCTTCCATGACGTTCTTTTTGTAGAGCGTGTAGTTCCCGCCATTGAACATGACGATGGTCTCGGGTGAAAGACTGTATTTATCAACCGCGGCCGTTGCCGTGACGATTTTGAAAATGGACGCAGCGGGGAAGGTCCCACGTAAGGCCAAGTTCGGCGCAAGGGGATCGCCTTTTTGAAAGGTGCTTATCGCAAGCACCCGGCCCGTGAGCGCATCCATCACGACAACCGAGCCGTAATCAGGACGGTAAGACTTCAAAAGTCGATCGGCTTCTTTTTGCAGATCCGCGTCGATGCTGTAGTCGATCTGAACGTTTTTAGTCTTGCCACCCCAGGACATCTCGGTCTTTTCAGGAAACTGGCTGTGCAAGAAAAAAGGACCGAGCTCTTTTGCCAGGCGGCCGCGGACTTCCGAGATCTCCGAAACTTTTTTGGTTTCGGAGATCTCGAGTTGTTTGATCTCGCGCTCATCGCTTCCGAGCCACCACCAGATGCAGGCCATCATGACCCACGGAAACATGAACAGCGCCAGGAGCCGCCTTTTGAATCTGAATCTTGGCCGGTAGGGCCGGCCTGTCGAGGGCCATGTCTGGTGTGTTTTTCTCATAACTAATCTTCAGCTTGATGGGGGGGGGCTCAATCAGGCAAGAGAAAAAGCCTCCTGATGCTTGTTTTTTATCATCGTACCTTGTTAAATACGAATGCGCATGAAGACCAAAGACAAGATTATCCTGACCTCCGTAGAACTTTTCAATAAAAGCGGAGTCGTCGCGATTACGACCAATCACATCGCGAAAGAACTGGGCATCAGTCCTGGAAATCTTTACTTTCATTTTCGCAATAAAGAAGAAATCATTCGCCAAATTTTTAAAAGCATGTGCCAAGAAACTTACTCGATTTGGCACACCAAAAAAGGCGAAAAGCTGGCGCACCCTCTGGTGTTGATCGAGCGTAATTTTGAACTGTTTTGGAAATACCGATTTTTTCATCGTGAGATGTATTACCTTCGGAGAAAAGACTCTCAGCTCAACAAGATGTGGAAAGCTCACATCGCCAAAGTTCTCAAGTTGATGACATTGATGTACCGCCGCTGGATCAAGGCGGGCTGGATGAAAATGATCGACAACGATGACGAAACTCAGTTTGTCGTGAATGTTCTTTTGGCGACGGCTTCGACATTTTTGCATTTCTTTGAGAGCGCGGACAGGCAGCCCGCAAAAAAACATGTTGAAAACGGTAAGATCTACGTGGCCCGCCTCTTGGTTCATTGGACCGAAGGCGAGATGCGCGAAGATTTTGAATCTTTCATTTCGTCGACATCAAGAAAACCTTCCCCGGCGATAAAATCGTTGGGCTAAAACAGAAGGCGCTTTGCGCCTTCAGGAGACAACGCAATGAGTTGGACGCTATTGAGCGAAAATGGGCTGATGTTTTTGATCCGCTGGCTACACTACTTTTTTGGTGTGATCTGGATCGGGCATCTTTATTATTTTAATTTCGTGCAAGGCGCTTACATGGCCGAGGCCGATGCGCCGTCGAAAGTCTCTTTGCAGACCAAGCTTTTGCCCAAGGCTTTATGGTGGTTTCGATGGGGCGCAATGGGCACGATGTTAACGGGTGTTTTGTATCTCGGTCATCGTATCATGCAGTTTCCTTCGCTTCATGATTACTTGATGACCAGCTACGGACTGATCATCACCATAGGCTCGATCTTGGGTCTTACCATGTGGGCCAATGTTTGGTTCGTGATTTGGCCCAATCAAAAAGTCGTTATTCAATCGGCCACTCTGGTTTCTCAAGGCGGGGCCGCCCTGCCCAGTGCCGCGCCTGCGGGAGCGCGAGCGATGGTGACGTCGCGAATCAACACCGTGCTTTCGATTCCCATGTTGTTCTTTATGGGCGCGGCCAGCCACTTGCCGTTTGCGCTGCGTGAAGAATCAAAAATGGGCCTGTTCTGGATTTTGTTCGGCGTGATCTGGGCCGGACTTGTGTTTTGGGGGCTCAAAGGCAAAGCCGGCGTTTTGCAAACTCTACGCAACACCTTGATTGCGGGTTTTGCTCTTATTGCCGTTCTTTATGTTTTGCTTGAAGTGACGCTCTAAGGAGAGCGACGAAGTCGATCGACCGATAAGGAGAGCGACGAAGTCGATCGACCCATCAACAATCTTGAACGGCCGCCCCATAATGCAGAGCGGCCGTTTCTTTTTGGTTTTTGTGTTGATTGGCCCCAATTTGGGCCGGGATGATCATCGCCAGGAGGATTTATGAAATTAATCTCTTTAGTTTTGGTGATGTTAATGGCTTCGATCGAAGTCTGGGCCAATCCCGATCAGGATTCTGGGCATAGTACGCCTGCTCCTGTGCCCACACTTGTTGGTGAGTGGGACCTTGTGCGTCATGCTTGCAGCTCGGGCGCTCCTCCTGCCGATAATTTTAATCCCCATCGTGACCGCTTTCAGATCAACTTTCGCCAAGGTGCTTTTTCGGCCTACAACCAAAGTGGTAATTGCCAAGTGTGGTCGTCGGGTCGTTACGACTTTGATGGCAACGTTTTGGTATTGAACACCAATCAAGGCAATTCAAATTGCAACACGCCCATCGCGGTGGGACCGGTTGCGTATCCTTTGGATTTCTTCGGTCCTGATGTGTTTGTCATTCACATGGGTCCCGTGAATGGCGGTGTTTGCCCCCGTGGCGATTTGCTTCAGAACACGTACCGCCGTTTTAACTAGAAGCGGTTTTTCTATCTGAATAAGTTGCTGGTCACGGCGTTGACAGCTTTTTTTTACAAATTGCAATGACTGAGGAAGGCTTGGGAACACTCTCAGGCCTTCTTTGTTTTGAGGAGCATCAGCTTTGCTTCAGACCTTGTTTCTTGGCACACGATTCGCTTAAGGATTCAAGCGAGAGTGACGGAAACGGGCACCGTTGAAGACAAGTTCAGCAGCCTGAAAAAATCACGAAGACGACTAGAACTTAGACAGGAGTTTATGATGCCGGGAACTTTAAAGAACACCATGAAGCTGACAATCCTAGGGATCGCAATTTTATTTGCAACGGTCGGCGCGACGGCAGAAGCCCGGTCGTGCTCAGATCTCTCAAGTGATTTGCGTGCAATGCAAAAGGCACAAAGTGCGTTGCTGGATTCGATGGTTCGCAAAAACGAATCGATGGCTTCGACACTTGATCAGTACGCCCAAACTTTGAACTCCAAAAAAACAGTTCGTAAAACCGATATCGTCGGCATGAAAAAATCAGCCGTGGCCTTCCGTAATCACCAAGAGCGTGAAGAAAAGTTAGTCCAGCGCTTCTCTAGCAAGACCGACGAGCTTTTGTCTCAAGTTGAGCAGTGCCTCAAATCGAAGACGATCGCCGCCCAGTAAAACCAGACCTCAGGACTGTCGTCTTTTTTGTTTGTTTTCCCGAAAATCAGCCTATGCGGCTGATTTTCTTTTTTCTAGTTCTGGGCGTGCTCGGGGGTTCTCTTGCTCAAGCGCAAACCTCCTTATGCGTGCACCGATCGGGCGCGCTCCTGCGCTCAAGTCCGCAAGCCTCAGCTCCCCTGTCATGGAAAGTTCCTAAGTACATGCCTCTGAAATCGACCGGCTTCTCGAAGAACGGTTTTTATGAAGTGGTCGACTTGGATGGGCAAAAACATTGGGCTTCGAGCAATGACGTTTCGAGCCGCCTAAAATGTTTAGTGGTGAGTGCACGCACGGCTCGGCTTCGCACCGGCCCCGGCTCGGAATTTGCTGTCGCACGTGCGGGCGTGGCCGATCGCTACAGCACGTTCATCGACCACGGCGGTGAGGACGGCTGGACTCAAGTCGAGGATCAAGACGGCGAAAAATCCTGGATCAATCTCGATCAAGTCTGGAAGCCCTCACGCCGCCTGCGCATGTCCTTCGACAATGGAGCGGTGCCGGCTTCCCCTGGCCGAAGGGTTGCGACATCTGAAAGGGCGCACCGCTTCTGCAAGGGGAAGCAGGCACCGCTTACATC
>JBKCUU010000018.1:0-24056 GCA_046318155.1 Bdellovibrio sp. | reverse complement strand
GATTTGCTCTTTGCGACGGCCCAGCTCGCTCGCCACGTCGGTTTAGATCCCGAATCTTGCCTTCGAACAGCCAACCGCCGCTTTGAGATACGCTTTCAAAAAGTGATTGCACTTTCGGGCGCTTCAAAAGAAGAGTTTGCCGCGCTCCCCGATGCCAAAAAAGAAGAGCTTTGGTGCCAAGTCAAAAAGGATGAAACATGAAAGTTTATGATTGCTTCGCCTTCTTCAACGAGATGGAGCTCCTCCAGCTGCGTTTAAGAGAGCTCAATGACGTCGTCGATTACTTTGTCTTGGTTGAAGCGACCCGCACGTTTCAAAAAAAAGAAAAGCCCCTTTACTTTGAGCAAAACAAAGAGCGCTTTCGCGAGTTTCTTCCCAAAATTAGACACATCGTTGTGGATGAATACCCGACTTTTTGGACAAAGTTTCGACCCGTGACGACCTGGCATTATGATAATCACCAAAAAGAAGGCGTGCTCAAAGGACTCGAAAACGCGGCGCCCGATGATCTGATTATTTTTTCGGACCTGGATGAAATTCCCCTAGCCAGCAAAGTTCGCGAATACAAAAATAAACCAGGCATTCGGGTGTTCGAGCAGTTTCAATCTTATTACTTTTTGAATTATGTTTGCACTCATATCAATGACTACGATGGCAAAGCCGTTGCTCAACGAAACTTCGCTGGATTTGGTCGCTGGCGCGGAACGGTGATGCTCGAAAAAAAATTAATCACGACCATGAAAGCTGTGCGTAATTACCGCGATGCCGAAGGCTCCCACATTACGGTGATCCCCGACAGTGGTTGGCATTTTTCTTATATGGGCGGTCTCGAAAATGTGATTTACAAAATACAAAGCTGGACACACCAAGAGTACAATAACGAAAAGTATAACACCAAAGAAAAGGTTTTGGCTAACATTCAAGCGGGCCGCGATCTTTTTGATGAAGGGATGAAGTACGAACTTTTTGACATCAACACCCCCAAGCTTCCCTTTCCACAAGAACTAAAAGATCACCCGGAGCGCTGGAGCTCTATGCTTCGTACGCCTGAGCAGCTGGCCCAAGACGTGAGTGAATTGCTCAAATGATAACCGCAAGACAAAGGCAAGCGGCGCTTTCTCTGGGTTTTACAATGACCGTCTGCCTGGCTTTAGCCCTCATCATTTATGCATTTGAAGTCTCCTTCTTTGCTTACCGCGATATTTTAGGCCGATTTCCTCGGCCTGGATTTTCAATTGTCGAAACTGCCGGACTTTTGTTTTTGCTCGCACTGGCACTCAAACCGAAGGGCTTTTTTGCGGCGGTTGTCACCATCTGTTTTTTAGGCCTTTTGCAGTGGCTGCACCTCAGTTACTTTGGAACTTTTATCCATCCCAATGCGATGTACTTGTTTTTAACCAACTTGGGTGAAGTTTTTGAAACAGCTCGCAGCTTTGTCGGCCGCATTGTGTTTCCCATCGTACTGTTTGCCGCCCAGGTGGCCTTGATTAAATTTGCTCTCTATCAAGCAAAGCCTCGTACCCATTTTGTTCCATGGATGAAATGGGTGTTGATCGTTGCCCTTGTTTACCCACCAATCCGAACTTTTGTATCGGGCAACACCTATGGCAAACAACCAGCCGTGCACAACCTGGGGTTTTCAAACATCTATGCCAGCTTCTCTTATTTTGCCGGCAAAATTTTACCTTATAAGCTGAGCCACCGTGAACAGACGGTTCATCTCGAGGCGCTCAAGGTTCAATCTTCACGCCCGCAGCGCCATGTCGTTTTGATTATGGGTGAATCGTTGCGCTATCATAACCTGAGCCTCTTTGGCTACCAGCGCCCAACGACTCCGCACCTCGATCAGATCGCAAAAGAAAATCATTTGGTTTACCGCAAGGCTTTTTCTGGAGGCGTCTCGACCGACGTGTCGGTGCCGATGTTTTTTAACAACCATCAAGGTTTTGAGGCGGCTCCCGTCATTATTAGTCAAAAGCGATGCCTCTTTGCGCTGGCTCAAAACAATGGCTTTGGGACTCACTATATCAGCGCTCAGACTCAGGCTTCGCTTCAGCACATCCTCAATTATATTTGCCCGACGGCCATTGATCATTTGCAAGTGGGGGCACCCCTGGATGTGGTCGAAGAAGATCTGACGTTTCATGACGAGATCTTGATCGATGCGCTCAAGAAAATAAACTTGGAAACCCCGCAGTTTATCGTTTTGCACCAGCGGGGCTCTCACTCACCTTACAACTTACGCTACCCCAAGGACAAAGCGGCGTTTGCGCTTGAGACAGCCGACTCCTACGAAGTGGGTCAGATTAAACACTATGACAACAGCGTTCACTACACAGACTGGGTCATTTCTGAGTTGATTAAAGATTTGAAAGTCCGCTCCCAAATTCCCTTTGATCTCATCTACACGTCGGACCACGGGCAGGCCTTGGGAGAAAACGGCGTCTGGGGCCACGTCATGCTGAACGAGTATGTTCACCGCGTTCCCTTTTTGTTTTACAGCTCAAATCAAGATGAGTTTTTTAAAGACGTTACCACGTGGCCGGAGTATACGCACCACCAGGAGATCAGCCGGCTTTTGATTCGCCTGCTCGGCTACGAGTCTCCACCAACACCACCAAACAAAACTTTCTTCGTCATGGGGCCTGATCTTGATGGCTTGGATGGCGGCTGGCTCTTTGACTTTTCGGTTTACCCACCCGTTCGTATTCTGGATGAATCCGTCAAGACGGAACTCTAGCTTAAGGACGCAAGAGAAGACCACACAGCTTTGAACCTTAGAGTTTAATCAAATGATGCTGGCAGCGTACCGATCAACGCGAATAGACTCGCGCCAGCCGCCCCCCGCCTTCCCTTGCGATAATCGCCTAAAATCAGACACTTAGGCCCTGGCCAAAAGCTGGTCGAAAAGCGGCAAATTCTTGATCAAGACTTGCACACTCACGGCCTACTTTTTGAGACACCAAAACGTGCGCGAAACTTTCTTCCGCGCGAATTGTCGAACCTCTTTCCACCGACAATTTATTTCAACACTGCCTCTAAAAAACTAATCGAATAGTTTCAAGCGGTTACGCCTGCACTGAGCCAGAAGTTGTTTGTAATCCCAAGCCTTCTCAATACTTTGGCCCGTTTTTCCGAATGTTGGTTGTGCGGAGATACGATGAGGACACGAGAGTCGTTGGGACTTCGGTTTTCAGCAGGAGGATTCATGAGACAGATAATGAACAAAGTTGTGGTAGCGGCCTTGGCCCTATTACTTCTCGCCGCATGCGAAAAAGGTGACCGCTCGTTCTCGATCTTACCTGACGAGGCAAGCTTCTCTCAGTCGCCGGATTTTGAAATCGTTCCTCAAAAAATTGATATCCTTTGGGTTGTCGACAACTCAGGTTCCATGGCTACTTCGCAAACTCAGCTGGCTCAGAATATGAACCGCTTCATTTCTCGCTTTCAATCCTTGAAGTACGACTTCCAAATGGCCGTCACAACTTCGGATGCTGTTTTTGGACAGCTCTGGGGCGACGATAATCTTCGGCTCCTGAGAGACGGAATCCCCGGCGAAACCTCGTCTGGAGTTCGCATCATGACAAAAGACACCCCGAACTTGTCAGGGGTCTTTATCACCAACGTTCTGCAAGGGATTGACGGCAATGGTGACGAGCGCGCGTTCTCGAGCTTTCAGTCTGTCTTAACCTATGCTCCGAATGCCAGCTTTCGCCGCGCCGGTGCTTTTCTTGCCATCATTATCTTGAGCGACGAGGACGATTTTTCTTCTACGAGCGACATTTACTTGAACAACAACTATGCTGACTCTCGGTTGATTCCAGTTGCGTCTTACAAGAGCTTTCTTGATACATTGGTTGGCGCTGGCAAACACAGCGTGAACACAATTTCGATCTTAGACGAGGCTTGCCGATTGCAACTCTCAGATGGATTTGCCGGCCGCCGAGTTGGAGTTCGTTACAACCAGCTGGCTGACCTCACAGCTGGAGTAAAAACATCACTGTGCGGTAACTTCGGTGACAACTTGCAGCTCATCTCAGACACGATCATCAATCAAAAATTGGCGGTCTCGTTTAAGTTAAGTCGTGAACCCCAGATCGCTTCGATCGCGGTGCGAGTCAATGGGACCGTGATTCCCCAAGATGCAGCCAACGGATGGACCTACGATGCTGCGACTTTGACTCTGACCTTCCATGGAGCTTCGGTGCCACAAGCGGGCGCTTCGATCTCGATCGCGTATGACCCGGTGGCCCCCAGAAACTAAGGAGTAGGACAATGATTCTAAACACAGATATCGCAACTTCAGATGAGTGGCACCTGATCAAGGGTGAGCACCAATATGGTCCTTATACTTACGCGGCTATGGTTCAGATGAAGCAAAATAATTTGCTCTTCGATTTTGACTTTGTTTGGTCTCCTCACATGGAGCAATGGACCATGGTTTCTGACTTGGCCGAATTTTCGATCGACCGCATGAGCCGCTTGATCGAGAAGTCGCCGTCTTCAGAAGTTTTTAAGAAACGTGGGCATGAACGCATCAGCGCTGATTTGCCGTGCTTGGTCCACGATGATAATCGCATGTGGAAAGGTCGCATTCAGTCTTTGAGCGAGGGCGGCGCTTTGATTCTAATCGAAAACCCACTGTTCTTGCCTGGTGATATCATCACAATTCACGCGCGTAAGGCGGGCAGCTTGCAAACGCCCTTTAACTGCACGGCTCAAATCTTGAATAAACGTTTGGTAAAAACCAAAATTCATCACGATACAGCCCTGCACTACGCCGTGAAGTTTTTGAATTTGACTGACATCGGAACAGTCGAGGTCTCGCGCTTGGTCGCTGAGTCCTCGCCCCTTCAAAAAGAAAACTAAAGAATAGAAACAAGGAGAAAGACTATGACTTCATTCTTACAATTCATCAATGACGCCGGCCTCGTTGGATGGTGCATCATGCTCCTGGGCTTTGGCTCACTGGCTCTGATTTTTGAACGCGCCAACGTTCTTTACTTTAAATTCGGAATGAATACGGACGAGTTCATGACCAAGATTCAGACTTTGGTTCTTGCCCGCAAGACAGATGAAGCCTTGGTTCTTTGCAATCAAATGCAAGGCAAGCCATTGGCAAATTCATTCAAAACGATTCTCGAAAAAGCAGACCGTGACGATGACACCATTTTTCAAGCTCACGACATCGCCATGTCTGAAAATATGCCTCACCTCACTCGCCGCCTCCACTACCTTTCAATGCTCGCCAACGTGGCCACATTGATGGGTCTTTTGGGTACGATCCACGGTCTGATCATTTCATTCGCCGCGGTTGCGCAAGCTGACCCCGCCATGAAACAAACCATGCTCGCAAATGGGATCGCCGTTTCCATGTACACCACGGCACTGGGCCTTGTGGTTGCGATTCCTGCGATGATCTTTTACTCGTTCTTGGTTTCACGCCAAAACGAGCTCATCGAGCAACTGACCGAAAAATGCAGCAAGTTGACAGAGCTTTTGACGGGTTCACATATCCCCACTTTGAACCGGCAGACTGTGTTTCCTGACAGTCTTGGCAAGGACGCGGTCGCAGCAAGTAAAGCGACTCCACCTCCTGTTAATCGGGCTTCGTAAGCAACTTGTCTGCGGATTGAGGATTTATGAGAAAACGGTTCAAACCCAAAATTTCAAGCAGCTACGAGTTCGATCTGGACTTAGCTCCTCTTCTCTCGGTGATGGTGAAGCTCGTACCCGTGCTTCTTCTGTCCAGCGCCTTTGTGCAGGTCATGGTGATCGAGACAGAACTGCCCCAAGCAGTTAAAGAAGCGGTTCAAAAGCAAGAAGACGAGAAAGAAGAAGAGCAAGACTTAGCGACCATTCAAATCGATGTGTCTCGCAAAGAGGGGATCAAAGTGATCGTTGCTAAACAAGGCAACCGAGTCGTCGAGCAAATTCCCGTTCTAACCGACGGCAATTTTGATCTTGTTAACTTACACAAGCAACTTCAAAAAGTGAAAGCCGAGAATCCAAAGGTCTTTCGGCTCGAACTCTCTCCATCAAGTGACGTTTCTTATAAAGAAATCGTCAACATCATGGATGAGGCTCGAAAGTCGCGTGACAAAGATGTGCGCTTTCCTGTTTGGGATTCAACAAAACAGAAAGACATCGAAACAGACTACATGTTTCCGGATGTTACTTTTGCGAACATGATGGAGGGCTAGCAGATGGCATACCGTCGTAAAGCCGTAGACTATACGCCAAAGCACAAGACATTCGCTCTGAATATCACGTCCATGACGGACATGTTTACGATCTTACTCGTGTTCTTGCTACAGACGTACTCGACGGCCGACTTTCAGGTGGATCCCGAGCAAGGAATTAGCCTTCCGTTGTCGAACGTGCAGACAAACCCCACCAAAGCGGTGAAGGTTTCGCTCACAAAAACAGCCTTGATTATCGAAGGGCGCACGATTGCGTCTTTGGAACAAGGTGCGTTTGCGAGAACGGATCTCGAAACAAGTGACACCAACTTCATTAGGCCCCTGTTTAGCGAACTCGAGAAATTTGCAAAAGAGAAAGTCGACGATCAATCCGTCAAAGATGGCAAAGTTCTGTTTCAAGCAGATTCTTCTTTGAGCTACGACATGATTCGCAAAGTGATGTACACGGCCTCAATGGCAGGTTTTCCTAAACTCAAAATGGCAACCGTCGTAGGGAATTAACATCATGAAACAACTTCTTCTGATTGCACTTCTCATTTCTTCACCAAGCAGCGTCTGGGCCCAAAAGTCTGACAAGGGACTATTGCCCGAACTCAAACTTGAAAAGAATAACGAAGACGCCAATCAGAAAAAGGCAGTTCAGTCTGAAGTTCTCATCACAAGATCTGAGTTCAAAGCGATCCAGGCCTTGAACGCCGTGCTGAAGAAGAAACGGGGTACGCCGCAAGAGGCGGACCTTTGGTTTCGTTTGGCCGAGCTCTACATGCGCCGGGCTAAATCAGGGCGTTTCTTTGATTTGACGCGAGGACAAGACGATTCGCCCGTGAAATTTGCCCCCCCCGAAGTCCGTGACGAAAGCGCGATTGCGAACCTTAGGCAGGCCATTGGGATCTACACCAAAATTGAACGCGACTTTCCCGGCTTTCGAGAGATGGACGTGGCGATGTTCAATAACGCCTTTGCCAGCCAACAAATTGGCCAAAAGAAAAATGCCGAGGCGACCTATGCCCGGATGATTCAAAAGCATCCGAAGTCGACACTCATTCCGGATGCTCATTTAGCGACTGGCGAGATGCGCTACGATGCAGGTCAGTTTGCAATGGCTCTCGAGGATTTTCGCGCGATCGAGAAATTTCCAGGTTCACGCGTTTACTCTTACGGTCTTTATAAGCAGGCCTGGACAAACTACAACTTAAAACAAAACGAAGCGGCCATCGAGAAATTGCTGGATGTGGTGAAGTTCTTTGATTCAAAAAACACCCAAAAAATTCGCGCCTCACACAATTTACGTAGCGAAGCCTTGCGTGACTTAGCTTTGTTTTTTGGCGAAACCCACCCGGCGGATGAAGCCTACGAGTTTTTTGCCAAAGTTTGTACCCCTGCAGAGCTGGGCGAAGCGATGATGAACCTCGGTAAACTCTATGACAGCCACGGCCGTCAGAAAGAGATGAATGTGTTCTTAGCTCAATACATCAAAAAACATGAGTACTCGCCTTTGCGCATCAAAATCGAAATGCTCTTAATCCAGGGAAATGAAACATTAAGGAACCGCCCTGGAGTCATCAAGCATATGGAGGCAGCGGCCGACGTTTGCAGGCCCCACTCGGCTTGGAGAAAACAAGAAGCAACTTCATCAGAAGCGGATTGCGACTACGACCTCGCAAAGGCGAATCTCGACATTGCAAAAAAGTGGTGGGAGCTCTGGCTCAAAAACAAATCCAATAAGGAAATGGCGGATTTAACTGAGCGAGCTTTCAAGATTCATCTGGACCGCGAAGATCCTTTGAAGCCCGACGTAAAATCACATTTTGCTTACGCTGAGCTCTTATTTCAACAAGACAAGTTTCGCGAAGCTTCAGGCCAGTACGAATTTGCAGCCAACAAATCGGCCGATACACAAATCGCTCACGACGCGGCTTATGCTGCTCTCGTGTCTTTAGAAAAAGCGTCTGAGAAGAGTGAAGAATCAGGCGACAAGACGAAATTAGTTGAGCTCAGCAAGACCTACCTCACAAAATACCCAACGGGAGTTCAAGCCCCGCAAGTTAAGTTCAAGATTGGATTTTTAGCATACGAAGAGAAAAATGATGTCGAATCCGAAAAATGGTTGAGGCCTTTGTCTCTGGATTTGAAGCAAGATCCCAAACTCCGCTTGCGCAGCCAGGACTTGATGCTCGATATCTTGAATGCCCGCCAGGACTTGGGTGGTCTGCGAGACTTTTCAAAAAAAATTATGGATCAGTCGGACAATGCGGACCGCCAGCAGAGCATGCAAAAAATTATGCAAGAGGCTGACTTTAACATCATCCAAAAGAAGATAGAGAAGGAGCAAGTCACCGAGAGCATTCAAAAATTAGTGGCCTTTCACAATGAAAACAAGTCGACTACTGTTTTGGCGAAAAAAGCTCTGAAGCAAGCCATGAGCTTGGCGTTCTCAAGCAGTCGTTCTCTTGAAGGTGCTGATCTGGCGATCCAGTATGCGCGGACCTATCCCGACGACACCGAGACGACAGCGGCGTTACGCGAGGCTGCCAAACACTACAATGAACAAGGTTTCTTGCTTCGCGCAGTAAGCACCTTCGAACTGCTCACTCCCCGACTAAAAGGACAAGAGCAGACGCAAGTCTTTGAGGCGATCAGCGAAATTTATGTTCTTGAGAATCGTAAACAGGTTGCCCGTGAGTTTTTAGGCAAACTCTTAGATTCAGCAAATAAAAAAGATCACGGTAAAATCTACTCGCGCCTGATGCAAACCTACAAAGGCGAAGAGACGACTCCCGAATACGCTAAGCTGGAGAAAAAAATCTTATCTTTGAACATTCAACCTTCGGCTTCCGAGATTTTACTTAAACGCGTGCAGAGGTTTTTCGCAGAGAAACGATACACTGAAGCCTTTAACTCGGCCAAGGCTCTTGTTGGATCGGAGGCTCCTCCCACCGTTCGTGCACAAGCCCGCCTGATTCAAGCTCAGGTACTTGAGTGGGAAATGACGTCACAAAGTACAAAAACAACGCTCGACCGCCTGCCTTTGGTACTTTCGATCAAAACCGAAAAACTTGAAAAGGCTCAGTCGGCTTTTTTGGCAGCGGCCAGCTACTCGAAGGATGCTAATGTTCAACTTTCAACACTCGAGGGCCTGGCCCGTCTCTATAAAGACTACGTCGACACGGTGGGATCGCCCACCATCAAGACTGCGTTGATGCCAGAAGAGCAAAAAGCCCTAACGAATGAACTCACTAACTTGGTGAAGCCCATTGAGCAAAAACAAAAAGATATTGAGAAAAAATTAGTGGATTTAGCCAAAGCCCAGAAAACAGCAACAACGGCTGAACTCGACTTTGCGAATTTACCGTTAAACGAAACAGTAAAACCGACAATCCCATTGATCAACTTTGATCACGTGGGGCCCTACTTACCCAAGCTCACGCAAGGAGAAGGATTGTTTGTCGCTCGTGAGGAGCCCACAGCCGGCCCTTGCCAGGTTGAAGCCAAAGATCTACAAAAAGATTTTGCTGGTCTGATGACATTGGCAAATCGTTGCTTGGCTCAAAAGAAATTTACCAAGATCGACAAAATTGCGGCCCGCATAGCGGAGCTTGAACCCAAATCAGGGATAGCACCCTTTTACTTAAGTTTGGCGGCTTTTGGTTTAGGCCTTAAAGAGAAGTCACTTTATTTGATCGAACTAGCTTTGAAGAAAAATAATGACCAGGCGTTCTTCTGGTATCAAAAGGCCATTGTTCTTGGCGCTATGGGCGATCGTGCCGGTGCCAACCAGTGGATGATCAAAGCCTTTGATGAACGCCTTGATGCTTGGGAAACAAAGCTATTTCATGGCGTGGTGGCTTTTTCTGGTGGCGATTGCTTCTCGGTCGCAGATGATTTCAAAGCAATCCCAGTTTTGCAAATGGAACGCTTTGATCTCGCTCCCGCTTTGTCTGAGTGCATGGCACAAAAAGGTGAAATTGATCAGGCGCTTAGGTTTGCACAGAAATCATTTGATGCAAAAAAATCTCTGACCCTCGCTTTGCAATTGGGTCACCTCGCAGAAGTTTATAAGTCCGATAACAAGCTGGCCGCCCAGGCTTACGAGAAAGCCCACTCGGCTTCGTCGATCGAATCTCAAAAAGAATGGCTCAAACGTAAAATTGAATGGCTTAACAAACCCGGTGCACCCGTTACGCAGGCAGACTCTTCGCACGTGAGCTCACAAGTCGCCCGAGGCAATGGTTCGGGAGGGAAATAATGAATCAGTCGATGAGGAAGACAACAACGATGGTGAATTCAGCAAGACTAGTCAAAGGTCTAACTCCAGTCCTTTTGGTCGTCTTTGGACTTGTTCTGGCCTCGCCAGCTCAGGCCAAGACGAAAACTGTCCGAAAAGTTCAGGAAGTGAACTTCGGAGAGATGAGTCTTAAGGGCACGATTCGCAACCCGGATGGAGCTTATCTTGTGCAGAAGCGCGGGATCAAATTCATGCCCTTGTACGACGTACAAAAGGACATGGATACGAAGATCCGCGATTCCGTACAATATGTTCGGTAATAAAATACCGTCGAGCTGAGGTCGAAAAGAGCGTTCGACCTTAGCTCGAGTTGTTCGAAGAGGATGGATATGCAAAACTTATTGATTGAACAGCGTGGCCCCAATGGGCTCGTGAAAACTTGGCGTTTGCGTCCGGACCAAGGCTCGGTCAGCCTGGGCAGCTCTAAATTTGCCGAGCTCCGCACGTCGGCTGATACTTTAAAGGGTATTCAAGGTCTGTTCGAGTACCGTGACAACAAATGGTTTTATGTGAACCTTGATGTCCGTACTCAAGAAACCGAAAAATTCGTTGAACTTTGCCTCAGTGAAACCACTGAAATTCGCGTAGGCACCACGACTTTTCAAGTCATCCCTCTTGAAGTTCGCCGTACTTTGTTTGAGAGCTTTAATGCCCCTGAATTTTGGTCTCCCGCAGCGGATCGAAAGCCTTATCAGCTGGTCACCGTTTATCACGCTGCCAAACTTCTCGAGACTCAAGTCCTCGGCCTGGATAAAACTTTTGTTTCTAAATTTGATGGAACTTTCACCAAGCTCTCGATGACCAAGTCAGACACTTGGATGCGTTCAAAGTTTGGTGACCTTGAAGTCAACCAACGCACGATCTATTTGACGTCCGTTGAAGCTTTGCGCATGATCACCAAAGATCAGATCATCGATGAGGGTGGACGCAAGACTCTTTATGCAACGCTAGCAGGGGCGGCTCTCTTAGCTCTGCTCTTCTTGTTCTCGCCATCATCTAGGGACGCTGAGGAAGTTGCTGTCGCATCGGCGCCGCCCCTTGAGTACCGAGAGATGAAACTGACACCTCCCAAAAAGAAAAAACAAAGTGCACCCGTTCAGGTCCAACAGACACAACCGCAGCCCAAGCAGGCCGCCGGTGAATCGACGCCCGCTCCTGCTGCGGGCAGCGCAAAAACAGTGTCGGCGATTAAAGCATTGGGCCACTCTCGCATTTCGCAGTTGATTGGAAAAATCTCGGCCTCTTCAGCCAAGTCCGCCAACATCGTTGTTTCCAACGGCGTGGCCGCAGGCTCAGCTCCCTCTGGACGTGCGCTCGCGGCCGTGGGAACCGTGACTCAGTCGGGACACGACTGGGCGGGTGAAGGCAAAGGCCAAGGCGTAAAAATCGGGACAGCCGGCGCTGCTGGCGGTGTCTCAACAAAAGGCATGGGCGGGATCGCAACCGGGAAAACGGGTACCGGCGGCGTCGGTCTTTTAGAAGAAGATGGTGAAGTGGTTGGCGGCCTCGACCGCGAAGTGATCGCAGCCTACATCCGATCAAAATTGGGCGAGATTTTGTATTGCTACGAGCGCCAGTTGTCAGCTCAACCCGATTTGTACGGCAAAGTGGGCGTCAAGTTTACCATCGCCGGTAGCGGCCTGGTTGAAACTCAGCGCATCGGCGAATCAACTTTAAAAAATGGAACGGTCGAGGGCTGCATCCTTTCAAGAGTGGCGAAATGGAAATTTCCCAGTCCTGAAGGGGGTACAAAGGTGATGGTCACCTACCCTTTCTTGTTCAAGAGTACAAATTAAGGCCACGCGGGAGGCGCAGGGATGAAAGCTCTACTTACTTTTACAGCAGTGATGACATTAGGCCTTTCGGTCTTTGCACAAGCCAGAGACGCGAAGGACTCCGACAAGCTGGATCTGAAAAAGCTCGAGGATAAATACTGGGCCGCCAAAGATGCGGATTTCTCGGTTGTTCAAAATCGAACTTACACCAAAGCCGGACGTCCGTTTGTGACTTTGAGCTACGGACCCATGGTCAATGACGAGTGGTCAATCGGACGCATGACCAACGTGTCAGGTGGTTACTACTTGAGCGAGCGCTGGGGTTTTGAACTCGCGCATGAAATGGGCGACCTCAAAGAAAATGAAGGCCTGGTTCAAATCAAAAAATTCAATGGGCTGCAACCCAATTACAATAAATTTGTTTCGTACACGTCGGCAAATTTCATCTGGGTTCCGTTCTATGCAAAAATGAGCTTCTTGGATCGCAAGATCGTCTACTTCGATATGCAGTTCGCTCTTGGTTTGGGCTCGATGACTTACGAAAGTCAACTTGATCCCTCAGAGACCAGTCATGAGAAAAAAACAACCCTCGGCTATAACTTCGATTTTACACAGCAGCTTTTTTTCAGCGAGCACTTTGCGGTCCGTTTGGATTTGAAAAACAAATGGTCCAAACAAGACTTGCAACGTTACCGTCTAGGCGGTTCGGGCGCGGCTAACCGCGACCTCGGAACGACCAACCGCCAAGACACCTCGTTCTTACTTGGGCTCACGTTTTTTTACTGACGTTTTTTGTAGTCGTTTTACTGACGTGCTTCTTCCCATTGGGGGACTGATGATGAAAACAACTTGGAACCACATCTTACTGGCAGCGATCATCTGCAGCACTTCTCTGGCGTCTGCTGAGGCTCTCAAGGAAAAGACACCTGGACTAGCGCCTGATTCCAGGTTGAAGATCAAGCAATCGGGCGTTCCTCAGTATGAGATCTACCAAAAGAAAAAAGTTGGCGGTAAGGTCGAAGTTTATCGCGTCAAAAACATCCCCCGCTTGAACATTGGAGAAGAGCCCACGCTTCAAGCCAGTCCGGCTTCGACGCTTGATTTGCCAGCAAACCGAGAGTTAAAACTTATCGATGTTAAACGTCGGCCCATGGTTGCTGAAATCTCGATTGAAAAAGTAATTCAAGGCGGGGTCAATCCCGCCCCTGAGGCCAAAGTCGTCTCGGACCCGGCGAAAGTCGGCCGAGTTCCTTTGTATCAAGGACCTCTCCCCGTTCAAGACCCCAGCCTCTTAAAACCCGAGCTGAATCAGGTCGAAATAAAAGGGCTGTCCGCCACTGAGCTCAAGCTTTTGCAAGCCCTGATCTTCTTAGAAATTCAGAAGAACTACCCCATGGCACTTGGTCTTTTTGCAGAGCTCCTGGACGAGGCCCCCGAAATCCGTACCGAAGCTCAGTACAACTTGGCTCTCACGGGCAAAGGCTTGGGATTGTACTCGGAGTACCGTCATCAGATGCTTAAAGTTTTGGACGACAACAACTCGGAATGGCAAAAACGCGCGGCCTTGAGTTTGGTCGAGAGCTCTGCCGAAGGCGACTCGTCGCTCGTCGCGATCCTGGATCCTAAGCTCGAAAAGTTCAAAATTGAAGTCGAAAAGACAGACCAGTATCAGCTGAACCGTGCGAAATACTACCTCGCTCAAGATGACTTAAAAACTTCAGTTGCAGCGACCGAAAAAATCTTGATGGATTCGCCTCTGTATATTGATGCGCTTTTCTTGAAGGGCGTACTTTTGTACAAAAGCGGTCAGCCTGAGACGGGCATCCTGACCGTCGCTTCGGCTCTTTCGGCGATCGAGAAAAAGGCGGCTCAAAGTGAACTCAAGTCGATTGCAGCGCTGACGCTTGCTCGCTTGTATTTTCAAACTGCCGATTACAAATCAGCCTTTCAAACCTACCTCAAAATTGACAAGTCTCACCCTGAATGGCCCCAAGCCATGATTGAACAAGCATGGTCGCAGATCTTGGCGGGCGATCACGAAGGTGCCGCTGGAAACATGTTCTCGCTTCACACAGACTTCTTTAAAAACACGTTTGCCCCCGAATCTTACGTGGTGCGAACCGTGGGTTACTTGAACCTATGCCAGTTTGGTGATGGCGCGCGCGTCGTGCAGGACATGAAAAAGCGCTACACACCCGTTCAAGGGCGCATGCGATCTTATAAGAGGTCTCGTAAGTCTGAGCTCGAGTATTACGAATCGGTTAAACGGTTTATGCGCGACTCGAATTCAAAAGAGATCGACGGGCTGCCTCGTGGCTTTGTCTGGGCCTTAGCTCGCCATCCGTCTTTCATGATCGAGCAAAAAGCCATCAACTCCATCGAAGACCAGGTGTCGCGTTACAATCGCATCACGATGGATTTAATCAAACGCGAAAAGTTCTTGTTAGCAGATCAGAGCTCGGTTCGAAACAAAATCATCGAACTCAAAAAGAAGCTCAAACCCAAAGAGACGACGCCTGAAATTGCCGAGCTTGAGAAACGCTTGCTCAGCTTTAAGGTCCAACACTTCATCGTTAAAAAAGCACGGACTTCGATCAAACAAGTGCGCGCACAGGGATTAGTCCGCCTTGAAAAAGAAAAGCAGGAGCGTAAAGTTGCCGCTGGCAAAGCCTTGGTTTACCGCTTCGACAACTTGCTGAGCAACTTGTCCAACTCACTCGACCAAACAGACGTTTTGCAATACGAATTATTTGCGGGTGCCGGAGAGCATTTGCGCTTTCAGGCTGCTGGCGGTGAAATCGATCCGAAACAAGCCAAGGGTTTGAAGCCAGAAGAGAACCGCCAACTCAAATGGGATTTCAAAGGTGAAGTCTGGGAAGATGAGTTGGGTCACTACCGTTCATCACTTAAAAATGTCTGCCCAGAGGTTGAAGGCGAAAATGGTGGGAACCAAGTCACTTCAGCAAATGATCGATAGGATTTTGAAATATTAATTCAGGCAAGCAATGCAAATGAGGTGTTTCATGCAAAAAATAACAATCGTACTGGCAACATTGTTGATCTCCACATCTGCTGTGGCCCAAACAACAGCGCAACAAGGCTTGGACCGCCTACAAAAAAACCTCGCCAACTCAAAATCGAATCTTGAAGACTACCGTAAGAATCTCAAGATTACAGAAGGCAATTTGAGCGAAGTAACAAAAGCAAAATCTCAGGTCCAAGCACAAGACAAAGATGTGGCACAAACGGCTGAAGAAAACCAAAAAAAGCTGGCTGCGGTGCAATCCCGCGAGGGCGAGCTCAATCTGCTCATCCAAGAAGAGCAAAAACAGATCGCGAGTGAAGAAGCCAAGATTCAAGAGCTCGATAAGTTAACAGCTCTTCTTCGCGACAATCAGAAAAAACGCCAAGCCAATATCCAAAACTACGACGAGCAAAAGCGTCAGATCCTCGCTGAGAAAAAAGAGTGGCAATCACGCCAAGATCAAATTGCAAAAACTCAGGCTCAGGTCAAATCCAAGCTGATAACTCTCAACTCACAAGAAGCTGAGTGGAAAAACAAAAAACGTGGCTACGAAGGCGAGGTCGGCAGATGGCAAAAAGAAGTCAACCGCGAGAAAAAACTGGTCGATACGTACCAGTCGCTGTCTGAAGTCAAAGACTAGCAACGGCTAACGCGTTTTTGCACCCAAGCGACGACGGATCTTGGACCCGAAGGTCTCCCAGGTCGTTTGAAACTCTTCAACTTTAAACAGAGCACTTAAGGCTGCATAAATAACGGCCCCGAAGAAGATGGCGAGCAAAAGTGAAGTGAGCTTGCCCGCAAAGCCGATCCCCGCTTCGCCCGTGAACAGCTCGCGCAGAGGTCCATAAACCTGCAGACCGCCTGCCATGACAAGTGCCATGAGCGAGAACACCAATGAGCTTTTGAGCACTCGCCCCCATGCAAATGGGCCGACAAATTGCCGGTAAAAGATCGCGAGCAAAACAAAATTGAAAGAGCTGGTCGCGACCGACGAAAAATTCAATCCATAAAAGCCATACTCACGCATCAGGAGCGGCGCTAAGCCAATGTGCAGGACTAAGCACACGCCCGAAATCACAGCGGGCAGCCAGGTGTTTTTAATCGCGTAGTAAGCCGGGATAAACACCCGCACTAAGCTGGTTGAAATAATCAAGGCCGAATAGATCTTGACCACATTGGCAGTAATCAGGGCTTCACTAGCCGTGAACTTTCCGCGCTGAAACAAAAGCTCGACGATGGGCTCAGCAAGCATCAAGAGCCCCACAGCCGCAGGAAGGCAGACGTACAAATTTAAGCGCAGATAGTAATTGCTGGCCTCGGACATCTGTTCTTTGCGGCCCTCGGTCCACATCCGCGAAAGCGTCGGTAGCAGGGCGGTTCCGATCGAAACACTCACGAGCGAGAGCGGCAGCTCGAGCAGGCGGTCGGCTAAATTGATAAAACTAATCGGTCCTTCGCCAAATTCGGAAGCAAAGCGCATGTTGACAAGCGTGGTGATTTGCAAAAGCCCCATGCCGAGCAGACTGGGCACCATTCCGCGCAGCACGCGGCGGACATCGGGGTCACCCCACGCCAACGAAAATTTGGGCCAGTAGCCGTTGCGCTTTAAGCTGGGGATCAGCACGGCTGCCTGAACAATCCCACCGACCACAACTCCCCATGCCAGCGCCTGACCCTCCCACTGCAGCAAGGTCGTTGGAATCAAGGTGGCCATGATCATACAAACGTTAAAGAACGTCGGCGCCATGGCGGCCAAGCCAAATTTTCCGAGCGCATTTAATATCGCCATGAAATAGGCATAGGTGCAGACCAAAAAGATATACACAAACATGATCCGCGCCATCAGAACCGTGAGATCAAATTTGCCCGCAACGGCGTGATAATTTTCGTCTAAAAGCAGGTTCAATAAAGGCTCAGGAAAGATCACGCCGATGGCGGTCAGAACGGCCAAGCCTAAAAAAAACAACGTGTAAAATCCGTTGACCAAACGGTGCGAACGCAGGGCCCCAGCAGGATCTAGGCGGGTCTCGACAAAGACCGGAACAAAGGCGACTGAGAGCGAACCTTCACCAAACAAACGCCGAAAAATATTCGGCAGACGAAAGGCCACATACCAGGCATCCGTGACGGTTCTAGAGAACAGGGCCGCGAACAGGGATTCACGCACCAGCCCCAGGATCCGGCTTGTCAGCGTCCCTAAAGCCATTAAAACTGCCTGCACAACAATTTGGCGCCCGCGATCTTGTTGATTTAACTCGGGCTTTTCCTGTTGCGGAGGATTATCCGGTGTGCTATTCATTCGCCCTTTAGGTTAACCAGGAGGCCTTACCTTGGCAAATCATAAGTCAGCCGCAAAACGTGCTCGTCAATCACCCAAGCGTGCCGCTCGCAATGCGAACGTCAAAAGCACGGTGAAAACTTTCGAGAAAAAGCTTTTGAAAGCTCTCGAAACAAAGTCTGCAGATGCAAAAGAGTTGCTCCAAGCCTACACGGCTAAAGCAATGGCTGCTGTGTCTAAAGGCGCCATCAAAAAAGAGACCGTCAGCCGCAAAATCGGCCGTCTTTCATCTCGCGTAGCTGCGAAGTAAGCCCCTGCCCGTCCTGCGCTCCTCTTGGGACCTGGCTGGTAATCTTGCATCGAGCTTGGTATTGAATTGAGTCTCCGATTTTTATACGAGCAATGACGCGGGCATTATTGCTCGTTTGTCGTTCGGGCCGTCACAAAGTTGCGAATCTCGCGGCGCCATTCAAACTTCAGATTTTCGAACGAGACACCATAGACAAAGCGTCCGCCGCCCTCATCTTGCTTGTTTTTAACGGTCGCACGAACCGAAACAAACGACCCCCCAGGCACCTGAAGGCTGACGATCACATGATCCTCCATTGCCAACTCGCGCGAGCTTTTGAAAGCAATTCCACCCTCGCCAATTTCAAAACCAGAGCCGACCGTGTATTGCCCAAGGCACAAAAAGCCTACGCCTCGGCGAAATTTTCGGCGAGGGTATTTGCGTCTGAGCATGTATTCAGTATGATTCTTTTCGGGAGCAGAGCGAGCTTGCGGCATCCCCTCTTATCGGCTTAAACGAAGCTGGACTTGATTACAGACGAAGCGAAGACGGGCCGGCTTTAGGCTCAGCCGCTGAGCCTCCGGCTGGACTTTGGTGAAGCGCACAAGTGCGGTAAATCAGGTTCTCGAGCCAGATATGGGCGGAGACCGGCGAGCTCTTCAAAGCCTTGTCGGTTTCGGCCAAAACAACCAAGGCAGACTCGATTTTTTTGGCCGTCCAGTTCCGGGCTTGCTTCACGTAATCACCCAAGAAATAGGGCGAAACCTGAGCATGGTGGGCGAGCTTTTGACCGGAAAGTCCCAGGGACTCACCCTGCTTGATCAGCAATAAAATTCTAAAATGGCGGGCAACGAGGGCGACAATTCCCATTTCAGATTGGCCTTGATCCATCAAGCGGACCAACTGAATCAACGAGTTCACCCGGTCCGTGCGGGCAATCATTTCGGTGAGCTCGAAAACGCTTTCTTCACGTTTTTGTGACACACATTGTGCGACGTCTTCAAGTTCGACCTGCTTGCGGTCGCCCAAAAAGTCGACCAGTTTTTTGATTTCAGATTCGATCTCGGTTAAATGATTGCCCGCTAAACGGTGCAAGAGCTGAACGGCTTCGTCCGAGATCTCGAGGCCGTGGCCTTTGCAGATGTGCCGAATCCAACCCGAGATTTGACTTTCGAAAGGTCGTTTAAATTCAATCGTTTGCGCTTGTTCGATCAAAAGCTTCATGACTCTTTTGCGCTTGTCGATTTTTGAACCCACCAAAATAAAGACGGTGCTATCGACGGGTGATTGAAAGAGAGGCTCGAGGATGTCCCACTCTTTGTCGGTCAAATCTGGAACATCACGCAAAATCACCACGCGGCGTGACGACATCCAGGGCAAAGTGTCAACTGCATCACGAACGGCTGAGAGATCCGCATCCGCCGAGTAAAACGAAGAGAAATTGAAATCGGCAGCGCCGCCATGAAGTGAGCAGACTTTGACGTAATTGACCGCTTGCTGGATCAAATACGGCTCTTCACCAAAAAAGAAGTAAAGCGGTGCGAATTCTTGAGTCTCGAGAGCTTTTTCTACTTTTTGGTAAAACTGCTGGGGCTCAAGCTGGGGCATCTGGGCTCACTCTCTTCAGTGGATCGTGGATCAAAATTCGAGCTAAAAATTCTCAGTCATGCGGTCATGCGCTTCTGCCATCATGTCAGCCGCCATGACCTCGATGTTTTGCCTTCGGGCCGATAAATTGTAAAGTGGATTAACCGTATTCAAACCACCTTGAGTGACTTGGGGTGCCACGTAGGTTCGCTCCCCAGGAAAACTGCCTTCCCAGAGAACAGCGCGGTCTGCCACACGCCGAAGCGTGAGTTTCGTCGTCACCAAGATCCGATACTCTGAGGCGAGCACCACGCCAGTGGGCAAAGTGCCGCCTTCTTTTTTACCACCAGGTAAATATTGAATGGAGGTGATCTCGCCATCAACGCGCACTTCGGATTGCTCAGGACTAACAAGCTTACCCGTACGCGAACGCTCAAACTCTTGGATCAGAGCGTTGGTAAACGCCACTTCAATGCCAGTCTCTTGTGTCAAGTTACGAAAGATCGGAATCGTCAATTGACGATAGCCGCCAGGCAAACTGCGGTCGGGACTGCCCAACCGATAAGCGCACCCCGTGCAAAACACGAGAAGAAAGAGAAAATATCGCTTCATCTTTTTTGATCCTAATTGGACAATCGGGGCCAATGCAAGCATACAATGTCTTAGCTCCTGGCCCCGTCAATCTCCACCCCGAAGTGCAAAAAGCATTGGCGTTGCCGATGATCCACCACCGCACGCCCGAGTTCGACGCGATTTTGAAGCGGGTTCTCACCCGTCTCAAGTTGATTTTCGAGACGGAGCAGCCCTGCTTTGCTCTCACCTCAACAGGTTCTGGCGGTATGGAAGCCTTGCTCGTCAACACGCTCAGACCCGGTGATCACGTGCTGGGCATTGATTCCGGAAAGTTTGGCGAACGTTGGTGCGAGATGGCGCAAGTCTTTGGCGCCAAAGTCACGATTCACAAAGTGAAGTGGGGCGAGGCCGTTGATCTCCAAGACGTTCAAAAAATTTTGGATCAGCATCCCGATATAAAAATCGTCATGTGCCAGGCCTGCGAAACTTCGACAGGAATTAAGCACCCGATTCAGGCTCTGGGCGCGCTGGTGAAAGAACGCGCTCAGACTTTGTTTTTAGTCGATGGGATCACGGCCTTAGGCGCCTTTGCTCTGCCGATGGATGAATGGTCGATCGATGGTTTGGTGGGCGGATCACAAAAAGCCTTTATGCTGCCAACGGGGCTTGCGATGGTCAGCTTTTCAGGCAAAGCCTGGAAGGTCATCGAGAACAACCCACAGCCCCGTTACTATTTTGACTTGCGCCGAGAGAGGCAAGCCAACGCCAAGGGCGAAACATTTTTTAGCTCGAATGTGACGCTGATTCGAGCGCTCGACGTTGTGCTCGAAATGATTTTGACCCGTGGTTTACAGGCTCACTTTGCTGAGATCGCGCAGCGAGCCGAGTTCACCCGGCTGTTTGGGCAAAAGTTAGGATTTCGGCCGTTCGCCAAGGTGCCTTCCGAGAGTTTGACGGCTTTGCTGGTCCCCGCGGGCCTTGATTCACAAAAGCTTCGGCTCAACTTAGAAGAAAAGCACCAGATCACCTTGATGGGCGGTCAGGATCAAGCTAAAGGCAAGATCTTGCGCATTGGCCACATGGGACACATCACGGCAGAGCAGATGATTCAGTTGATGCTCAAATTGGCCGATGTTTTAAAACACGAAAAGCCAAGCCTCACGTTGCCGGACTTGATTGGCCTTGAAAAAGACATGCGGAGTTTTTGGGACGCGCGAAAAAGTGAGCGAAAAAGTGAGTGAAAAAAAGCAGGTCCTCATCACCGACCGCTTCAGTCAAGAAGCGCAGCTCACTCTTGAAAGCCAGCCCTTTCTGTCGGTTCGACGAAGCCAGACGCCCAATTTGAGCGAAGTGGATCTGAATGGTGTGCACGGTCTCATCATTCGCAGCCGCACGCAAATTGACCGCGCGGTTTTGTCGCGCGCTAAAAACTTGCAAGTGATTGTGACTGCCACCAGCGGTTTTGACCATATTGACCTTGAAGATTGTGCGGAGTGGGGCATCACCGTCATGTTCACTCCCAGAGCCAATGTCGAAAGCGCAGCGCAATTGACTTGGTCGCTCGTTCTGGCCTGCGCCAATAAAATTTCTCAGGCCCACCGAGAAATGAAAGCCGGCAGCTGGGCGCGCGAAACTCTGATCGGCACCGAACTGCACCACAAAACTTTCGGCGTCGTAGGACTGGGCCGGATCGGCACGCGCGTGGCCCAAATCGCCGAGGTGCTTGGCATGAACGTCATTGCGTATGACCCCTACCAACACGAGACCGCATTTCGTGAAGCCCGTGCCGAGCGCGTGGCCTATGAGGAAATTTTAAAGCAAGCCGACGTCTTGAGCTTTCACGTTCCAAAAACCAAAGAAACGTACCATATGCTCAACCGCTCTCACTTTGAATACATTCACCGGGGTGGAATCTTGGTCAACGCCTCTCGCGGTGGTGTGATTAAAGAACAAGATTTGGCTGAAGCTCTTGAAAACGGCTGGATCGGCGCGGCAGGATTGGATGTTTTTGAAAAAGAACCGCTCCCTCGCAATTCAAAACTTTTGAATTTTTCAAACGTGGTCCTGACGCCGCATTTGGGAGCCAACACCGCCGAAGCGTTTGCCAAGGCCAGCGAGCAAGCCGCGCTCAAAGTGATTCGCTTTTTTGTCGATGCCTCGACGGACGACACCCTTCCGCCAAAAGCGGACTGGTACGGCGCGACTCCGCCTTGGGAAGATTAACCCAGACCACGACTTCACCCTTCGGACTCAATCCATGACGCCCCGACTTTTTTGTTGCTCGCACAAGCCTCTTGAGGTGAAGACAACTGATGCAAACAAATCAAAAACAACCTCTGCTTCCGCGCTTACTCGCTGGTGTTGAACGGGCTGGAAATGCCCTTCCTCACCCGGCCATTCTTTTTTTAATTCTGACCGGCGTTGTGCTGCTGGTTTCTGGATTGATCAGCGCCCTGGGCGTGACGGCGGTCCACCCGGTCACCAAGGCGACCCTCACTCCGCTCAATTTGTTTTCGGTCGCGGGTCTTCACCTCTTACTCACGGAGATGGTCAAAAACTTTGCGAGCTTTGCACCGCTGGGATCTGTTTTGGTCGCGATGCTAGGCTTTAGCTTGGCCGAGAAGAGCGGGCTCTTATCTACGCTCTTAAGAGGTGTCGTTTTACGTTCGCCGCGCGCGCTGCTGACGCCGTCCGTGCTCTTAGCGGGTGTTCTTTCACATACGGCTGGGGATATCGGCTACGTCTTGTTGATTCCTCTGGCCGCGATGGCCTTTCACAGCGCGGGACTGAATCCTTTGGCCGGCTTGGCAATTTGTTTTGCGGGTGTTTCGGGCGGATTCTCAGCCAACTTTTTGGTGAGTTCGGTGGATCCCTTACTCGCAGGCCTGACGCAAGAGGCGGCTCGCATTCTTGATCCCGCGTATTCAGTGAACCCGCTCGTAAATTATTATTTTATGGCGGCCTCTTCCTTTCTGATTATCGGTGTGGGTACGCTGGTGGCGAATAAAATTACGATTCCCTTTTTGGGACCCTACCGCGGCGAAGCTCCCGGCCAAACCCTGCAGCGGCTCTCAAAGGATGAAAAACGCGGTCTGCGTGCGGCAGGGATTGTGGCCTTGCTCCTTGTCTTGGTGCTTTTGGCGGGACTGATTCCGAGCGGTGGTTTTTTGCGAGACCCGGCAAATCCCGATGTCTTGCAGTCTCCCGTTCTTAAAGGCGTCGTCGCCGTGATTTTCTTTTTTGCCGCACTGACGGGTCTCGCTTACGGCTTCACCGCTCGCACCTTGCGTTCAACCAACGATGTGATCCAGGCGATGCAAGACGCCATGGCGACCATGGCGCCTTATTTGGTGTTGGTGTTTTTCGCGGCTCAATTTATTAGTTTTTTCAATGCGTCGAACATGGGTTTGATCTTCGCGATTCATGGGTCTGATTTTTTCAAAGGCCTCGGCTTGGGCCAGGTCCCCTTGATGCTCGGATTTATTTTATTCACCTGCGTGCTCGATCTTTTTATCGGCAGCGCTTCGGCCAAGTGGGCTTTGATGGCGCCCGTGTTTGTGCCCATGTTTATGCTTCTAGGAACCTCGCCCGAACTCACGCAAGCGTCTTACCGGGTGGCGGATTCGGTCGTGAATATTATTTCGCCTTTGATGTCTTACTTTCCACTGATCTTGGCGTTCGCGGCCAAGTACGACCCCAAGGCCCGCGTCGGAACCGTCATCGCGCTGATGCTCCCCTACTCGCTGGCGTTTTTGGTTTTATGGTCCCTCATGCTCTTTGCTTGGATGATGCTGGGCTGGCCGCTCGGGCCTGGTGCGGGACTGGTCTACCCGCCGCTGCCTGCGCCTTGATTTGAAGGGCGCTCTCGTCAAGAGACTGCCGAAAACAAAAAAGGCCTGAGGTCAAAAACAACAGATCCTTCAAAAAATAGCAGGCAAATCTGTGCCCGAGACCCAAAGAGAACTCTCACGAGCCCTGGATCTCGAGATCCAAGAGCCCGAGAGAACCCGATTTCAAAAAGACTCCGTCTCTTTGTCCATT
>JBKCUU010000017.1:0-6447 GCA_046318155.1 Bdellovibrio sp. | reverse complement strand
CAACTTGAGCAAGACGTGCTGAGCCGGTCGCAAGGTAGACCGATTGTCCGACACAAACTCCTTGATAACACGGGCCACCGTTTGAGGTTGGCGGCTGCGGGACAACGCGAGGAGGCGTCGCGGGACGTTGCTGACGGCGGGGCGGAATTTCGGGAGCAAGGGGCTCCTGTTCCTCTGTGGCAGGATCCAATTCCAGTGGCGGCTCTTGAACCACCGGAGGCTCGGGAATCGGAGCGGGACGCTGAACGGCGGGATTCGCAACCACCATGCTCTCAAGCGCCAAACGAAGATCGGCGACATCAGAAACGGCCGACATCTTCAGACTGGCGTCGCCGCCCATAGACTCGGCGCGGATTTCGATGCTACCCACGAGTCCTTTATCAGAGAGGTTCACGGACTCTAACGTTTGACCGGCGGTGACCTGTTCGTTCTTTGAAAGTTCCTCGAGAGAAACGGACTGACCGTTATCTAAATTGAGGCGAACAGAGGACAGCTTGAGCGAAGCGCCGCTGACTTCAAGAATCAAACCCTGTATCACCGCAGGCTTGCTGAGCTTGACCTTGGCAATGGAGCCGCCCGTGCGCCGCGAGACTGATCCGATCTGCACGCCCGTTTGAGAAAAAGATTGAGCGACCGAAAACTCGGTGGCGAGAAAAGTTGCAAGGGACACAACTAAGCAGAGGAATGTGATTTTTTTTGCCATCATAGAAACACCTCTTCAGCATTCGTACAAAAAAACATGGCACATGGGACTTGTTTACGTTTCAGATTTTGACACGAAAATGCGGCCTCCGTGTGCCAGAAAAAATCACCGCCAAGTTTTAAGATGGCATCAACACTTGTCAACCGATCGATCGATTCGCGATACAGCCAAATGGCTTTTCTGGACGTGAAAAAGGGCCTTCTCGCGAGACATCTGTTTCAAAATAAGGTCCCTTAAATGGGATTGTTTTTTGTAAACGATATCGCCGAGAGATAATTCTCCGTTTTTGCTCAAATAGACGTCGGACTGCGGGGAAACCGAAACCTGAACATCTGACAAATAGAGTTGTCCTGAACTTGTCAGACCGCTCTCAAAACTAATTTCGCACGGTCGACCGGCTTTATCCAACCCTTCAAAAGCGAAGCGCGCTTGCGCTGCATGGGACTGAACAGCAAGCATCGAAACAAGAACAACCGCAAAAGCGCGAATGACATTCTTCATTTGAAACCTCCAAAAAGACCATGAAGACCCGTTTTAATTCATTGGGACATATCTCCCATCAATCAAGCAGAACGGGGCTTAGGCGAGGGTAGCAGCAAGAACTTGACCAGATCACAACGATTCAAACCGAACTCAGAGGTCAAGGCACTGTCCAAGATCTAGACAGCGAGACGCAGAATGTAGCAGCTACATTCAAATCTCGAAGAGAAAGTGGTTGTTGGGAAACCGCACGCGCGCGCCGTAGATGCCGCCCGGTGCCCTGAGGCCAGCCGAAATCACCATGGTCACATGCGCATCACGTGGGAGTTCGAGCAATCGCTTGACGCGAACCTCGTCAAAACCTTCCATGGGGCAAGTGTCATAGCCAGAAGCTCGAAAGGCCAACATGAGATTCTCGCAGGCGAGGGCGACCGTTTTATGGGCCCAGATTTTGAGACCCCAGGGGCTCACGGGATCGCGAACCATCACGTTGAATAGTCCCATCAGATTAAAGACCAGCCATTTGAGGGGCGAAAAAATTCCGAACGGGCCCATCAGACCATAAGCGGCGGGAACCATTTTTTTGTAATACGCAATCGATGAGGCAGGCGCCTTTTGATCTTCAAGAAGTTTGGCCATCTCTTTGGCATTTTGGCGCCAAGTTTTGGTGCGCGCGACGGCAACGATCAAGACGGGGGCCGTGCGAGCCGCCGGTTGATTGAAGCAGGCTTTTGCCAGCTGAGCTTTTTTAGCGGGATTTTTCACCCAATAAAACTCCCAGCACTGCAAATTACTTGAGGTCGGAGCCAACAGAGCCAGCCGCAAGCACTCACGCACGACGTCATCAGGAACCGCGCGGTCCTCAAAAACACGGACCGAGCGCCGACTTTCAACCACTTTTCGAAAAGCTTCAAAGTCAGTGACCGGAGCTTCTTCGTGGTAGTTCACTTTGGGAATTTCAGCAAAAATCGAGTCCGCCATCTTTAATCTCCAATTTCGACCGGTAGTTTTTTTCCGGTCCATTTTACACCATTATTGCTCACTTCGATCACCCAAGGCGACACGATCAAACCTTTTGCAATTGCTTGCCTCAGCAAGCGGCCATACTCGGGATCGATGTCATCGGCCGGGGCAAACGAGGTGCAATCCATTCTTTGGACCGCAAAAATAAGTTCGCATTCGTGATCTTGCTCCATCAAAGTCATGAGTTCACGCAAATGTTTTTGTCCGCGCTCAGTGACGCTATCAGGGAACTGAGCTTGGCCCTTTTTGTTTTCAAAATCGCCGACAGCGTAAGTGGTGTTCTTGACTTCGATGTAACGCTTTTTTGCTCGTGATGACAGCAGGCCATCGAGCCGCGTTTCTTTTGAAATCTTGATCTCGGGTTTAAAGTCCGAAAAGACTGTCCACTCTTTGCACTGCCCGCTGGCGAAGACGTCCGCCAATAACTTATTGGGGATCGACGTGTCGATTCCCACCCATGAGCCCGACGGCGCTTGCAAAGCCATCAGCGTCCATTTGAGTTTACGCTCGGGATTGGTCGAGGGCAAAACCAGCGCCTTGACCCCCTCTTGCAAATTGGGCTTGAGGTTGCCCGTGTTGGCCACGTGAGCGACCTCGATCTTGTTCTTAATTTTGACATCGGCAAAGAAGCGTTTGTAGCGTTTTAAAAAAATCACCTCAACCGGATCGGCGACCCACTTCATTTGAAAGTTGCGCCTTCGTTGAGGGACCTGTCGTACCAAGATTGCAAAGTGCTCAACCAGCGCTTTTGCACTTCGGGACTTTGAAAGTCTTTCGAATGCGAGGTCACGTCCGTGATCATGCCCGCTTGAGTGCGCTGAAGCGTCTGGTGCAAGACCCGGTAAAACTCGCCATTCGTTCTGAGATAAAAAATCCACTGCTCGATCTCCCAATCCCCATTGGCCAAAAGGCGCCAATCTTCTTCGACGGCAGAGACGGCTTGAGCGTGGTAAACATTGTCGGGACCAACAAAACCGATCGTGCTGATGTACTCGGCACGGCGGGACTGATCCAGATCTGGGGGCGTGAGAATCTGAAGCGAGCGCAGCTCCCCGTTTTCATACTGAGTTACCGACCCCAATTCGATAATCTTGGCAACCAACAGATTCCAATTTGAATCAGTTGCAAACAAAGTTGTTGGTACTAAAAACGAAATGACGACTGACAAAACAAAACGAGACAAAGGCTTCACGCAAACCCCCTGCCTTCTTGCTACCACAGAGACCCCGACGGGAGACTCGCTTTTCTCATAACCCATCGCATAAAGGTGTGCGCTCCGCCTCTGGACAAAGAGGGATCTAGAGCCTAAACCTGAAGCTCACGCGAGGAGTGCCCCCCGATGGCCGATCCAAAACATTCGCACACGCCAAAGCCGTCATGGCTCAAGGTGAGGGCCCCCCAAGGTGAAAACTACACCCGCATCAAGGGGATGCTGGGCGATCTAAAGCTCGCCACTGTTTGCCAAGAGGCCAAATGCCCCAACATGGGCGAGTGCTGGAGCGGCGGGACAGCGACCTTTATGTTGATGGGGGAAGTCTGCACACGTGGCTGCAAATTTTGTAACATCAAGACAGGAAATCCGCGCGGCAAACTGGATCCCCTTGAGCCCGAAAAAATCGCCTACTCGATCGCCCAGATGGATTTGCATTACGTTGTCATCACCAGCGTGGACCGCGACGACCTCGCCGACCAAGGCTCGAACCATTTTGCCCGCACCATCCGCACGATTAAAAAATTAGCACCCGAACTGATCGTCGAAATCCTGACGCCTGACTTCCGCGGCGACCGCGAGTGCGTCGAGCTCGTCGTGGATTCAGGGCCCGATGTTTTCGCTCACAACGTCGAAACCGTTGAGCGCTTGCAAAAGAAAGTGCGCGATCCCAGGGCCGGTTATCAGCAAACCTTGGACGTGCTAAAAATGGTCAAGGACCACAGCCCCAAAACTTACACCAAAACTTCGATTATGATGGGTCTCGGCGAGAAAGATGACGAAGTTCTGCGGACGCTTCAAGATTTGCGCGGCGTGGGATGCGACGTGGTGACCTTCGGTCAGTACTTGCAACCCTCGCCAAGACACTTGAAAGTTGAGGAGTACGTGACGCCCGAGAAATTCGCGCATTGGCAGCAAGTGGCCGAGGGCATGGGTTATTTGTACGTGGCTTCAGGACCCTTGGTTCGCAGCTCGTACCGTGCCGGCGAATTTTTTATGAAGGGGATCATTGAGAAACAGCGAATTGAAACATCGTCCGTTCAAGGACGTGAGGAGCAAGCAACATGGCAATCGAAGTGAAACTTCCTGAGTTGGGTGAAGGCGTTACCGAAGGTGAATTGGTCAAATGGTTGGTAAAACCAGGTGACACGGTAAAACCCGACCAACCCGTTGCAGAAGTCATGACCGACAAAGCCACGGTCGAAGTTCCCACACCGCAAGCCGGTGTTGTGAAAGAACTTAAATTCAAAGTCGGCGAAGTCATCGCCGTTGAAAAAGTTATTCTCACAATGGAAGCAGCTGGCAGTGCAACCGCGGCAGCTCCTAAAGCAGAAGCAACGGCTCCTGCAGCAATGAAACCTGCGGCTCCAGCCCCTACCGCGAACGCGGCTTCTGCAGCCAAAGCGCCCGCAGGTGCCTCGGCGTCTCCTCAAGCGATGAGCGCACAGACGGGTTACTATCCACCCGTTGCAGATTCAAAAGTCTTGGCGACCCCCTCAACTCGCCGCTTAGCGCGTGAAATGAACGTCGACATCAATCAACTTCAAGGTTCTGGTCTCGCTGGCCGCGTCACTCGTGATGACGTCAGCGGCGCGGGTGGCGGCGGTCTCGAGATTCATGGTAACAACGGGCAGGCCGCAAAAGCTCCTGGCATGACAATCCCTCGCCCCGTATACAACTCTGCGCCCGGCGCACAAGAAGAGCGCGTTCCTCTGCGCGGTGTTCGCAAAAAAATCGCTGAGAACATGCAGATGGCAAAACATATTATCCCTCACTTTACGTTGATGGATGAAGCGATCGTGACCGAGCTTGTGAAAACACGCGAGGCTCTCAAAGACGTGGCCGAAAAACACGGCACCAAAATCACGTACTTGCCTTTCGTAATGAAAGCCATGATCGCCACTTGCCGCGAGTTTCCGATGTTCAATGCCAGCATCGATGATGCTGCGAGCGAAATCGTTTATAAACACAACTTCAACATTGGTTTTGCAGCCGACACGCCAAATGGTTTGATGGTTCCTGTGATTAAAAATGCAGATCAAAAAACCATTCTCGAGATCAGCAAAGAAATCATCGACCTTTCAAAACGCGCACGCGATGGCAAGCTGAAACCCGATGAGATGAAGGGCGCCACCATCACCGTGACGAACATCGGTTCAGTCGGTGGTACTTACGCCACTCCCATTATCAACCACCCCGAGGTTGCGATTTTGGGGATGTACAAGATCTCGGACAAGATCGTGCTCAAAGGTGACAGTTTGTCCACCAAAGGTGAGAATGAGTTCACCGTTGAAAAAGCCATGAACTTTACCATCACGGCGGATCACCGCTTGATCGATGGCGCAGTGGCGGCCAATTTCTTGAAAGCCTTTATCGGACGGATCCAGTCGCCTGGCCGTTTGATTTTGGATCTCATCTAAATAATCGACTTTTGAGTCCCGAACGCTTGGGTCGGGACTTTCGACTTTCTGGGCTTTGAAGTTTTCTGACAAAGCCCCTCTGCATGAAAAAAAAGATGGAGAAAAATATGGCCCAAAGTTTTGATGTTGTCGTGATTGGAGCAGGTCCTGGTGGTTACGTTGCGGCAATTCGCTCCGCTCAGTTGGGTTTGAAAACAGCGATCGTCGAACGTGAGTACCTGGGAGGAGTTTGCTTGAACGTGGGCTGCATCCCTTCAAAGGCGATGATCACAGCCGCGCATTTTTATCACAAAGCTCAGCATGATGCTCCGACCATGGGCTTTACTTTCAAAAATCTTGATGTCGACATGAAAAAGCTCGTCGGTTGGAAACAATCCGTCAGCGACAAGATGGCCAGCGGCGTAGGTCAGTTGCTTAAGGGTTACGGCTTAACCGTCTTGATGGGCGAGGCCGAATTTAAAAACAAAACTGAGATCACCGTGAAAGCAAAGGCGGGTTCGGAATCCGTCACGGCAAAAAACTTTATCGTCGCGACGGGTTCGCGCCCGATCGAGATCCCTGGATTTAAATTTGACGAAAAAGACATCATGTCTTCAACCGGCGCTTTGGCG
>JBKCUU010000016.1:0-9010 GCA_046318155.1 Bdellovibrio sp. | reverse complement strand
CGCGGGTTGAGTGCGTCTCCGGTTTAGATTATTTACATGTCAAACATGCTACAGGTGTCAATTTTAAAAAAACTGGTACTATCCGCTTGTCCACACCTTCAAAAAACCTATGGAGTACATGATGAGTAAGCTCTTTCTATTTTCTTGTTTATTTTTTTCTTTTGCATCCAATGCGCAAAATTTAGCGGACTGTTCGAATCCGTTTATGCTGAATTTTCAGAACAACCAGCTGGTCATTGACAGCCAAGTCGCTCACAAGATTGAGCAACTGCCTCAAGTGGGAGTTGTCATGATTTTTGCTCAAGCACCCGGACAATATCAAGTCGACAGTCGACAATACGCTCCCACTAACCATGTTGTTGAGTTGGCACGAGCTCTTGGTGTCAGCGTGCAAAAAACAGATATTAAGCATGTTAATGACTGGTCGCCCGATCGAGCGCAGTGTTCAGATGGAACATGTTTTCAACATATCCAACTTGTTGGCATTAGGGGCAACCCACTCGCAAGCATCTATACGATGGGCCACAGAATCGGAATTTGTCGCTAGGACATTGTCTTCACATCTGATCCTCATGATCAGGCTCCAACCCTGCTAATCAGCCATCGCGTTCATTATTAATGTCGCTGGGCTGGCCCCAGCCAAGTTTGAGTTTAGAGGGCGCGAGTTCCTTAAATGCCTCGTAAACGACTATTTTTTTGGGCTTAAGAAGTTTTCCTGTTTTTGCATCAACTAACCTATCAACAAGATAGGTTTGATTTTTTTCGTCAGTGACGGTGAGCTGTTTTTTTTCAGCATCAAGAGTTATGCTCTCAACCAAAATATACTGAACATCTTTTTCAATTTCTAAGTTGAGATTGCGTCGAAACAGAGTCGTTTTCCAAATTTGTTTATTGTTTCCATGGGCCTCACGACTCATCACGTATCCTGAGAAGCGATCTTTTTCAAAATCTACGCCCTCAATGATTCGAGTGTTTTCAAAGCCGACCGGGGCTACCTGAGGAGCCGCTTTACGTTTTGCCTTTGCCACCATCTGATTTGTCATGCAGGTGGCTATCGAGCGCCGTGAGCATCGATTGCTCGAGCCTCTGCGGTTTTGGGAGGAAAGTGAAAGTTAATAGCCTGAACGTAATCACGAATTTCTTTTTTTCGAGCTCAGTTAATTCTTTCTTCTTGAATTGCTCGATCAAGGCCTCACGTAGTGCTTGTGACTCGGAAGAGCTGAGCTTGGAGATCCGTTCATTGAGACTTAGATTGGGATCAATTTGACCAAGCTTAACGCTACTTTGCATGCAAATGTCGGTTGAAAAAAAGTAGAAAAATAAAAGAACTCAATCGAAGTAAAACCATACAACCACCTAGCTGAAAGTCGCCTCCCAACTGACGGCAAAAACTCCGAATACACCTTGCAGCTTCAATCAAATAGACGAGCGCTATAAGCCTTACGGGCGATTTGGATATCCCTCTACAGAGACATGTTTTTGAAGGCGCTCCCGAAGACAAAATGCTTCGATGAAGCGACTTCTTTGTAACCGACATTCTGATAAATCTTGTTTGAAGTGGGATTTGATAAATCAGTATAGAGCACGCAAAACTTTCGACCGTCTTTTAGCATCTGCTCACTCGTTTTCGCAACCACAGCTGATGCAAATCCCTTCCCTCTTAGTGGGCTTGGCGTGTAAACTGCACTCACACTTATGCCGTTGTCAGTTGGTCTTCCGACACTATTCATTGAGACAATTTTGCCAGATTCATCCTGCCACAGATAAACCTCACCGTTTTTAATCTTTTGAATTGCAAACTCCCTTGTTTTCTCAATAGTCGTGGGCTCATGGGGAAGTGATTCGCAACTAAACTCATAAACCCACTGACCAACAAGGCTTGCGTGAGATTCTTGGGCTTTAAGCAGTTGACCAGGCATATTCGCGGGCAGAATGACTTCATCGAGTTGGTAGATTTTCTGAGCCATGCCGAGTTTGAAATCTTGACCACTCAGCCTGTGCCAGATCATCGCAAAAATTTCGCAGGTCGCAGGTGCCCCGACAACGCCGGGAAACTTGCACTGATGATCAAACAGAAATTTTGCGAGCGGCACAAGTAGCGGACCCGAAATTTGTGAAACAACCAGATTTTTGCCAGTGACAACGCATCCGCCAACAAGCTCGTTGTTCTCATAAACGGCGATGTAGTGATCATCATCAGGCTTATCTTTTAGTCTTTGTCGAAGACCTGCAAGACCGAGGAGCAAACTGTACTCGGCTTCCTTTTGCAAAAGTAATGGCCGCAAAAGAGTTAAAAACTGCTCTGCACCCGAAAGCATCTCGATGCGCTCACTCTTTGAGCGTGGAAGACCCAAATTATCACCTAGAATGGCAAACGGTGGATTTTCCCATAGCCAACCTCGGTCTTTGCAATTCTGATTTCTGTTGTCATAAAATGGATAAACAATTCGCTCTTCGGGACCGGCATTATCTGCTTGGCCGATTCCAAGAAATTCAAGATCGGCATCACTTTCATTCATCAAGACATGAGCTATATTTGTTCCGGGTTTGAAGTAGACGCAATCGCCAGGGCACAAATCATGAACAAAACCATTGAGCCAAACCCTCGCCTTGCCGTTGATAACTACGGCCAACTCCTCTTCAAGTTTGTGTGCATGAGGCCAAGAGCTCCGCTTTCCTGATTTCATAACCTCATGCCAGACGCCGACGGCTTTCATTCCGAGATGATCTGTCAGACGAACACCCTGACTAAACGTTTCATTGTCGCCTGGATACGAAAAACCTTTTTTGCGCTCGAGCTCATGAAGACTTCTTATAAATGCAAGTTCTCGCCAATCTTTTTGGTGGTTGAGATCACCAGGTTGTGCTTGATGGGGGCCCATTTCTTGTTTTGGCCAATCCGTCCACCAAGCATTCTTGTGTTCTTCGAAGAGCTCAGGGTTGATCGGGTAGACATATTTATTTTCTTTTTTTGATCGCTCACCCAGAACAATCATTTCGACATCATCTTGAGTGTTATTGATAAACGTGTGCGAAATGCCTGAACCCGCAGGAAATCCAACGGCCATCTTGGGTTCAAGTTGATAAATGTAGCCATTGATCCAAACGTGGGGATGGCCCGCAACAACGTAAACGAACTCTTCTTCAAGACTTTCTGCATGAGGGGTCGAGCTTCTTTGATTTGGTGGGAGCTTTACCCAATGGACTGCAAGTTTATCTGTTCCTAAAACACGACTGTAATTGGCATCAAGCATGGACCCCTGCGGTTGCCATATTTGTTCTTTGCTCGTAATAAATTCGTCAAATCTCATCGAAGACCTTCCACATGGCCTTCAGAAACATTAATACACGCTCCTTGGCCCGGCAAGGGCGCACGGCCTTTTCTGTCCTCACCTCAAACACATTCGCTTTCACGTCAGGTTCCCCGTCCGTCTCCGGCCCTAGAATGAACAATTTCCCTGTTAGATCTGTGACACTGATCAGCCACAGGTTATGCGAGTATGTTGAGCCTCCCCGGAGGACTCTCATGTTTTCAAAACTAGCGTCATCTTTAGTTCTTTTGCCCGTGCTGGCGATGCCGGCCTGCGCCTTTAAAAAAGAATCGACAAAAGACGATCCGAAACCCGTGATCGTCCTTGAGAATCAATCAGGCGACGTTGTGTCTGATAACGAGGTTGTGATTTCGTTTGTGCCTGGGAAACCTTTCGAATACCAAGCCGTCGTTTCGTGGCCTTCAAATAAGCGCATTTATGCCCGCATTCTTTATCCCAAAAATCCACACAACCCAAAATCTGATGGCGAACAAGGCACCAACGTGGGAGCTGATCAATCGTCTTACGCCATCCTTTGCCCGAGCGGATCAGGCTTTGATATTCAGTTCAGCTACACGAACGGCACCAAGTCGCCGCCCGTGACGTACCATAAATCGATTAGTTGTCCGAATGACTTCGAGATTTCTGGTACGGTTTCTTCGGCAGCTAGACTACCCAAAGAACTCACCGGCCGCCTCTTTTTCAAACGCGGAGCTGTTCTCAAGATTAATAGTGAAAACTTAAATCTGAATCTCATCGGCATTCACGTTGATCAAAACGCGAGCATCGAGGCGACTTCCTATTCGCCAAGCGCCAACTCGGACGCGCAAATCAAGATTGCCGCGCAGTCTGCGAGCGGAACGCTTTTGCTGAATGTTAGCGGCGCAGTAGGAACCAACGGCCGCAGCGGCGAGGAGCTTCAGAAAGAAAATTCCTACGTTGAGAAACTCAAGGCTTCGGCACCTGCGTCAGGCGCACGCGGGAACAACGGCAATTCGGATCAACATTGCAGGCGAGCCCCCGGCAGAGGCGTCGAAGGCAGCGAGAACTGCAGAACCGTTTGCACGCGCGAGCCCGGGGCCGGCGGCAAGGGTGCAAATGGGACTGTGGCCGGCCTTGATGGAAAAGATGGCGCCCCCGGCGCGTTCACACCTTCGATTCAAGTCGAGATCAAAGACCCGAAAGACTTTCGCTTGAATATTGATCTTGCTCCCGGAGCTGGCGGAATCGCAGGAGCCGCGGGCAAAGGCCAACCCGGCGGGCCCGGCGGCTCACCCGGCGTGAAGCCCGAGTTTGTTTGCACGCCTGCAGCCTACGGCCCCCAAGGTGATCCCGCTCCAGACGGCAAACCCGGCACCAACGGCGCCCCTGGCGGCTGCAGCCCCATCAAGCTCAGCGAATCGCTCAAGGGACTTACCGACATTAAAGCCGATGCCGCCCTCCCCGGCTGCGCCGAAATCATCCGAGGCCTGTAAGCGCAGACGCGGAGCAATCGAAGAAATGAACATAGAAAAAATGGCGATTTATTCAAGTCAATGAGGAACCTGACACCTTGCTGCTTACGGAAGCGGTATTGTAAGCCACGGTTTCGAAAGGGACAGGTCCCACCGGTTTACCGGTACCAGGGGGTCGACCATCACCTGTCTAAAAATGGACAGACTATTTTTGGATGAGAGGCGGCCCTGGCCGTCGAGTTTTCAGTCGAACCAATGCCGTCGTTAGCAAATATCTGGTTGGCTCATTCGATACTGCTTTTGATTGCGACGATGTCTTTCGAGCGCTGCATCACGCGAACACTGAGCTGAGCAGTAACTCTGATTACGCCAGCAACATTGACAGATCACGACAGTCTTCGAAAACCTCGCACAGACAAACTCAACCGCCGGGCGCCCATTCTCTTCAATGACTCGATTGATCTCCATGACTCAAGATTATGCCAGACCAAAGGTGTCCATCAAATCCCGGTGGCCATCTCTCGACCATTTGTCCGGTATCCCGGTGAAATTCGTCCCCTTCGAAACCGTTGCTTACACTCAAAACCGATCGATACGAAAAGGCCGTGGGTCCGTGAACGGCATCCGCTTCAAAATCAGATCGGCGGCCAGGCGCGCTGATCCTGGTGCACTTTGCAGACCCAGCATTTGGTGCCCGGTGCACAAAAATAAATTTTCGATCTTAGGTGCAAAACCAATCAGCGGCACGCCATCAGGCGTGCATGGGCGTAGTCCTCGCCAAAGATCCAAACCTTCTTCAGCGCCATCCAAGTGCAAAAATTCTTTGGCACCATCTTGAATCGCGCGGACACGCTGAGGCGTAATTGAAAAATCCTGATTCACCAACTCCAGCGTGCCGGCCAAGCGTACTGAATCCACACGCGGAGTGATCGCAATTTTTCGCTCAACGAGCATGATCGGACGCTGCGGCTTTTTGTCTTGAATGCGAACACTCATCGAGTAGCCCTTGCCGCCCAGAATGGGGACATCAAGACCCAAACGTCTTCCAACTTCGGGCGACCAAGAGCCCGTCGCCATCACGACCAAGTCAGGGCTCAGGCGCCCTTGAGTCGTCATAACTTCGGTAATCTTTGAACCACTCACGACAAAATCGTACACCTCAGACTTAGTCAAAATCTGCCCACCCGCCTGCACAAATTCGGCGGCAAGTCCTGTGACTATTTGATAAGGCTCGGCGTGCGCTTCGTCTGGAAAGTAAACGCCGCCTTTAACCACGGGCCTCAGAGCAGGTTCAAACTTGAGAAGCTCGTCCTGTTCGAGAAAGCGGCCCGCAATGCCTTGCTCGGCCATCACGCGCATTTCTGTTTGCGCGTATTTTAAACCAGCAGCGGTGGAGCTCACGAGCAAGAGACCTTTTTTTTCAAAGCCCATGGCTTGGGTTCGTGCCCCTGCGGCCTCGTAAAAATCCAAACTGTATTTCGAAATGGCCGTCAGGACTTTGATGGATTCTTTAAATCTCTTTTGATTCATCGCGAGCGTAAAATGCCAAAGCCAACGCATCAACATCGGATCAAGCGCCGGCTTGATATACAAAGGACTTCCAGGATCCAGCAACCAACCGATGGATTTAAAAAATAGACCCGGCTGAGGCAGCGGCATCGCAAAACACGGTGTGATCCAACCGGCATTTCCGAAAGAGCAACCTTGCCCCAGCTCACCGCGATCGTTCAAGGCGACCTGTCGTCCTGACTTTTGCAGCTCAAGCGCCGTGCAGATCCCGATGATGCCACCACCAATGACCAGGACGTCTAATTTTTTTGCCATACCAGATCCCCGCCGTCAGATACTCACTTCAGAATTGTGATCATTCAAGGTCACCTGGTCAAGCCAAGCCCCGGTGAGCCCAATCGAGTGTTCTAAAAATTAAAAAAGAGGGATCTCTCCCTCTTTTCTTGTGCTCCCGTTTGCTTGGGAGTCACGACTTAGGCTCTGAGTTTAGGCTCTGAGTGCAAAAACCTAGCGGTTCTTGCGAGTCCTGACCAAAGCTTAAGGAACAACAGCGCAGCTCAGTTCAAGCTCAACATCTGTGCCCAAAGCTGATGCCTTCAAAGTACCGGGGTAAAGACCTGTCGTTGCCTCATAACTGGCCTCGATCGTTCCTGCACCGATATCATTTTCGCCCGCGAGCAGGATCAAGACGCCGGGTCGTAAAACTGCTTTTGTGGGATTAAGTTCGATCGTCTCGTTCAAGTCTTCGCCATCAGAAACCAAAAGTTTGATGGTCCCCTGAATGCGGTTTTGCGTATCAAAGTCAGCCAAGACCGAGAATTTGTAAACGTCAGCAGCGCCTTCACATTTCACTTGTGAAGCTTGTGCAACCCCACTCAAAACCAAAGTGGTCAAAGCGATTGCGATTGTTTTCATCATCATAAAACCTCCGTTGCGTCACAATCTATTGACCACGTGTCCGTGAAACAACCAGATTCAGCAGGCACAACGCCGCTTGCCAAACGCCAATTCGAATCCATTTCAGCTGAGGTGTCGTTCGGACATAGTTGCCCAGGTCCCAGCGCCCGTTTCTCGCATCTTGGCAACACACGCGTTGGCTGTCTGCCCCCCCGAGGGTCCAAAATAAAAAACGCGCTTTGCGGTCTGAATCCCGAAGAGCGCGTTCTTTTAAAACTTCTCGAAAACTAAATTCCGAGATCTTTTTTTAAGACTCGAGCGAGTAGCGTTTTTGCGGACGGCTGCGTTCGCCGCCTTCGGCGCTGTCTGCCCGTTTGGGACGTCCTGGAGGTCCTTTAGGATCCCAAGGTCGCTTGGGACGTCCACCAGCACCAGCAGATTCGCTGCGAGGAGCTGATCGGCGATAGCCGCCGCCACCTTCGTCACGGCCGGCGCCGTACCGGCGGGCCGGAGGACCCTCACTGCGTCCGCGAGGAGCATAGCTTCCACGCCCGCCGCCCGATGAGGGACGTTGTTCGCGTGTTTGATAAGACTGAGCCTCTGCCTCGGCTTTGATGGCGCGGTCATTGAACAAATCAGGCATCATCATCGTCAAGAAACGTGCGACCACTTCTTCAGGCGTCATACCTTCAACCGCCGCTTTCCAGTCTTGGCCCATAATCTCTTGCGCGCGCACGTAGGCAGCTTGATCTGAGAACTGGGGCAAGATTTTGGCAATCTTTTTCGACCCGATGTCTTTGCGCGAAGGAATTTTGCCTTCGATCATTTTCGATTTCGTCAAATTCTCGATCGCAAAGATCAGACGACGGTGGCTGGGAGTCACCAGGTTCATGGCGATACCGGCCTTTCCACTGCGGGCCGTTCGGCCGATCCGGTGAACGTAATTGTCGAGTTCACGAGGAAGCGAGTAATTGATCACGTGAGTAATGTCTTTCACGTCAAGACCACGCGACGCCACGTCCGTGCAAACCAAGATTTTGACTTTACGGTCGCGAAAGAGCTGCATCGTGCGTTCACGCGCATTCTGATCTTTATCGCCGTGGAGGCAATCCACTTTGTAACCACGCTCAACCAAGTAGGAGTTCAAATCACTGACCAATTGTTTGGTTTGGCAAAAAATCAAACCGTAAAAATCATCGGCCGCTTCAATCAGTTTGCAAAGAATTTCGGGTTTATCAGATTCACGAACAGAGTAGTAAAGCTGCTGAACCTTGCTCGAGAGCATTTCAGTTTTGTTGACTTGAACTTGCTTCGGATTGCGCAAGTATTCGTTTGCCATGCGGCCGGTTTGTTTATCCATGGTCGCCGAGAAGAGCCAGATGTGGCTTTTTTCTTTGGGAACGGCCTCCAAGATGCGCTCGAGCTCTTCTTTGAAACCCATCGAGATCATCTCGTCAGCTTCATCCAAGACCAGAGTTTTCATGTTGTTCAATTTGATGTTGCCGCGGTTGATATGATCAACCACTCGGCCTGGAGTTCCGACGACGATCGAAGCGCCATTTTTAATGCCGTGAATCTGGTCGGTGTAGCTTGCTCCTCCGTAAACGGCAACGGCGCGAATGCCCTTGTGGCGTCCCAACTTCTCGATCTGACCTGACACCTGAAGCGCAAGTTCACGAGTGGGGCACAAGATCAGAGCTTGGATCGTGCGCAGCTTAGGATCGATTTGCTCAAGCAAAGGGATTCCGAACGCGGCTGTTTTACCCGTTCCAGTCGCGGCCAATCCTAGGAAATCAGTGGGATTACCCAGCAAGATCGGAAGCGCTTGCGCCTGAATTT
>JBKCUU010000015.1:0-3941 GCA_046318155.1 Bdellovibrio sp. | reverse complement strand
AACAGTAAACCGACCTCTTGGCCTTCTTTGAGTTGACTCGCCATCAGCAAAGCACCGACCATCGCGCGGCCCACACCAAGGGTGGCCAGCGGCATCGTTGATTGCAGCTTTTGCATGTGTTTGACGACGTCCGTCGCATCGACGGCGGCGATACGAACGGTCAAATCATTTGTGACAAAACGTTGAACTGATTTCATAACACGAGGAGCAAAGACTCACACTCGAGTTTTGGAAAGTCAACATTTGCTGGTAACGTCAAGCCCTCATGCAGATCTTCCTCTTTCGACATGCAGAGCGCGAGAATAGCGGAGCGGGCAACCCTCCCCTGTCCGCGCGTGGCCTCAAACAAGCGCGAGAATTGGCGAAGCTGCGTGAGTCCGGGGCCTTTCCACCCGCGGGGAAGGTGCTCGTCTCGCCGAAAATTCGCACGCAGCAGACTTTTGCTCCCTTGGCCGAAAGCTTGGAGCTCCAGCTGGCAATGACGCCCGAGCTCGATGAGCGCTTGAGCTCTGAATCCGCCTCGCAGTTTGCATCGCGCGTGAAGCGCTTCTTGGGATATCTCGAGCGGCAGACCGGCGTGCTGTACGTGTGCACACATTTGGATTGGCTTGAAGAGGCGATGATTGTAATTCCCAGTGACACGGACTTACTGGCCGAAAAATTTCAGACGTGGGCGCCGGCGCAGTTTATCGAGTTCGATGTTCGTGAAGGTCTCTGGCAAGTCCTCAAATCAGGGAGAATCGAATGTTAATTCGCAATATTTGGGCCGTTGGCCGTAACTATGCGGACCATGCAAAAGAACTTGGCAATGAGGTTCCGACAACGCCGATGATTTTCTTAAAAGCGGGATCCTGCGCGACGGTCAACAGCAATGAAATTCTGCTTCCTTGGTGGGCTGAAGATGTTCATCACGAAGTTGAACTCGCGCTCAAGTTCTCGCAATTTATGACGGTCATGGAGGCCGCCGTGGCGCTGGATTTAACTGAACGCACCTTGCAAAACCAACTCAAAGCCAAAGGCCATCCTTGGACTTTGGCAAAATCATTTTCGGACTCCTGCCCCGTTTCGCCCTTTTTTGTTTTTAAAAACTTTGATGATTTTAGAGACCGCCGCATTCGCCTATCGGTGAACGACGAAGTCCGCCAAGAGGGCCGAACCTCACAGATGATTTTTGGCTACGAGACTCTGATCGAATACATCAAAAAGCACTTCCCCGTCTGCCCGGGCGATTTGATTTTGACCGGCACTCCTGCTGGCGTCGGCCCTCTCAAAGAAGGCGATGTCGTCAAAGCCGAGTTCGAAGGCGAAATCACCCACATCTGGAAAGTCCTCCGCGAAAAAGTCCCAAATGTAGCTCCTACATAGTGTAGAGGCGGCGCGCTAACGCATTGCTTCTGCAAAGGGAAGCAGGCACGTTTTCCTACCTTTTCGGGGGGATCGGGGCGAAACTCTGGCCGTTTCTCAAACGGGTTCTTTTCATTCGCGGCAGGCCTCACTCGGGAGCCGTTTTTTTGAAGGAGTTGCGATGTCGGATTTTCAAGCCAAAGTCATCACTAAGGGCGAAGAAATTATGAAGCGGATGGAGGGTCAATCCAAGGTCTCTTTGTTCAGCAAAGATTTTTGGTACGGCTCGATCATGGATTGGTCCATGAAAAACGAACACTTCAAAACTCAGATGTTTCGCTTCGTTGATGTTTTGCCTTCACTCAATTCTGGCTCAGAAGTTGCCAAGCATCTAAAAGAATACTTTGCCGAGAGCGGCGACAATTTGCCTTCGGTCTTTAACGTGGGTTTAGGCTTGGGCTCTCTTGCGCCTTCACTCATGGCCGGTGCGATTCGCAAGAACGTCATGCAAATGGCTAAAATGTTTATCACCGGCGAAAATCCCGAGGAAGCTCTTCTAGTCTTGCGCAAATCCCGGCAGAACAGCATCACCTTCACCGTGGATATCCTCGGTGAAGCGACGCTCTCGGAAAAAGAGGCCCTTGAGTATAATCAAAAATACCTCGAGCTGATCGACGCCCTGGCCAAAGAAGCCAACAAGTGGGAGGCAATTCCGCAAATCGACGAAGATCATTTGGGCCCGATTCCGAGAGTCAACGTTTCGGTCAAACTCACGGCGCTGTATTCGAAAATCAATGACAAGGCTTGGGACTATACAAAAAACCAACTCAAAGACCGGCTGCGTCCCATTTTGCGCAAAGGGATGGAAAAAAATGTTTTCATCAATTTGGACATGGAGCACTACGCGGTTAAGCATCTGACTCTTGAGGTCTGGAAAGATTTGGTCATTGAACCCGAATTTAAAAATTACCGCCATTTCGGCATCGTTGTTCAAGCCTACTTGCGCGACTCCCTTGACGACATTCACGATCTGACCCAATACGCCGCGAAACGCGGAACACCTTTCACCATTCGTTTGGTCAAAGGCGCCTACTGGGATTCTGAGACGATCGAAGCCGAGCAGCGCCGCTGGCCTATCCCAGTTTACACCAACAAAGCCGAATCGGATGCGAACTACGAAGTGTGCGCTGATTATTTGCTGCAAAACTACAAAGTCATTTCGGCCGCGTTTGGTTCACACAACGTCCGCACGATCGCGGCCTGTTTGGTGGCCGCCGAAAAGTACCGCGTCCCCATGAAGGCCCTTGAAATTCAAATGCTCTACGGAATGGCCGATCCCATTAAGAAAGCCTTGGTCGAAATGGGACTTCGCGTGCGCGAGTACGCTCCCATAGGTGAATTGATTCCGGGAATGGCGTATCTCGTTCGCCGCTTGCTCGAGAACACGTCGAACGAATCTTGGCTCCGCGGAAAATTTGCTGAGGGTCAGTCGTCTGACAAACTTCTCAAAGATCCCGCGCAAGAGTTGCAAGTGTCCTCTTCACAGCTGAAGACGGAGCCGCGTTTTTACAACGAGCCTCTCAAAGATTTTGCTGTTCCTGAAAACCGCGTCGCGGTTGAACGTGCCATTACCGATCACCGACGGACTTTGATGGGCAAAACTTACCCCTTGGTCATAAACGGTAAAGAAATCAAAACCGACCGCACGCTGTCGCGCGAGAACCCATCGAACTTGAGCGAAGTCATTGGTAAAGTTTGCCTCGCGAGCGTGACCGATGCCGAAAACGCGATGCGAGCGGCGCAAGCCGCCTTCAAAACCTGGAAAAAAGTCCCCGCCTCAGATCGAGCCGCCAAGCTCGATAAGGTCGCGGACCTGATGGTTCGCGACCGTTGGAAACTGATCGCCACGCAAGTCCTTGAAGTCGGCAAGCCCTGGGCTGAAGCCGATGGTGATGTCGGCGAAGCGATCGACTTTTGCCGCTACTACGCAAGGGACATGCGCCATATTGCAAAACCCATTCGCGTGGGCAAAGTTCCTGGTGAACTCTCGATGTACGAATATCAACCTCGCGGCGTTTCGGTCGTAATTGCGCCTTGGAACTTTCCGCTGGCGATTCTTTGCGGAATGGCCGGAGCCGCTCTTGTGACCGGCAACACTGTCGTGATGAAGCCTGCAGAACAGAGCTCCATCGTGGCCGCAGGCTTGATGGACTTGTTTGTCGAAGCGGGATTTCCCGCTGGGACCGTTAACTTCTTACCGGGACTTGGCGAAGAAGTCGGCGAATACCTTGTAAACCATAAAGTCACGACGACGATCGCATTTACGGGATCGAAGGCTGTGGGTCTTCACATCCTCAACAAAGCCAGCATCCATCAGCCAGGGCAGATGCACCTCAAACGTTGCATCATCGAAATGGGTGGTAAGAATGCGGTTATCATCGATAACGATGCAGATCTTGATGAAGCGGTCGATGGCGTTTTGTATTCGGCCTTTGGCTTTAGTGGTCAAAAATGTTCGGCCTGCTCGCGTTTGATTATCTTGGACGAAGTCTTTGACACATTTGAGTCACGCTTGCTCGAAGCTGCGAAAACTTTGG
>JBKCUU010000014.1:0-40017 GCA_046318155.1 Bdellovibrio sp. | reverse complement strand
GTCAAAAGGCGAATGGCCCGTCGTGGTCGCCTCAGCCATGGCTGGTGAGACGAACAAGCTGGTCGCCTTGGGAAACCAAATCGACCCCGCTTATCGCGGACCCGCGTACGACATGCTTGTCGCCTCGGGCGAACAAGTGTCGGTCGCCTTACTAGCCATTGCGCTGAAAAAGCGGGGGGCGAAAGCCAAGGCGTATTTGGGGTATCAGCTCGGAATTGAAACCGACAATTTGTATTCAAAAGCGCGCATCCTCAACATCAAGACCAATCACCTGATGAGTGAAATTGAAAAAGATGTGATTCCGATCATCGCCGGTTTTCAAGGCGTTGATAACGAACTCAATATTACGACTTTAGGCCGCGGAGGATCTGATACGTCGGCCGTGGCCATTGCGGCGGCCATGAAAGCTCGCGAATGCGAGATCTACACGGATGTGCCCGCCGTTTTTACGGCTGACCCTCGCTTGGTCAAAAGAGCGCGCGAAATTCATAAAATTTCATTCGAAGAAATGATGGAGATGGCGTCCCTCGGCTCAAAGGTGCTGCATATCCGCTCGGTCGAATTGGGCGCTAAGTACAATGTAAAAATTCACGTCCGCACGTCTTTCGCTGAACGCGAGGGCACGTGGATTGTCCCCGAAGGAGAAATTGTGGAAAATCCCCTGGTCTCATCTGTCACTCACGATGCTTCGACTGTTATCATTGAATTGCAGCCGGTTCCGGCGGGTCCCGATTTTATGGCGACGTTATTCGCGAAACTCGCAGCACGCGGCGTGAGCATCGATATCATCACGCAAAACCAACTCGAAAAGGGTCAGCGCCTGGCCTTTTCGGTCACGCAAGAAGATCTTCCGCTCACGGAACAAGTTTTGACCGAAGCCCTTGCCGGGCAGAGCATCGCCAAGAAAATCACGGATCAAATGGCCAAAATTTCAGTCGTCGGCGTGGGAATGAGAAATCATCCTGGCGTTGCCGCGCGGTTTTTCAAAGTTTTGAGCGAGCAGCAGATTCCCGTCCACTTGGTCACGACCTCCGAGATCAAAATCAGTGCGGTGATCGAACAAAAGTTCTTACAGGCCGCAGCCGAAAAGCTGCACACCGAATTCTCTCTCGATGCCTAAGGCACGAGAGAGCGGTTTACTTTGCTTGGAAATTGGCCGGGGCAAGGCAGACATCGCAGCGGCCGCAATCCTGAGGCTTGGTCTCGCCAAAATACTCTTGAATACGCACCATGCGGCACGCTTGAGTATTACGCGCCCATTCGAGCATTTGATGAAGCTTGGTGTTCTGAACGCGAAGGCGTTGTTCGGTCTTTAAACCTGCCAGGTCGACGTCCGTTGGTTCGCGCTCGGCTTCAAAACCCAGTCGATTTTGGGCAAAGATCAAGCAGCCCCATTTTTCTAAAAGGTTCAAACTGGTTTCAACTCGAAAATCGCGCTTGTTGTAAAAGTTCATTTGTTCGCGCAAATAATCCGCGCCTTCTTGCGCCGCCCGTTGCGCGTTGTTCTCAATGAGACGGTACACACTCTTGACAAAGCCCGCGTCGGGATTGCCCCACTTGATAAAATCCATTTGAATCGTGGCATCGTCGGCATCCAAAAGCAGATGACCTGCGGCCGGCTGTCCGTCTCGTCCCGCACGTCCCACCTCTTGAAAGTAGGATTCAATCGCGAGCGGCATCTCGAGATGAATGACCGCGCGGATGTCGGGCTTGTTGATTCCCAAGCCAAAGGCCGGCGTGGCCAACATCAGCGCATCGGGGCTGGCTTGAAACTCACGCAAGATGCGCTTGCGATCACCGCCGCGAAGCTGACCGTGGTAAATCATCGGCCCGAGACCCCCCCGCCCCCATTCATCGGCACCGTTATGAAGCGGCGAAATGAGAGAGCCATAAACGAGCACGGCACCTTGAGTTTGATACCGAAGTCCAACAACCTGCCGGATTTTTTCATCAAGCCCATACGACTCGTGAACGTGCAAACCCAACTCGGGCCGCTCAATCGAGTCGACCTCGCAAAAACCATCTTCAATCCGCAGCTCACTTAAGATTTCTTTTTGCACGACGGGGGTTGCCGTCGCTGTCAGCGCAATGGTGAGCGGATTCTCGAGAAGCTCGCGAATTTCACCGAGCCGGGTGTAATCGGGACGAAAATCATGGCCCCAAGCCGAGATGCAATGGGCTTCGTCAACTGCCAGCAGGCGCGGCCTGCGCGCCTGCAGGATCGCGCGGAACTCTGGTTGACGAAAGCGCTCAGGCGTAACAAAGAGCAATTCAATTTGTCCGCTAGCGACTTGACGCAAACGCTGGTCGCGTTCTTCACGAGGGACCGTGGCATTCAAACAGGTCGCCCGCAGCCCCATCTGCTTGGCCAAATCGACCTGATCTTGCATCAGCGAGACCAGGGGTGAGAGCACAAGAACAAGCCCCGCATCCGCCGCCGCCCACAACTGATACAGCAGACTTTTCCCACCACCCGTGGGCATCACGAGTAATCCTGAGCGCCCGGCGAGTAAATGCGAAAACACGATCTCTTGCCGTCCGCGGAACTCCTGCAGAGCGAACTTTGCTCGCATCACCTCTCGCAAACTCTCGATATTTTGCACTGCGCTATCTCTCCCCGACCTCGGTCAACTTACTTTGCCAGTAAGCCCGATTGATGATACTCCCGATTGTTCTTAAAACCAACATGGAACGACCCCATTAAGGGGTGGTTAAGCTCAAGAGGACCTCTATGGCTAATAAGTGGGATATTAATCTCGTCCGAAATATCGGAATCTCCGCTCACATCGACTCGGGTAAAACCACACTGTCGGAGCGCATTCTTTTCTACGGTGGTAAAATCCACGCGATTCACGAAGTAAAAGGGAAAGATGGCGTCGGAGCCACCATGGATTTCATGGACCTTGAGCGCGAAAAAGGGATCACGATCCAGTCTGCTTGTACGCAAGTAACTTGGAAGAATTTCACCATTAATTTGATCGACACTCCCGGGCACGTCGATTTCACCGTTGAGGTTGAGCGCTCACTCCGCGTTCTTGACGGCGCCGTTCTCGTTCTTTGCGGCGTTGCCGGTGTGCAATCGCAATCCATCACAGTGGACCGTCAGATGAAACGCTACGGCGTTCCTCGTTTGGCATTCGTGAACAAATTAGACCGTCAAGGGGCCAACCCTTTGCGCGTGAAAGATGCCTTGGTGGAGAAACTCAAACTCAATGCGGTGATGTACCAATTGCCAATTGGGCTTGAAGATCAACACAAGGGAATCGTCGACCTCGTTCAGATGAAAGCGTTTATCAACGAAGGTGAATCTGGCGAAATCATCACCGAGATCCCAATCCCCGAAGATATGAAAGCGGACGCAGAAGCGTACCGTACGATCTTGATCGAGAAGCTTGCAGACGTCGATGAGTCCATCGGCGAAAAATTCTTGATGGAAGAACCGATTTCAATCGACGAAATCCGCGCGGCAACTCGTAAAGCTGTGATCGGTCTTAAATTGGTTCCCGTTTGCTGCGGTTCTGCGTTTAAGAATAAAGGGGTCCAGCACCTGCTCGACAATGTGGGCCACTACCTGCCCACACCCCACGAGAAAAAAGAACACGCTCTTGATCTGGACAACAACGAAGCTAAAGTTGAGTTGTTTCCTGACGACAAAAAGCCCTTGGTCGCCCTTGCGTTTAAGTTGCAAGATACGCCATTTGGTCAGTTGACATTTATGCGTGTTTACCAAGGTCAGCTGCAAAAAGGTGAATTCATCATCAATACGACCAATCAGCGTTCGGTTAAAATCCCACGCGTTGTTCGTATGCACGCCGACAAAATGGAAGACATCGAGATCGCTCACTCGGGTGACATCGTTGCCATGTTCGGTATCGATTGCGCTTCGGGAGACACTTTTGTTCACGAAGGCTCGAACTTTGCGATGCAATCCATGCACGTTCCTGATGCCGTGATCTCGCTTGCGGTTTCTCCTAAAGAGAAATCAGGGGCGAACAATTTCTCGAAAGCGCTTCAGAAGTTCCGTAAAGAAGATCCAACGTTCCGAGTGAAACGTGACGAAGAATCGGCCGAGACCATCATCTCAGGAATGGGTGAGCTTCACCTCGAGATCTACATCGAGCGCATGAAACGTGAATTTGCTTGTGAAGTGATCGTCGGCGCGCCCCAGGTGGCTTACCGTGAGACGATTTCTCAAGCGGCGGATTACGATTATCAGCATAAAAAACAAACGGGTGGTTCGGGTCAGTACGCCAAAGTCGTCGGCCGTATCGCTCCGCTGGAGCCGCAAGAAGACGGCAAAACGTTCTTGTTCGAGAACAAAGTCGTGGGTGGACGTATTCCTCGTGAATTTATCCCTGCGGTTGAAGAAGGTTTCGCTGAACAGTGCGCAAAAGGTCCATTGATCGGTTTCCCGATCGTGGGTGTTCGCTGCGAACTGCATGACGGCGCTTACCATGATGTCGATTCAAGCTACATGGCCTTTAAAATTGCCTCGATGGCAGCCATGCGTGAAGTGTACCCCAAAGCAAAACCTATCGTCCTTGAGCCCATCATGAAGCTTGAGACAACGGTTCCTGAAGAGTACCAAGGTCCCGCAACTGGCCAGATTAATCAGCGCCGTGGTGTGATCCAAAATACCTCTTCGGTTGAAGGCAACGCGGTCATCGAAGCCCACGTTCCTTTGAGCGAAATGTTCGGTTACTCGACAGACTTGCGTTCGGCGACAAAAGGAAAGGGCGAATTCTCGATGGAATTCTCTCACCGCGCACCCACGCCTCGGAACGTCCAAGAAGAACTTGTTAAAAAGTACGCCGAGAAGCGCGCGGCCGAGAACAAGTAGTCGATATGAAGTCGTGCCGCTTTCCGACTCCTTCCAAGGATGTTGATAGCGGTAACGCTTCCTGTTTATTTGCGCCCCTTTGGGGCGACTGTTGATTGTAGCCCCTTTGGGGCGACCTGCGCGGCAGGATTTCAAAACAAAAACAAAGAGATAAGATAGAAAAGGCACTCGCAAGGTGCCTTTTGATTTTGGGACTCACTCTGGCATAATCTTGCATTGCATTATCGAATCTCTCTTCACTAAGTGGCACCCCGTCTCGTAGACTGAGGATCTCTAAAAGATGAGTACCATTGTCGGACTTTTCATTCTCGTTGTTGCTGTTTGCTTTACCTGTGCCCTGCTAGAAGCGGTGTTCATGTCGATCAGCCCCGTGTACGTGGCTCTTGCGATCAAAGACGGCAAACGCTATGGCCGCCTCCTGGAACACCTTAAAGAAACTGTGAATAAGCCCATCACGGCCATTCTGACGATGAACACCATTTCAAATACTTTGGGATCTGCCGCGATCGCAGCCCTTGTTCACGAGCATTACGGCAACACGGGAGTGAGCATCGTGTCGGGGATGCTGGCGATGGCGATCTTGATTCTTTGCGAGATCGTGCCCAAAATCATTGGCAGCACCTACTGGAAAGCCTTAGCGCCGCTGGCCGCTTACGTGATTCAAATCTATATTTTTATTTTGTACCCGGTCGTCTGGCTTTCAGAAACGGCGAGCCGCATGTTTAAACGGCCCGATGTCAACTTGGTCAGCCGCGAAGAAATGATCGCCACGGCCGAGCTCGGCGTCGAAGAGGGCTCACTTCACCGCAAAGAATCAGCGATCATTAAAAATATACTCACGCTCAACAGCCATTATGTGTCGGATATCATGACGCCAAGGTCGGTCTTTTTTGCGCTGGATTCCGACATGAACGTGGAAGAAGTGCACCAAAAATACAAACCGATCCGCTTTTCACGGATCCCCGTTTACGATGACAGCCTGGATAACATCATCGGGATGACCATGCGCTACCGCATTCACGAAGCGCTCTCAAATGATCAGCACAAACTTCGCATCCGCGAAATCACCACGCCCATTCAATCCGTCCCCGAACGCATGACCGTGGCTTCTGTTCTTGATCTGCTGATCAAGCGTAAAGAACACCTGGCCTTGGCTGTGGATGAGTATGGGATCGTAACGGGGCTTGTGACACTTGAAGATGCCGTCGAGACCCTGCTGGGCGTTGAGATCGTTGATGAGCTTGATCACGTCACCGATATGCGCCAGTACGCCCTTGAGCAGTGGCAAATCCGTAAAAACCAGTTGCGCCGTTCTTAGGTCAACGGCCACCAGGCAAGAGGGACTGCTCGGCCTTGATTTCAGGTAAGACGATCGACGGGTCCGTCGGTGCAAAAAGAACCAGCCTCAGGCCCAAAACCAGCACCAACGTGAGCACCCCTAAGATCACAAAAAGACTCAGGGTTTCATAATCCGATTTTGTGCCATGCCTCATGTTGAGTTCGAGCTCCTCTCAAGACATGATACTTGGCAAGAACCAGGCCACCCAAAGGGGGACAGAGTGACACGCCAAGAATTGGGTCAAAAAATCTACCAAATTGCCTACCTCCGGGGCGAGTTCAAGCTCCGCTCGGGTCAAACTTCAAATGAGTATTTCGATAAATACCGCTTCGAAGCCGAGCCCGAACTCTTGCGCGAAATTGCCAAACAAATGAAACCCCTGATTCCCGCAGGAACCGAGATTTTGGCGGGTCTTGAAATGGGCGGCATTCCGATCGCCACGGCGCTTTCTCTCGAAACTGGTCTCCCCGCTTTGTTCGTGCGCAAAAAAGCAAAAGAGTACGGCACCTGCCGAATTGCTGAAGGGCGCGACTTTACCGGAAAAAAAGTCTGTATCATTGAAGATGTGATTACAACGGGTGGACAAGTTCTACTCAGCACTGAAGATTTGCGCAAAGCGGGCGCAATTATCACCGATGTGCTGTGCGTGATTCACAGAGGCGAGGGCCACCCGTTGGCGAAGGCCGACTTAAACTTGAAGCCACTTTTCACAAAAGAAGAACTCACAAAATAATTCAAAAAAAAGCAAGGTGCAAACCTCGCTTTTTTTTGAGCACGAAGGCTCAAAGTTTTTGGTCAAAAACTAGAAATCAAAAGCCATCGTCGCGCTGTAAAAGGCATAAGCTGAAGATGCTTTTTCATCAAACCAGTTCCAAAGTTCAAGACGGTCCAAGCCGACTTTCATTGTTGGTGAAATCGGAAGCAAAACACCGATTCGCAAGGTCGGCCCAAAAGCCGTCACGTCTGTTTTGCCGCTGCTTGCAGAAGCATCGGGAACATCTTTGATCATGTGCAAACCGAAACCAGGTGCCAGGTAAGCGTCCACGCGGTTTGTATTGAGAACATGAGCCTTCATCTGACCACCAAATGACATCACTTGATTGACACTTTTCGAGCCGTTCTTTTCTTTATCAGCTTGAAAAAAGAAGTAGCCACCATGGCCAAGTCCGTCGCTCCGCTTTTCGTATTGAGCTGCAATGTTAAATGCACCCTTTGTGAAACCCAAACCAACGCCAACTTCACTTGCGCCAGTTGATGCGTACGAACGGTTTTTACCTTGCGCCGATGCCATCAGGGGGCAAAAAACCAATAAGAGCGCCAATTTCTTCATTCAAAACCTCCGGGAAATGAGCCCCTCATTGGGCAATGGTGAGCCCAGGTCTTAGAATTAGCTTGCAGGTGAGTCAACGGAGAGCATCCCCAAAAGTCTTGACGTGCGACGCATCAAAGAGCAAGGCTCGTGGTTGCCTGAAAAAAAAGGCACGGCGGCCGGTGGCCCGCCAATCTGGGATTGGAATCAAAAGATAAAATCGCCGCCAACGCGCAGCCGACTCTGGTCCCGCCAAAGACCAATCAACGTATTTGAGGGTCCTTGAAAAATATCAGCGCCCGTACGAAGCACCCAGTTGTCGCTCAACCTGCGCTCAAGATCAAACTGCTCAAATGACGATTTTGTTGAAGCCGAATAAACGACCGCCAATTGCAGCGATGTCGTATCAGACCAAACGCCGCGCACCCCAAATAGGTAAGCATCGGCAAAAAGACTTTGCACCGAGACCGCAGTTCCCGTGCGCTCACTCTCGCGGCCCCAAGCATACTGACCAAGCAAGATAAAAGTCCGCGATCCGAGCTCGACTGTTTTTTCTAGACCTGCAACCGCCTGAGTGGTGTCATTCAAACGACTTTTGTCTTTTTGCACCGCTGTATCGTAACGAGCGGCCGTCCGAAAAATAAAAGATTTTGCCGTGTAGTTAAAACCGATCGCTGCTGAACGCCGCCGGTCATCCACCGGCTGGATTCGAATCGGCTTATCAAGCAAGATGACAAACCTTCCATCGGGATCAACTCCGACAAGAAGTCCGCGTTGATCAGGCGTCAGGGCCGGTGTTTGCGTCGCACCTTCAAAAAAAGCCAAGGAAAGATCGACGGTCTCAAACTGCCCACGCAAACGGGCACCAAAATTATTCTTGTAAGCATCGTTCAAATCTTTTCGGGGCAAGATCTCGAACTCGGGATTTTCAGGAACTTGCAAACGGGCGTCATCTTGCTCAAGAGGGATCTCGTTTTCACGAGGCCACCACCCGGCGTGATCACCGGGCAACACGCTTCGGGTTTGGTCCGGAATCCATAGGGCCTCAAGCGTCACAGGTGAGTGGTTCCACTGTGCCCACAAACCAAATGATCCCAAGTTTTCTGAACGCAAAGGATCGGTCAGAATTTTTTGCGTCGCCAAGTCCATGGGATTGACACCATCGGTCCCTTCCCAAGCCTTAATAAGACTTCCACCTTGCAAGCGAAATTCGCCCGATCTGTACTCGAGCCAACTCTCGCGCGCATTCCATTCGATATCAACTTCCGAAAGTTCGCCGGGACCACGAGTCCGAAGCTCAGGTTCAAACTTCCAGCGCCAAGCTTCCGAAATTTTGTCCTTCATTTGAACTGAAAATGTCGAAGCACCCGTGACTTGTGAAACAGGCGCGGGCGGCGCCTTAAAAAGCACGTGCCCGTCCAGCGAGATTTTTCCGGAAGTACCGGCCGAAGCCACAAAGAACGTCAACAGCAGCGTCCACATGCCTCAGGATCCTAGCGACTAAAGATCTCAGGCACAAGGCAAGTTTACGGAGCCAAAAGCAGGTGGAGCGTCTCGTTTTGCAAACGATAGCTCTGAACTTTCACGGTCAGATTTGAGGACAGCTTCACTTGTGGCAGTGCAAAACTCCACGCGCGCTCTTTGAGTAAATTGTCGACAAGTGGCTCGGTCACGCTTGAGGCGATGTACTGATTGGGGCCGAACCGATTGACGTAATCTTGGCCAAACCCAATTTTGGACTGACTTGTCACCGCCCTTGCTTGCAACTTCAATTGACCATTGCTTATCATCGGTTCAAATTCGCCATTCACCCGCGCCATCAGAGCCACGTAGTACCAAATTTTTCCATCTCTTGGCGCTTGGAGCCAAGCAGTGGTTTTGGCTTTCAACTTCAAACTTGTGCCTCTGAAGTGAACAGCTTGAATCTCGGGTTTTTGAATCAACAAAGGAAAGGTCGCCTTTTTTGGAAAGTTAAAAAGATCGGGCCACACAAAGAACTGCGCAAATCGCCAGAACAAAAGCTTTTGGAAATCAGCAAAATCATTCGCCTTGAGCGTCGTCCACTCAGGCTGCTGTTGAAGATAGCGGCGCAAAAGTAGTTCAAATCCGTCTTTTGAAATTTGCAAACCCATGCGCGAGCCAAAATCAGTATTGTCCCTGGGGCGGTCAGGAGCCGCCAGCAAATTGTTAGAGCGCTCATCAAAAATCCAATCCAGCGAAGCTCGCAACCCGAGTTCGGTTTGCTCAACAGATTTGAGAACAAGACGCGACTGCGAACCCAGTGCTGACCCTGGAACTTGAAGACCCGAGATTAAGAGTTGAACCTTTTCATTCAGTTCCCTTTGCAAAAACGGTTCAACGAACTCTCGTACTTTCAATGACAAAAATGCGGGCGATCTCACCAAATCTAAAATTCTTTTCTGGAGGTAGGCATCTAGCCCTGGAGCCCCCTGGCAGACCAGGTCCTGCATCTGAAACTGAGCCGCATCGGGTTCAACTTGAAGTGACTCAAAAGCGCCAACGATCTTTAAATCCTGCAAACCAAATCGATAGCGGCCCGCGACGTTCTTAAAAGCTTGCGACAGCACCAGAGGTCCGCACGTCGCCTGAATGCGAACACGAAGAACCCCGCCTGCGACAGCCCGCTCAATCTCTTGATCAATTTTAAAAGTAGGAACTTGAATTCGCAACCGCGAACCCTCGACGCCAAAATCAAAACGAGATTCACCCACCTGCGAGGTGATTTTTTGCAGCCCCGCAAAGTCCACTTTCCCGGTCGCAACAAAGGCGCGGATCTCGCCGACTTGCAAAGAAGAATCAGTCATACTTTTGACAAAAGCACCTGAGTTTCGCACTTCGGTCTGGATCATTTTTTGGATTTGTGTCCAAGGAATGGACAAGCGCATCTGTAGTCCCGAAGCTTCTTGAGCGGCCCCTAAAAACAAGGGACAGAAAAGAATCGCTAAAGCGAGAATTTTTGAAAGCCGAATAGAATGTTGGTACTCTGTCATAACAACCTCGTCGATCAAATCTTACCCCACTTATCGATTGACGAACGAAAAAAAGTGAGCGAGAGCGCAAAATGAAATTGCCCGTCAGTTTATCATTTAGTGTCAAAATTTCAGTCGCTGTCTGCATCTCTTTCATTGCCGCTCTCGGCGTCGTATCCCTCGTCAAAGTTCAGGACCTTCAGACTCAGTATTCTTTTCGTGACTTTTTTCCTCGCGATCATGCCTTACTTCAGAATGACGAAGAAATCGTCAATAAGTATCAACTTGAAGAGAGCTCTTCTTTTTTAGTTTCGCTCACACTGCCGTCGCGCAACCAAACCTGGCTGATTCCCCAACGTGTTGAAACTCTAAAGAAGGCGACCAGCGCCCTTGAGCAGCTCCCGGGAGTTGCCAAAGTGTTGAGTCTCACCAACTTAGAAATGGCCTTGCAAACAAAAAATGCGATTGAGATCGGGCCCATCTTTGACAATTTGCCAGCAAAACAATGGAAGCCCTGGGTTCAAGGGCAAACCTTGCTCAAATCACAACTAATCTCTGAAGACCTTCGTTCGGTTGTGATCTTAGTCGAACCCGCGATTCATGGTACGACGGAGCTCCAAAGTCTTTCGACTGACATCAATGCCGCTCTCAATCGGACGCTCCCTAAAAAAATGAACGTCGCCATCAATATTGGTGGCGCGCCAGCCGTGCAGGCACAAATGTCGTCTCAACTTGGTGCCGAACTGCAAAAGTTTTTGATCGTCAGTCTGTTTTTGTTTTGCGGACTGATGTTTTTCTTTTACAAGCGTGGAAGCCCTCTGGTTTTGGCCCTGGTTGGCCTTACACTCACCAACCTGAGTTGCCTGGCTGGCTTGGCCCTCGCAAATGTTTCGTTTTCGGTTTTGCTCTCAACCCTTCCCATTATCGTCAGTACGACTTTTATTTCTTTGATCCTGCACACGCTCCATCCTTGGGGTGAAATGCTGGCCAAGCACCAGCCGGCCAGTTGGCTCGAGCGACAGATCTTAACACTCCGATTGCTGAAAGAGATGTTTCTCGCCAACTTGCTAGGGAGCATCACAACGGCGATTGGCTTTCTCACATTATCTTGGACGGTGATTCCGGCCATTCAGAATTATGCCTGGACGGTGGGCGCGACGGTGTTGTGGACCTGGCTTTTTGGACAATTCGTTTTGTACGTTGCTCTTCCATGGACAAATCCCGATGCCAGGCGCTGGAATCAGGCCCGAGCAACTTGGATCTTGCCACTGATGAAGCTCAGCATCCCCATCGTTTCGCTCGTGATTGCGATCTCCGTCGTTTCGGGTGCCACGATCACGCGTCTCAATTTTTCGAGCCGCTTGTTTGATGATCTCCCAGCAAAAGATCCTGTGCGCGTTGCTACCGAGAACATTGACGCCAGATTTGGCGGAACACTGCCCTTGCATTTGACGATTAGAAGCCCCAAAGAAGGCGTCTGGAACGACCCCCAGAATCTAAAAAAGCTTGAGCAACTGTCGGTTCGCCTCCGAGAACTCCCGGCCGTTGGCTCCGTGCTCTCGGTTGCTGATTTTATCCCGGCGGCGGGACGCACCAACACGACTGCCATTTCAGAACAGTATTTTCTGTATTCGATGGCGGCGCAAAATCCGCTCAAAAACTACATCTCTCCCGACAGCAAAGAAATCCGCATGGCTTTGCGTATGAGAGACTTGCCCTCAAACAGTCTGGCGTCTACTCGCTACCAGATGATGCTGATAACACAACAAACTTTTCCCACCTACAAGATTCAAGAGGCGGGACCGGCCCTCATCACGCACGCCCTAAATCAATCACTGGCGAAAGAACTTGTCTACGGGTTTTGGCATTCACTGGCGATCATCGGGATTTTGCTGGCCCTCGTCTTTCGCTCGGTTCGCTGGGCCCTCGTCGCCTGCCTGCCAAACTTTATTCCCCCCGCGATCCTGATGGGTGCTCTCGCTGTGACTCAGACGCCGGTGAAGCCAGGCATCGCTCTCGTTTTCTCGATTGCGCTGGGCCTGGCGTTTAACAATACAGTTTATTTGCTGAGCCGTTTGCGCCACATTCAAAAAACCACGGGTATGAACAAGCTGCCCCTGAGGCGAGCGCTCTTGCTCGAAGGCAACCCCTGTCTTTCAGAATCCTTTGTCCTGTTCGTCGGTTTTCTTGCCTTCTTGCTCTCGCAGTTTGAGTTGAACCAAAGCTTTGGAGTTTTCATGCTCGTTTCTATTTTTGCCGGGTTTATTGGTGATCTTGTGTTTCTCCCCGCTTTACTGCGTGAGTTTCCGCATTGGCTACATGATCAAAAGGGCCTCACCCTTCCGGCAAAAGTCCGGGCTCCATTGTTGAGCAAATCACTTTGGGTTTTGGTTTTCTTGGCCGCTTCATTAGCGCCCCATAGTTTACAAGCGGCCCCCGACAAGGGCAAAGAAGCTCGCAGACTCCTCCAAAAGGCACGTCAGAATCTTGAGTCTAAATCAGACCAAGCCACTGTCGTGCTTAAAATTATCGAAAAAAATGGCGAAACCAAAATTCGCGAAATGGATCTCAAGTCGTTAAAGACGTCAAAGGGCGGCAAGGCCCTCGTTCGAATTCAATCTCCCGCCGACGTCAAAGGAACTGCTCTTTTAGCTGAACTCGAGGGCACGTCGCAAAAACAATGGATCTATCTACCTTCAACCAAACAAATTCGGCGCATCACCGGCGCTGCTGGCCAAGGTGGCCTCTTGGGTTCAGAACTGAGCACGCAGGACTTAAGTCCGGTCTCCATCCAATCCGCTCAAGCCCGGCTACTTGACCGCCAGAAGGGCTCTGCAAGGCTCCATATTCGATTGAAATCATCAGGTCCCACATCCTATAGCCACGTGATCATCACACTCTCTGAACCCGCTGCACTTCCACTTAAGGCCGATTACTTTCGAGGCGCGGTTCTCGCAAAAACTGTCGAGTTTTCGAATTATACGAACTCTAACGGCATTTCACGTGCGCAGTTGATCAAAGTTTTTAACCCGGTCAACAAACGCCGGACCGATGTTGAGCTCAAGAACATCAAGGTGAACTCAGGCCTTAAAGAATCTGATTTTACAGTCGACGCTCTCAAAGACGACTTTTGATCCTCAAGAAACCGTCTTAGAGTTTGGTCAGATTACCTTTGGCATCGGCTTGGATCTTAACTGTTTGCAGCTTGCCGGACTGAGCTTGGAAAGCTCCCTCGAGGATCGGCACTCGGCTTCGATTCGTAGAAATAAAGCCCGAGAAAACGACCGGCTTGTCATTTCCGTACGTATTGTAAAGCTTCCAAGTCACGGTGTACGTCCCCGCCAAAACTTTATCGCTCTGCCAGATCTCGGCCCCGGGACCACTGCGTGAATCCAACGTGAACTCGCCGCTATGCCTTGCGAACTTTCGGTTTTTAAAATTAAAAACCTTGCCGCTGGGATCCGTTACCGTCAAATCCAAATCGTGCTTCTCTGAAGACCACTTCAAAATCACGATCATAAACTGAGCTTGATTCTTGGCCTCTTTTTGCATTTCTTCGAGCTTAGCCTCGAGACTCTTTTGCTTTTCAGCGAGCTCCTTGTTGATCTTCTCAAGCTCTTTTGCCTTCAACTGATCTTGCTCGATCGCCACAGCCTTAGTTTTTTCTTTCTCGAGCTGATCTTTCAAGCGCTGCAGATCGGCCTGTAAGTCTGGCTTTTTCTTGACCGCCTTAAGTTCCTGCTGAAGCTTAAGAACTTGCTCCTTAAGCTTTTCGTCGGGACTAGCCGGAGTAGGGGCGACAGATGCCTGGCTCTTGAGCCGGGCCGTTTCTTTCTCGAGATCTTTAATTTTTTGCGACAAAAGTTCTTCAGCGGCCGTCTTCTCTTCGATTTTCTTTAAGTCATCCGCTCTTTGCTGTGCCTGGCTTTCGAGTTCTTTTTTTAGCTCCTCACGCTGAAGGCGGATTTGCTCAAGTTCGTGCTTGACCTCTAGAGTTGGATCAACTGGAGTTGCCGCAGCTTCGGTCATGGGCTCCGGGGGAGGCGAAGGCTCCGAACTATTAAAACTTGCGTTAGAGATTTTTTGGAGTTGCTCCTGAACTTGTTCCGCCGGGACCACCCAAGTTCGTCATCATTGCGATCATTCCCGTCGAAGCACCTAAGAGACCAAAGGCGGGAGGGTACTTCGCAACGGCATTCAAGATTTAGGCATCTTGCAGGTATTTCTTTTTAAAAACCAAACGGCGTGCTTGAAGAACATCCTCGAGCTCGGCGCGGTTCAAATAGTTTTTTGCAAAAGGTTGAGGCCCTCGGCCAAAAAAGGATGCATGGCTGCATGAAAGCCCGCGCCAATCAACTGAGTGCCCATTGTCTTTGCCGCCGCCCGAATAGCTTCGATCAACTACAAAGGGTTCACCTTCGATTTTAAGAAAACACCGTAGGCTAAAAACTGTCCTAAATCTTTAAGTTGCTTAACCGGATAAGCGATCAAGGTGGCAGCCAATGTTCCACCAATAACTAAAATCAAAGCATGGGTATCAAGAAAAATCGCGGGATCTTTCGCACCGTGAATGACGCCGAAATAAAGCACCAAACCCGCCACCGCAAAACCTAGAATTGATGAGATATTCATAAGCCATAGCTCCGACAAAAAGGGCCTGTCTATTTATCGGTTTAGCTCGAAGAGGTATAAGGCCAGGAGCAACAGATCCTTGTTGTCTGAGCCCTTCGGCGCTCGCTAGGCGAGACCTTTGCCTGGTTTTCTCAAAACCTTAAAACTTACTTTTCGGCCGCGATGTAGGCAATCCAGGACTGGCAGGACTCGCCTTGCTCGGTCCGAGTAAAGACACCATCGCCGGTCCCTTTACTCGTTGTCCCTTCCCAATACACATGAGTTTTCTTGAAACCAACCTCGGCCAAGATTTCGCGCAGCTCGGGGATCGACCACATTCGCCAGTCGTAAGAAAATACGCGTTCCTGCTTCTTTTGACCGTTCACTTTGAAGTGAATATAAAACTGGGCATGGTTGCTCACGGGATCAAAGCTGGCTTGATCCCAGTAGTAAGTAAAACCGCGGTGCTGGGTCTTTTCTTCGTTTTCGTCGTGACACAAAGAACCGCCAAAAAGATCCAGAACAAAAAGGCCATCGCTTTTGACGCTTTTATAAACGTTCGCAAAGTAGGCTTTCATTGTTTCGCGAGTTTTAAAGACAAAATAAGAGAAGTTCATCGCCATCGCGAGATCGGCTCGAGGCAACTCCGACTTCAAAACATCGGCTTCGACGAGACTCACGCGGGCTCGCTGAGACTTTGTTAGTTTTGCAAGGTTGTGCCGACGACCATACTCCAAAGGTTCAGGGTCGAGATCCACGCCGACAGCCTCATGATGCGGCGAAAGATTCACCCACTCGCACGACAGCGAAAAGGTTCCACAAAAGTCCTCTCGCATGATGCGAGGATCTTTTCCGCGAAGCTCGCGGTAAACCTGACGTAAGAAAACCACATCCGTCTCCGCCGACTGAACAGCACGGCTGTAAAGTTCATACTTATCAAAAGTTTTCTGAGCCTTTTTTTTTGTCATGGAACTTCGGCCACGACACTGCGAATGGCTTCTGCGATTTCATGTTTTTGCGGAACCGAGGCGTCTTCGAGATTGGGGTGCAAACCGATGCCAGGAAGATTTTTTCCTGCAAGCACCAGGGGCCGGGCCAGCAATGAATAAAAGAGCTCTTGGACTACTCGGTAAACCAAGTGCTCGGCAAAGTTTGTGACTTCCGTGTCTTCGTTCACAAAAATCACACGTCCCGTTTTTTCGACCGAGGCTTTAATCATTTGCCAGTCGTAAGGATAGATCGATCGAAGATCAATGACTTCAGCCGAGTACCCCTCTTCGCGAAGTTCATCCGCAACTTGATTGCAGACCAAGAGATGACGGCCGTAAGAAACCAGGGTCACCTGATCGCCGACTCGCGTGATCTTCCCTTGGCCGATCGGAATCGAAAAATTCTCGAGCTTGGGCCAACGCGCCTTCCATGAGGCTCTGTCCCCGATTGGAGCATCGATCATGTTTTTTAGCTCTTTTTCGTCCGATGGCTCGCCGGGAATCAACTCGTCTCCGCGAACACGCATCAGCGCTTTAGGCTTTAAGAACAAAACGGGATTTGGATCTTGAATGGCCGAGAGCAGAAGCCCGTAGGCATCGAGAGGCGTCGAAGGCATGACCACCTTCCAGCCTGGCAAGCGTGAAGCCCAAGCATCAAACGAGTGCGAGTGGTAAACGGACCCCCGAATACCCGCACCCACCGGACTCATCACCACCATGGGCAATGGAAATCCACCATTTGTACACCAAAGCGTGTTGCCGGCGATTTTCATTAAGTCCATCGTGTTAAAGATGTAATCAACAAACTGAATCTCAGCCACGCAGCGCTCACCCGTCATGGCGATTCCCATCGCCATACTGATAATCCCGCGTTCATCAAGTGGCGTGTTCCAAGTGGTCTCAAGGCCTTGAGTCGCAGTGAAAACGCCGCCTAGCGGCGCGCCGACGTCTTGTCCAAAAATATCTTTCACCGCTAAGTTTTTTTCACCGTAATGAAGCGCCATGCGGATGGCTTGTGCCATGTTTGCCATTAGAATTTCCTCCAGTCCGCATTTTCGCTGCCAACAAAGACGTGATCCCATATTGACTCGGGCGTGGGTACCGGCTCACTTCTGACAATCTGCTGAGCTTCATAACCTTCTTTGTTGTACTTCTCGTACATCTCTTTGACCCCAGCATCTTTGATGAGCCCAGCCTTTAAAAGTTTGGTTTCAAAATCATTGAGGCAGCAGAGCTCGTTTTGAACAAAGTTTGCACCGCTCGCCGAGGAGTGCCCATACAGACGAGAGACGTGGGCTTCGATAAACGCAGGCTTTCCGGTCTTGCGAATGTAAGCCATGTCCTCTTGCAGAGTCAGGTACGACTCGATCGGATCATTGCCGTTAATCACGCGGGCCTTAATGTTAAAAGCCTTTGCACGGTCGGCAATTTGATTCTCGCCATGCTGGCCATCAAAAGAGGTCGAGATTCCCCACTTGTTATTTTGAACCGTGATCAACATCGGAAGCTCACGGCCGCGGCGCGAAGCCCAGATCAAGCAGCTTGCGAAATCGCCTTCGGCGGTTCCGGCGTCCCCACCCGTGACAAGCGTGATGCCCTTTGATTTCAGTCGTTTTTGCACATGCGCTGTTCCCAGCGCGATGCCGTACTGGACTTCGATGGGCGAAGTCACGGGGGCCACATTCCAGTCGGGATAAGCATAGTGGTTCGAAAAGTTTCGACCACCGGTTGAGGTATCAGTGGCTCGGTTCATAATCAGGCGGATCGAATCGATCATCGGCATCCCCATCGCCACCAATGTTGGTGTTGCACGGTAATGCATGTGCAGGTAATCATGCTGGGGTCCACGGCCCTTCATGACTTGGAGCCCGATCGGAACACCCCAAGCCTCTTCACCGGGTGCACCGATCCAGAAGTAAGCATCACCCGCTTTGTAGATTTTAATCAGGCGCTCTTCGAGGACGCGCGATTTGACCATCAGGTCATGCATTTGGATTAACAAGGCCTTTGGAAGCTTATTCAGGTCAGTCAGCGAAAGGCTGCTCGCCTTCGTGGACTTCACCGAACGGGCCGCCATCTTAGACGGGGCTTTTTTAGGCATACGATTCCCCTTGGATGCGGGCACTTTAGAGGGCGTGGATTTTTGCGGTCGCGAAGGTCGAATTTGTGTCATGATCTCTTGTCTGAAATATAGGGCAAGAGCTCAACCTCTGAAGCATCGCTCCAGAGGTTTTCTTTTACTTTGTCGCGACTGTGCTCGACCCCTGAAGCTGAATAAGGTCCAAAAGGACATTGACCGACTCTTGGACGTCGGCGCGCTTGAGATATTCTTTGTCTTTTTCGGCTTTGCCCTTGTTTTTGGCCGTTTTTTCTTTTTCTTTTTTCTCTTTGTCTTTCATCACATCAGCCAATTTGATCAGCTTGCCGGTGGCTTTCGCCTTCTTCAGCTCATCGACCACTTTCTTAAAATCATCGCTCTTGTCGACGCGAACTTTCGACTGATCAGCCAACTTTTTAATCCAGTCTGGCTGCAAGACTTTCCAAGCGTTATTGCCCGCTTTCACATACGCGTCTGGCGACAAAAAGGCCGACAAAGCCGCGGGAGGAAGCGAGTAATCCAAGGATTTTTCGCCGACTTCATCGCTGTCGTATTGGCTCGGGATCGTCACATCCGCCAAAACGCCGCGGTGTTGAGTCGAGTTTCCACCGGGAATAAAGAATGTTCCCACCGTCACCTTCATGGCGCCGAGCTCACCCGTCTGGGGCGGAATATCGATGACGGTTTGAACGGTTCCTTTACCAAACGTGTGATCTGAGCCCACCACGACGGCGCGTTTATAGTCTTTGAGCGTTCCGGCCACGATCTCGCTAGCCGAGGCCGAAATGCGGCTGGTCAGAACTACTAAAGGACCACTCCAATCAACGGTTGGATCCGAGTCGCGCAATGTTGTTGAGTCCCCTTTTTCGTCTTCACGAGTGGCCTGCTTCACGACATTACCCGTCGCAAAAAAGAGCCCGGCGATTTTCACGGCATCTTCTAAGCTACCACCACCATTTGTCGAAAGATCAAGAACGATGCCGTCGACTTTTGCCGCGCGAGCTTCGGCAATAATTTTTTTCACATCGGCGGCGCTTGAACGTCCGCCACGACGACCATCCGAGTAGAAGCTCGGAAAATTAATCACACCAATTTTTTTCTTCACGCCGCCAACATCTTTATCTTGGTAAAGAATCGAGGCAGCTTCGTCTTCAAGCTTGATCTGGTCACGAACTAAAGTAATTTCGAAACGCTTTTTGCCCTCGCCTTTTTTGCGCAAGACTGTCAGGCGAACTTTGGTTCCCTTTTCTCCACGAATTTTGCGGACAACGTCGCGCAAGTCCATTTCGATGACATTCTCCATGGCGCCTTTTTCACCTTGTCCAACTGAGATAATTTTATCTTGAGGGTCCAGCAGTCCAGAACGTGCCGCCGGGCCACCAGGAACCAACGCTTCGATCACGGTAAATCCATCTTGCGATGAAAGCGTCGCGCCAATACCTTTCAGCGAAAGGCTCATCGAAATGCGGAAGTCTTCATTGTTATCACGCGCCATAAAAGCAGAGTGTGGGTCCATCGCGCGCGCAAATGAATCCAAGTAACCAGCCAAGAGATCTTCGTTTTTCATGTCAGTCACACGTTTGATTGTGCGGTCCCAGCTTTTGATCACATTCGCTTTGGCTTCTTCGATTTTCATATCAGAAGCGAGGTAATTCGAAACTTGAAAGTGGATGTACTTTGATAAAAAGTCTTCGGCTTCTTGATTGTTTTGTGCAAATTTTTTGTTTTCAGGATCAAAAACGAATTCGACTTTTGCATCGAAGCTGTACGTCTTGCCCAGCATTTTCTTCGCAAAGGCCGCGCGCTCTTTCACTCGCGTCAAAAGCAAGGCCTGCACTTTATTTAAAACAGCACAGTCTTTGTTTTTCACTTGAGCCAGAACGTTAACCATCATTTTTTTCACTTCGTCGACATCGGTCTGAAGAAGGTAAACTTTGGTGGGATCCAAACGCTTAACGTACTGCTCAACAAGTCTTGCTTGCAAAGCTGCATCCTCTCCGTTGATTTTGACGTGCTGGCTTAAGAAGGCCTGCTCGATCGTGTAAAGGTATTTGCACTCGAGAACGGCTTGGCCGCCCGCCAGTTGCGCAAATGCCGCCGGGGACAACGAGAGACTCGTGAACAGAAACAGAAATGCTTTCATAGGCTTCCTTCTTTTCTTATTGGATAAGGATAGCAGAAAGAATCAGAAAGGCATGATCTTTCGAGACCCTCAACTTTGGGAGGTAACAACAAAGGAACTCGACTTAAGACCGCTTGGGTCCCAGCCGGTCAAACAGAGAAATTTGTGATGCGACCTCAGCCGACAAGCGCTCATCGCGCACGCCTGACAGCGTGATTTCGTGCTTCACGAACTCGCCATTTTGCGTCTCGATCATAAAGAAGCTCATTTCGGGATAGGTCGTTTTCAAGCGCGTCATTTCTTCGATGATCAGTTGGATGTTTTTAGGATCGTCATCACTCATTCCAAATCGGTGATGAGGACTGTGTCCATACTGCTTTAAGGCTTGCTCGACCGACGCACGAATGGCCCGCTGCTTGAGCTCAGCCGTTGTTGCCGTAAAGTCGCTGTCGCCAAGCAACTGGCGGGTGGGCCGGTGACTGACTGGATAGATACTTAAATAATTAGGCGCCTTCGGCAGATGCCTCGAGTGGACAAACAGATCGATCCCTTCTGCGATTGTTTGCGGATGGTGACCTCGCGCCGTGATGACGCTGACGGGTCTGGAGTTAAAGGTGGCGTGATAAAAACAAGACCAAGACGGTCCTTTCCATTGAAAGTCAGGCACGCCTAAGGCTTCTGCAAGATCATGTAAAAAAATCTGAGTTTTCAGACCGAGCCGCTCAAGCTCGTCATTGTGGTGATCACGAAAACAACGAAACGTTCCGACTTGGTCGTCCCAATTAATTTCGTAGTCCTTAAAGGGACCCGCTTTACCAAAATTATGATGCTCTTTTGCAAAGTCACCGCTCGAGATTTGAAGCTCTGCTTTGGTCTCTTTGTGAAAAAGCAAAAGCGGTGTCGCCAAGAAGGCTACATTGTCATCAAAATCAAAAAAGTAAAAACTGCGACCGCCCAAATGCAGATTGCGGTCGTTCTCACGACGGCGCTCCAGCCCCAACTCAAGCTGAGAGCTATCTGCAATTGGAATTTCGAGCCCCGATGAATGGCGGACTCGGCTCATGGCGACCTGCCTTGTATCCGGATAATGCCGCTGCGCAGGATAGCCCAGATTGCCTCCCCTTACAAGGGCCACAATCTTAATTAATTTCAGATATTTAGAGAGCTAGGACGCGGTCGCTGAGGCCGCCCCCTTTTTTCCACTTTTTGGAGCGGGCTTACGGGCGGGCTTCGAAGTCGCTTTTTTTCCACCCTTGGGCTTGGCTTTTCCGCTGCCTTTTGTGCCCGCTTTTTCAGCTAAATGTGGGAGGGCCTCGGCGAGTGTCATTTTTTGCGGGTCCGCCCCTTCGGGTAACGAGGCGTTTACTTTTCCCCACTTAAAGTAAGGACCGTAGGGGCCATTCATGATTTGAATCATCTCGCCGTCTTGCGGATGCGCACCAAGCTCACGCAAAGGTGCCGCTCGCCCGCGGCCTTTCTTGGGTTGCGATAAAAGCTCGAGTGCGCGCTCAAAAGTGATTTCAAAAATTGATTCGCCTTTTGGAATCGAGCGGTAATCACCTTCGCAAACAACAAAAGGACCAAAGCGGCCAAGGCCCGCCTTGATGTCTTTCTTCAATACTGGATGCTCACCCAGTATTTTGGGAAGCGCCAGCAAACTCAACGCTTGCTCGAATGTCACATTCTCGATAGCGGTTCCCGCAGGAACCGACACACGTTTGGGTTTGGCATCATCGCTGTCGACATCACCAAGCTGAACGTAAGGACCATACCGCCCGGTCAAAGCATAAACAGGCAAACCTGTTTTAGGATCTTTACCGAGAGCATCGGCGCCATTAATTTTTTGATCGATCAACTTGTTCGCCGCTTCAGCCGTCATGTCAGCAGGAGACTCACTTTCAGGAATCGAAGCGCACACTTCGGCTCCATCACGGTCCATACAAACATAGGCACCATATTTACCGACTCGAAAGTCGAATTTCTCGAGCCCTTGTAGACTTAAAGAACGAGCTTGCTCGGGATTGATCTTTTTTTCTTGAGCTTCGACCACAGACTTGAGCCCCGTTTTTCCACTGTAAACAGTGGCCAAATAAACCGCGCTGTCGAGATCACCTTCGGCGATGGTATCCAAGGACCGTTCCATCGCAGAGGTAAACCCCAAATCAACAAACTGCGTGAGGTAGTCTTTTAAAAGCTTGCTCACGACCATTGCCGTAAACGTTGGAACCAGTGCGGTACCGCCCTTGCGGACATAGCCGCGATCAATGATCGTCCCGATAATGGAAGCATAAGTTGAGGGCCGTCCGATCCCTTCTTTTTCCATCGTTTGGACAAGGCTTGCTTCGGTAAAGCGCGCGGGTGGTTTTGTTTCGTGGTCCGTCGGCTCAAGTTTCTGACACTTCAGCGAATCGGCTTTTTTGAGAGCAGGCAATCGCACTTCACGCTCAGCCAACTCAGCCTCTGGATCGTCGCTTCCTTCAACGTAGGCCCGCAAGAATCCCGGAAAATCGATGGTCATACCACTGGCCGCAAAAGTGGCTGGGCCGACTTTAATCTTGACCGACAATTGTTTTTGCCGAGCATCAACCATCTGGCTGGCGACGGTTCGCTTCCAGATCAATTCGTAAAGCTTGGCTTGCTGACCAACGAGGCCCGTTGCATCGGGATCAATAAATTCGGTGCCAGCTGGACGAATCGATTCATGGGCCTCTTGCGCACCCTTTGCTTTTTTTCCATCATAGATGCGAGGTGCCGGTGGAAGATACTCTTTACCGTACTTTAAATCGATGCACGAACGAGCGGCGTTGATTGCTTCTTTCGACAAGAAGGTCGAATCGGTTCTCATGTAAGTGATAAACCCTTGCTCGTAAAGTTTTTGCGCGACTTGCATCGTTTCACGAGAGCTCATGCCGAGTTTACGATTTGATTCTTGCTGCAAAGTTGAAGTGATAAAGGGCGCTGCGGGTTTGCGAGTGGTCGGCTTCTCCTCCACTTCGCTCACTTGCCAATTTTCATTCTTGAGCTTCACAACTAAATCACGGGCCGTCTTTTCATCCAAAATAAGGATGTCTTTGCCTTCTTTCAATTTTCCAGTCGTGCCATCAAAATCGGCGCCGGTGGCGACTTTTTTTCCACCCAAGTGTTGCAGGCGACTTTCAAAAGTAACGCCGCCCTTATCAAGCTGCGCGAGCGCTCCCCAATACTGGGCTTTACGAAACTGAATCCGTTCATGCTCTCGCTCGACAATCAGGCGAACGGCGACCGACTGAACACGCCCTGCCGACAACCCATAAGCCACTTTCTTCCAAAGAAGAGGGCTGATCGTATACCCAACCAACCGATCCAGCACGCGGCGGGCTTCTTGCGCTTTGACCAAGTTAAAATTGATTTCGCGCGTCTCTTTCAAAGACTTTAAAATCGCCTCTTTCGTGATCTCGTTAAAGACCATGCGCTTGGTGGGGACTTTAGGATTCAAAACTTCTTGGAGATGCCAAGAAATACTCTCTCCTTCGCGGTCCTCGTCCGTCGCGAGGTACAACTCTGAGGCTTCGGCTAGTTTTTCTTTAAGCAGCTTCACCACTTTGAGTTTGTCTTTGGGAATGCAGTACAGAGGAGCAAAGTTTTTCTCGGTGTTTACTCCGAGATTTGCCCACGGTTCCTTCTTCACCTTTTCAGGAATGTCTTTTGCTGACTGCGGAAGATCTCGAATGTGGCCCATACACGACTCAACGATAAAGTCTTTGCCCAAAAACTTACGGATGGTCTTGGCTTTTGTCGGGGACTCAACAATGACGAGCTTTTTGCCGCCGCCGCTGACGCCTTCAGATGCTGTTTTTTTCGCCATGTTTTGTGTCCTCAAGGTGCTTGTCTATATAATAAGCTCGCCAAAGATCGCCTAGGTCCGTTCTTCAAAATGAGTCGTGACCCTGGGTTTGATCAAGCTCCAAATTCGACTCTAGGCGCAAGACAAGTCGAAATTCCGACCAAAGAAGGGCTCGCAGGCTGGTCAGAACACCGCAGTTGAGTAGAATCAAAGCATGAGCATCACCACCTTTAAAAACAAAATTGATTTCGTTCTTACCGATATCGACGACACGATGACCGATGAGGGACGCCTTGGGTCCGAAGCCTATCAAGCCATGTGGGAGCTCAGCGAAGCTGGCGTGCACGTGATTCCGGTCACTGGTCGACCGGCTGGATGGTGTGAAATGATTGCGCGGATGTGGCCCGTTGCCGGCGTGGTCGGCGAAAATGGCGCATTTTATTTTCGCTACTTTAATAAAAAAATGCACCGCAGTTTTGTGTTCGATGACAAAGTTCAAAAAGAAAATAGACTCAAGCTCGATCTGCTGCAGACTCAGATTTTACGCGAAGTTCCTGGTTCTGCGCTGGCGTCAGATCAGTTCACACGGCTCATGGATCTGGCCATCGACTTCTGTGAGGACGTTCCTCGACTGCCGAAAGCCGAAGTTCAAAAAATCGTCCATCTTTTTGAGCAAGTCGGCGCTCACGCCAAGGTCAGCTCCATTCACGTCAATGGATGGTTTGGTGATTACAACAAGCTTTCGCAAAGCCTGCGACTCCTGCAAAAGGAATTTGCAATTTCAAATGCGCAGGCAAAAGAAAGCTGCCTGTTTATTGGCGATTCGCCCAATGACGAACCGATGTGGGAGTACTTTCCGCACAGCTTTTCGGTCGCCAACATCGCCGAATTTTTGCCTGACCTTAAGTTTAAACCGACTTACATTGCACCTTCACGCGGTGGGCGAGGCTTCGCCGAAGTCGCACGTATAATTCTCAAAAATAGATAGATGCTGGCCACCTACCGGCGAGGGCGCGGTGGTGGTGTCGGGACTCGGCGTGCGGGCCCATGTGTCCCTGCCGACGGCAATTGACATTTTGGTTGATCACCAGGGTGCATCGGCTTCCAGTTGCCTTGTTGCATGCAGTTTCTTAAGGCCTCCACATGCCCCGCTACTTCCGTGCGTTTATTGGGATTGCGAGAACGATTGCGAATCGAGTCGACCCAGCCCCCAAGCTCAAGATCATCAACCGCTTTTGCGGCGGCGCCATCACCCAAATTGTACGTCGCACCGATCGCCACTTGGTAAGTCAGATCATCTTTCCAATCAATATCGCGCAATTTCGACGAGCGCCTCAGCGCCTGCTGCACTTGTAAATTGTAAATGGCCGACGCCGCCATTGAATTCAATGGGCATTTCGCGTCGTCTTTAGAATTAAAAGTCGGCGGCTGACCACCCGCCGTTTGCGGGCACTGACTCAAGAGTTGTTTTCCTTCAGCAGTTTTCGACATTGCAGCAAAAAACTGATCCCAAAGCTGGCGCTCCCAGCTTCCTCGCTGTGACAACCGATTCGAGATATGGCGAATATTGATATCCGTGTGCTGCCCGAGTCCCACAGCTCCAGTCCCCGAGACGGTCCGCGAATCAAAACCACTTTCTCGGCGAAGGAGGCATTTAAATAGAGATTTGTTCACAGACACAAAACCCACGCCTAAATCCGCCTGAAAAATTTCGGCCACTTTATCGATGACGGGACGATACACGGGGTAGTCATTGGCCGCGCGTGTATTGCCGTGTGGATAACACTTTAGATAGTTTTCGATATCGGCATCTGTTTTCATTCCCGCTTCAACACTGCGCAAGTGATTGACCAGGGCTCCGATTCCATTCACATTCTCGCGGCCAACACCTAAGTTCATTGGTTCGGGGCAAGGAGCGCCGCTCGCAGCTGATCTGGGTGCGGCCGAATCCGTTCGAATGGCATCTGCAGGATTATTCGCCCCATAGCTGACTTGCGCTTCGGGGATCCAACCTTCTCGGATATTGCGTCCCTTAAGCTGATCCCACAAGCAGCCTTTGATCGCATCCGCTTCAAATCGAACATGGATCATGCCATTTTCTCGGCCCAACATTTCTGCAGGCATTGCCGAACCAATTCTTAAACGACAAGATGATGAATTTGGATCCGAGGTCGGCGAATACGAAACGCTTTCACCCGTGCGGTAGACATAGATTGGCGATTGGGCTTGGACCGGCTGGACCCAAGCCGAGACGAGCCCGAGCCAGAAAAAAATAATTTTGAGAATCACTTCTCAAAAGATATCAAACGGGCGCATGTGAAAGGAGTCCAGATCGAAACCGCGCTGAAGGTCTCGACAGGAGCTTCGGCTTATTTCTTATTGGTATTGATGTTCAGAGCGGCGAAGGGGTTGTTAAACGGCGAAGCTGGCTTGCGTGGAGGTCCAATGTCAACGCGCTGATCGCGGGAATTGCCTCGACCAGGACCATCGCCTCGGTGATCAGGCCGTGGGCCACCTTGCCCGCGAGGCCCCTCCTCACGACGTGGCTGCGCCCCGCCTGCTCGCGCTTGTGGTCGCCCGCGAGGTCCCTCCTCACGGCGTGGCCGCTCGGGTGCTTGTTCGCGCGAGAGTTTGGGTGCTGCTTCCAATTTCATCGAAAGTGAAATTTGATTTTTACCCAGATCCACTCCCAAAACTCGAACAGTCACTTGATCACCAGGGTTCACAACTTGGCGAGGATCATTGACAAACTTATGTGACAACTCACTGATGTGAACCAGCCCGTCTTGGTGAACGCCCACGTCAACAAACGCACCAAAGTTGGTCACGTTGGTCACAATCCCAGGAGCAATCATGCCCTCTTTCAAATCTTTGGGTTCAAAGAGATCCTCGCGAAAAGAAAAAACTTTGAACGGGTCACGAGGATCGCGGCCAGGCTTTTCAAGCTCTTTCACAATATCGTCAAACGTGTAATCCCCAATCAACTTGGCCCATTTTGCCCTCAGGGGAAGAAGTTTTTTTGCTCCTTCGCCGACAAGCTCCGTGATGCCCACACCAAGCTCTGTCGCCATGTCGCGAACAGCAGAATAACGCTCGGGGTGAATTCCGGTCGAATCTAAAAAGATTTTACCGCTTTGAATACGCAAAAAGCCGGCCGCTTGCTCGTAAACTTTGGCGCTAAACTTGCCAACCTTTAAAAGCTCGCTCCGATCTTGAAACAGCGCTTTCTTGCGGGTCTCCACGATATTTTGCGCGAGCGTAGGACCAATGCCCGCCACATGTGCGAGCAAATGCGGAGAGGCCGTGTTCAGATCAACACCGACCGTGTTCACGCAAGACTCGACAACCGCCTCAAGACTTTTCTTCAGCGACGATTGATTGACGTCATGTTGGTACTGCCCAACGCCAATGCTTTTAGGATCAACCTTTACCAATTCGCTCAAGGGATCTTGCAATCGGCGCGCAATCGAGATGGCACCTTTCACAGTCAAATCTAAGTCCGGAAACTCAGCCCGAGCCACATCCGAGGCCGAGTAAACAGAGGCCCCAGACTCACTGACCATGATCACGGGGATTTTGTCTTTGCCGATTTCTTTTAAAATTTTGCGCAAGAAGATCTCAGCTTGGCGACCTGCCGTTCCGTTCCCGACGGCAATCGCATCGATACTGATTTGCTTGGTCACTTCCGAAAACAAAGTTTTCGCTTTGGCTTCAGCCTGGTCACCCAACAACTGCATCACGGTGTGAGAAATATAGGCACCTGACTTGTCGACGAGCGCCACTTTGCAACCCGATTTCAAACCAGGGTCAACGCCGACCACGCAGCGCGAACCAAAAGGCGAGCTCAAAAGAACTCGCCTGACATTCTCGGCAAAAACACGAATCGCATCGTCGTCCGCTTTGTCCTTAAGCATGCGATGAACTTCGTTTGTCACCGAAGGCAAAACATAAACGGTCAACGCAAGTTTTGCTGACTGTTTTAAAAACGCGCCCGTATTGCTGTCCGGAGCCGTCGTCGCAAACTTCTCAAAGGTTGATAAGAGCATTTCATCGTCACCCTTGACCTCAACGGCCAACTCTTCTTCTTGCCATCCTCGGCGCATCGCCATGTACCGGTGAGAAGCTTTGGCATCCATCAAGGACTTCACGGGCTCTTCAAACTCTTCGTACATTTCAAACTTAGAGTGAGGCTTAAAACCTTTGGCCCGCTTCGAAGCGATGCGGCCTTTTTCCATATAATTTTTTTGTACAAGCAAACGCAGCTCGGGATCATTGGCGATTTTCTCGACCAAAATATCTTGAGCGCCCTTAAGTGCTAGTTCATAAGACGCGATTCCAGCCGGGACATTCAGAAAATTTTTGGCCTTCATCTCCATGGTCACATCGTCTTTGGCCGTGCCATGTCCCACATCCCAAATCCACTGCGACAAGGGCTCAAGGCCCGCCTCCCGCGCGATGGTGGCCTTGGTTTTTTTCTTTTTCTTGAAGGGACGGTAAATCTCTTCGAGCTCACCAAGGTCCCAGGACAGTTCGATTCGTTTCTTAACTTCCTCTGTCAAATTATTCTGCTCGCCGATCTCTTTTAGCAAAAAGGCTTTGCGCTTGACGATTTCGGCATGTGTCTCGTTTGACTCGATGACCGCACGGATTTGGACCTCGTCCAAATTCCCCGTCTGTTCCTTTCGATACCTTGCAATAAATGGGACCGTTGCTCCCTCAGCCGCAAGTGCAAGAACGGCGGCTGCTGATTTAAGGGGAACTCCGGTGACATGCTTCGACAAATACTGCTGCAGGCTTGCTTCCATTGAAACAAACTCCATTCATCAAATTGGGTTCTCAAGATTCGATCTTAGAAATAGATTGGACACAATCGTTTTCGCCCTTTGGGCTGTGATAATTTTGAGCCCGCAGGCTCAGGTCAAAAAAACTATTTATGCCGGTACATGATGAGGCCGTGAGTGGGATCGTATGGAGAAACCCCGACGGTGACTTTGTCTCCGACGACAACGCGAATATTGAATCGACGCATCTTGCCGCAAAGCTTTGCTGTAATTTGAACTTCATTCTCGAGAATCACCTTGTAAAGGCCACCCGCGAGTGCATCCACGATTTTACCGTCAACTTGTGCTAGATCGTCTTTCGCCATGTTTCATTTCTAGGGGAAACCCCTACGCTCGGCAATTTAAATTTTTGCCGATGCGTTGTAATTGCTGATCAGAATTTTCACACCTTCTTGAAAGAGAACTTCCAAGCGGTCGTTGTTGTTGTTTATGATGTACCCCCAACCAAGCTTCGGATGCTCGATAGGCGAGTGGGCCTGAAACTGCCCTGTCATTGAATACTTGGATGCCTTTTCTTTGCCGTGCTTGTCTTTCATTTCGAGCCATTTTTCATTGGCTTCGTGAGCAGCGGCGGCGGCGGCCGCTTGGACTTTTTTCTCTTTTGCCACTTTTTTAGCTTCGGCTTTTTCTTCGAGGGTTTTAACTTTGGCGGGTGCCTTTTTTTCGGCTTTGACTTTAGGAGCAGCCGCTTCTTTTTTTGGTTTTTCGACTTTTTCGGCTTTCTCGACTTTTTCTACCCCAACTTTAGACGCTTTGCTCGCTGCTTTTTTTGCCATATAACTTTGCACCCCTTTTACATCTTCGAATTCCATTGCTAAGTACTAGATTTTGCTCGAAGATTCCAGAGATTTCTTTGCCGCCCACCGGGCTCGAGCGAGGTTTGCATGCAAAGCAACATTCAAGTCACAGCACGTCAGATTCGCGCCTTGGAAGGTCCCTACCTCAAATGGGCCTCTGGGAGCGAGTCTGCCGTCGCCAAAGGCCTGAGCACCCCTGAAAAACTGCAAGAATCTCAACTTGTTTTTATTGGCAAAGCCGAAGCCTTGAAAGCGGCCTCACTCCATGCCTCTATTTTGATCGTCGAAAATCAAATCAAGACCGACGATCTTGAAATCAAGGTCCATCAAGCTCTTTTCAAAACGCCTTCGCTAAAAGCCTCAATGGTTTTAATTCTCCCTCTCTTTGATCCTCGGCAACAAATTAAAGATCCACTCCTGTCTCCCGGTGCTCACATCCACAGCACGGCGGTCATCGGCGAAGGAACCCAAGTCGATGCGGGCGCCGTGATCGGTGCTTTTGCAAAGATTGGTCAGAACTGCCGAATTCACTCGGGCGCCGTCGTGATGGACTTTTGCGAAGTCGGCAATCACTGCACGCTCAGTCCAAATTGTACGATTGGGTCGGCGGGATTTGGTTACGCCACGGATCCCCAGGGTCATCACCACCACGTCCCGCATATTGGAATTGTCGTTCTCGAAGATCACGTCGAGGTGGGCTCAGGAACGACGATTGACCGCGCAACGATTGGCGAGACACGCGTCGGCCAGGGCACAAAATTCGATAATCTTTGTCATGTTGCCCACAACTGCAAAATCGGTAAGCACGGACTTTTTGCCGGCGGATTTATGGTGGCCGGATCTTCGGTCATTGGGGATCACTTTGTGGCGGGCGGGAGCGCTCTCATTACCGACCATGTAACGATCTGCGATCGTGTGACGTTAGGTGGACGCGCAGCCGTAACCAAAGACATCAAAACACCCGGCGCCTACACAGGCTATCCGCTCGAGCCGCTTAAAGACGGCCTCAAGACGATACAAAACTTGAAGCACCTCACCAACCTGCGCCAACAAATCAAATTGATCTCGAAAAGATTAGGCATGGCCGCGGAACAAGAGTAGAACCGCCGGCAAACAACTGGAGGATTCATGAGTTACGCCTTTTACAAAATCATGCACATCGTCGGTCTCGCCTTTTTACTCGTCGGACTGGGCTCGATGCTGATTCTTTCACTCACAGGGCAGATGCAAAACAAGAAAGCCAAGACTTTAACGTTTGCCTGCCACGGTATTGGTTTGCTGATCATGTTTGTTGCGGGCTTTGGCCTTGCCGCACGCTTAGGGCTTACGACCGGTTTCCCAAATTGGATGCTCGCGAAAATAGGTATCTGGATCGTCCTCGGATTGGCCATCTCGGTCATTAAGCGCCGACCGCAGTGGACGTTCGCCAGCTTGATCGTCATCGTCGGGCTCGTCGGCACAGCGTCTTGGCTGGCAGTGATGAAGCCATTTTGATCTTTTACGCCACCGTTCACTTCAAATATAAAAATAAAAAAGGGCCCTCATCCTGAGAGCCTTTTGCAATTTCATACAAAGAGCTTTGCCAGTCCAACTGTGCGCTTAGTGCTGCTCGCGCTTAAATGTCCGAGACTCCATCGCACCCGCAAACATGTCATAGCACAAGAACTTGCACTCGAGCGGGCCGTTAAAGATCGTGTGACGGCGACTCGCCTTTAGTTTCATTTCCAAGATCAAATCTTTATTTCCAGATAAGAGCCAAGCCTGCCATCCCTGAAAACGGTGTTTCAATGTATGTCCTAAATCTCGGTACAAGTCTTTCAAGTTGTCTTCATCACCAATGCGCGCGCCATAAGGAGGGTTTGTAATGATCAAACCTTTTTCAACTGGTGGGGCGAGGGTCGCGATACTCTCATTTTTAAACTCGATCAAATGATCAACACCCGCGCGGCGAGCGTTGTCTTTGGCGGCCTGCAAAACTTTGCGGTCGGTATCAAAGCCGTAGAACTTAAATGGAATTTCCGCTTTCTCAGCCGTTGCAACTTCGTCAATCACGCGGTCGTAAACGGACTCTTCAAAATCTTTCAAGTTTTCGAAGCCAAAACCGCGGCGCAAAGAACCCGGAGACACATTCATCGCCATCAAGGCCGCTTCGATTAAGATCGTTCCTGATCCGCACATGGGATCAACGATGGGGATGTCTTTTTGCCAGCCGGTCAAGCGGATCAATCCTGCTGCCAAATTTTCTTTCATGGGAGCAAGACCCGCTTCACGGCGATAGCCACGCATAAAAAGGGCATCCCCCGACGTGTCGATCGAAACTTGAAAGTTGTTTTTGTAGCCACGGACAAACACGCGAAAGTCAGGCGTGCTGGTTTCAATATCCGGGCGCTCGCCCGATTGCTCGCGAAATTGATCAACGATCGCATCTTTCACTTTCATCGCCACAAAGCGCTGATCGTGCAACTTTGACTCTTGAACCGACGACTCCACTTTGAGTGTTTGGTCGTTATTTATGTATTTGGTAAAATCGTGGCGACGGATTTGGCCATAAAGCTCTTCGCCATCGTAGGCGGTAAAATCCAAAACGGGTTTCAAAACCCGTGAAGCCAGCCGAGACTCCAAATTTACGCGGTAGCAGCCTTCCCAGCTGGATTCGAAAAAAGCGCCGCCGGGGCCTTTTTCGACATACTTGGCGCCGAGTTCAGTTAATTCTTCGACCAATGCCTCTTGAAGACCGCGCGATGTCACAGCAAAAAATTTGGGCATAAAACCTTTTCAAGTGTCGGTGTAGCGAGGCCCGCCCCCACCTTCGGGAACGGTCCAATCGATATTCTCAAACGGACACTTAATATCACAGGTCTTACAGTGAATACAGTTCGTGTAGTTGATGTGTAAATCCTTCTGCCCAGCCTCTTTCTTAGACGGCACCATTTCGTAAACGGCGGCGGGGCAAAAAACCACACAGGGGCTCTTATACTGTGGCTCACAGACCGTGCGGCAGATATCGCCATTCTGGAGGAGCAAATGATTCGGAGAATCCTCGTCATGCGTAGTTCCGGTCAGGTAAACACTTGAGAGCTTGTCGAAAAACAACACTCCATCGGGCTTCGGCAACTGGTTCGCCGGAGCCGCAAGTCCCTCGGGTCCCCAAACCTCAACAACGGGCTCCGTCGTTTTGGCATCTTGGTGGCTTTTCATGTTGTCGATCAGGCCGCGACCGCCCGTGATTTCTTGAAGCGCGATCAGAGGTAGAGACTTAAACAAGCCCATGCTCAGGGTCTGGTGAAAGTTTCGAACCCGGTACAGGTCCTTTTTGATCACGCTTGAATGGACTTTAGCTTCGTAGCTTTGGGTGGCGGCAGCGGTGGCCTCCCCGCCCGACAAAATCAACTCCAGCGCGGTCTCGGCCGCACACATACCTGATTTCATCGAAAGGTGAATCCCTTTTAGCTTTTGCACATCCACCATGCTGGCAGAATCACCGCAAACCACCCAACCATCTCCATAAAGCTTAGGCATTGAAAACCAGCCGCCAGCAGGCAGCGTTTTTCCGCCGTAAGCCACAACCTGACCGCCCTTAATCATGTTGGCGATAAAGGGATGTGTTTTTAATCTTTGCAATTCTCGGTGGGGATCGAGCAAGGGATCTCGAGTATCGAGATAAGCCACAAGGCCTAGAATAATCCTATCGCCGGGGAGCGTGTAGATAAATGTTCCACCAATCGATTTGCTTAAAGGAAAGCCCATCGTGTGGATGACCTGGCCAGGCGTGACCGTCCCTGGCGGCATCTGGATCATTTCTTTAACACCCTCTTCAAATGTCTCCGTGTTTTTTCCTTCATGCAAGTTTAGCTTTTTGCTCACTTGGCGAAACAAAGAACCGCGCGTTCCCTCAGCAAAAATTACAAGCTTGGATTTTAAAATCAAGCCGGGTTCAAAGTTTGCTTTAGGCTTTCCGTCTTTGCCGCGGCCCTTGTCACCTGTCCGAATGCCAACAATCTTATTGCCCTGGTACAAGGCTTCAACAGCAGCAAAACCGGGAAAGATGTTAATGCCTTTTTCTTCGCATTTGCTGCCAAGCCAACGATTAAATTTAGACAGCGTAATGATTTTGTTGCCGTGATTTTGAAAGGGCGGCGGCGTGATCGGAATTTTAAACGAGCCCGTCTCGGTCAAATAATGAACGGCATCGTAAGTCACGTCGCTCTCGATCGGGCAGCCTTGCTCTTTGTAGTCAGGCATCAGCTCCTGCAGAGCACATGGATTCAGAACCGCCCCCGACAGGCTGTGGGATCCGACTTCCATTCCTTTTTCGAGAACAACGATCATCTGATCCGGGATGGCAGTCCCCCCCGGCGATGCACCGCTCGAAATCGCTTGGTTATGTTTTTCAATCAAGGCCGCCAAACGATAGGCCGCAGATAGACCCGCCGACCCCCCGCCCACGATCAAGACGTCCACATCCATCGTTTCTCGCGTTACACCCTCGGGCAAAGAATCAAAAACCATCGCTCAACTCTCCAATTCAAGTGAATCAAATTATATGGACTTAACTTCCTCTTCCAAACTCTTTTGGCAAGAACGTCCTTCAGCGCAGCTACTAACGCGGCAAGATCAGTCGTGATCCGTTTGCACTTCCTCAGGCTCTGCCTCTTGTCCACCTCGCACCGGATTTGCCAACTGGGCTTGGACCTGCAATGGCTCCTCGTCCCGTCCGCCAGGATAAAGGCGCTTCTTTGCCTTTTCTCGCTCTTCAAGTGAAATGGCGGAACTTGTGGGAACAGATTCCTTCGCGTTTGCCTGCGCGCCTGCTTGAATAGAACTCAGCAGAGTCAGCACACAAATCAAAGATGCAAATAGAAGCTTAACCATGACTGCTCCTCCACCGAGGCCCCCAAGCGAGCCAAAATCCCAGTTGAAAACAGATTGATAACAATTCAAAACCAAAGAAATGTCACGCGTTGGTTTTTTGCAATCGGCGGTGCATTTTCATGGGGATTTGAGAGCGAACTTTGGCAATTCCTGACTTGTCTAACGACAGGATCAGGCACTCGGGGCAATCTGCTGAAGCCTCCGCAATAATGCGCCCCCAAGGATCGATGACCAATGAATGTCCGTAAGTTTCGCGCGTGCCGGATTCCGATTTGTGAGTACCAGCCTGGGCCGCCGCAATGATGTAGCACTGACTTTCGATCGCCCGAGCTCGCAAAAGAACATGCCAGTGCGCTTCCCCCGTCTTTTTTAAAAAGGCCGATGGAACCAAAATCAGATCGACGCCCTGTTGAGCATAGCTCAAATACAACTCCGAAAATCGCAAGTCGTAGCAAATTGATTGCCCCAGCTTCCAGCCATTAAGATCCAAAACCGAAGGCGTGTCGCCATGAAAAAACACGTCAGACTCACGAACAGGTTTTTGCCCTTCGAGTTCGATATCAAAGAGATGAATTTTTTGATAGGAGGCCGAAACCCTTCCGTCGGGAAGAACCATCACTGAGCTATTGGCTAATCGACCCTGCCACTTCAAGGGGACAGAACCCACGTGAATCGCGAAGTTTTTTTCTTTGGCCGTCAGTGCAAGCTGGCGAAAACACTCATCGTGCAAATCCAGTCCACCGATGCGCTCGCCTTCTTTGAGCCGCATGTAAAGCGCGTTTTCGGGTAAGCAGACCAGCGCCGTTTTTTCTTCGCGCGCAAGGGGATCGAGCAAAGTTTGAACCAGATCGACATTTTTTTGTACGTGATCAACGGATTTAAGCTGTAAAACGATGACTCGAAGTTGAGAGTCCATGTGAAGCTCCCCGAATGGGCGCTTCCCTTACTTACTCGAGGGTAAAAGAAACGCGGTCTGCTTCCACATCTTTACATTTCCAGACGCTCTTCTCAAGGTTGGTCCGGATTTGATGGGCGACCTCGAAGCATTTTTCGTCAGTCCCCGACTTTGCGACGATTTCTTCTTTGCCCTCTTTGCTGTAGATCGCCTTGCATTTCTCACCCGATGTATCGACTCGGATCGTACGAACCACTTTAACATTGCGACAAATCACATAACCGCTTTTTACCGCCGCAGACGGCGAAGCCTCCGATGTTGCTGCGTTTTCCTGAGAAACACCCACACCTGAATAGAGCAATAAACTGAAAGTCAAAACGATGGCCTTCATACAGACTCCTTCATGCTTGGTATCGGAGCTTTTGGCCATCAAATTGAGACAAAAGTGAGTAAAAAGTGGGGCAAGGAGCGTCGTTCCAGGATTTCAGAAGTAAATCTAGACCTGAGTCCTGCAATGGTGTGTCAGGGTTGCTGGGTGATAAAAATAAGAACCCACAGAGTTGCTGATGTGGGTTCTTATCTTAAGTTCTATCAAAGTAGTTTAGGCGTTTTTTGAAGCGTTTTTTTTCTTTGCCGCTTTCTTTTTTGTCTCGCCAGCTTTTTTCTCAACCAATTTCACATTGGAGTAGTCGAAAAAGCCTTCGAGTTTTTTTTGTCCGTCTTTTTTATCGAAATGAGTCATCACTTTCACGCCTTCAACTTTGATTTGCATGCGTGTGGGAGACACTTCGATCACTTTGCCTTTTTTGCCCTTATCAGCACCCGAGGTCACTTGGACGGTGTCGCCTTTGCAGATTTTTAATTTCGTTGTCATGGCTAGCCTCAAGCTTTCGTCGCGCGCAATTTGCGGCGAATGCGGTTACGAATTTCAGTTGCACGAGGAGACATCGCTTTGTCTTCTTGATGCATGATAAATGAGTCCAAACCACCAACATGTTCCATGTCGCGGATTGTGCTTGTTGCAACGTACAAGCGAACCATTTCGTTCAGAGTACGGCTAAAGATCCGCTTTCTCTGAACGTTAGGCTGAGCCGTTGATTTTGTTTTGATATTGGAATGGCTCACCAGATTTTTTACGACTGGTCCCTTACCCGTTAACTCACAGCGACCCATGGCGCCTCCGAACTTTTTAAAGTCATTTCAGTTACTTAGATCTGCTTAACCCCGAGCGCCCGCAGATTCAACACCCGGGAGACTTTGGGGGCGGCAATATCCGACCCTGCTTTGCAAGAACTTGCGTTTATAGGGAAAAAGATGCTTGTTGGCAACCACATTTTGTCGTATACGAATCTCCTGTTTTTATTGCCCATTGGGCTCCATGCAGTTAATGCTTTCGATTTGAACTGAAGTGAGGAAGAGATGAAAAAAGTATCGCGCAGCAAGTACCGCCAGGAATTCTCGGGCGACCACGTTTTTGATTACAAGGACCCTGTGAGCCTTACTCGTTTCGTCAGTGACGGCGGCAAAATTACGCCTGCCCGCATTTCAAAACTTTCGATTGCTCAACAAAAAGCAGTCGCATCAGCGGTTAAAAAGTCTCGGGCTTTGGCTCTGCTTCCCAACGGAACAGACTCTTACGATCACTTTCACCGTGCTGAGCCCATCTCTCCAGTCCCCTTCGAAGCCTAAGCTTAGACTGAACTGAGAAACATCTCTATAACATCAACAAGGCTCTTCGAAAACGAAGGGCCTTTTTGTTTTGGGCAGGACACGCCCTAGTGTTGCTGTCTCCTTAAAAGACGAATCCGCTCTTTTTGAAGCGAGATAAAGATCCCGACCAAAAACAAGAGAAAGACATAGTTCGAGATTTTGTGGAGCCAAGCTCCGCGGATGCCCAGGAACTCAGCCTGATCAAACGGGGTGCCCCATGTCGCAGATCGGATGATCAAAATGGGCAAAACCGACAAGGCCATAAAGATCGCGCCGCCCGCAATCGTCCAGGTCAGTCGCTTCACGTGAATCCACTCCAAGACCAGAACAAGGGCGGTCGAAATTAAAAATGTCATGCCGGCGATTGTGCCGGCCAGGGCGCGGTCCTCGATGACTTTAAAGATCATGATCACCGCCACGACGACGACCAACTCGAGCCCCAGAAAAAACCGATATCGATAAATTGAATTTGTCAGCATAGGCGTATCATCCGGGATTCGGGACGGCCTGTCCAAGATTTTGGACGGACCACCGCTTCTAGAGACCTGAGCACCATGTAAATTCGAGTTCCGCCTCCTGGTGGACGGCTCACGGATTGCGATAGCGGCTCGGCATGGAGGATACACACATGTCGACAAATCAAAAGGCGAACCAATCTTCAACTCTGATCCAGGATCAACTCATGACGGGCCTCACCCAATTCGGGCTCAACCCCGTCGAATGGGCCCTCGTGCAAGTTTCAAAAACCCTGTTTCAAATTGTTCACCGGCAAGACGCACATTTTCAGTTTCTCGGAAGATGCAATGGACTTGGTTACTGGGTGAAGGTTGAACTCTTCAGCCTTTGATTCTTCCAGCAATCATTCGATGAGCCCCTGCTCACAAGGGGCTAAGAACCTAACGGTAAAGCTCACAGCGGGCTGAGAAAATGCTGCGGGCCCAGACCTCCTCGGCGGGCAAGACCTGGAGGGCGGTCTTACGAAACTCACAGTTTTTACAAACGCCCGCGTCCATCACCGCTTCTTCACCCGGTAGTTTGGCAAAAATCTCGAGCCGAAACTGCTCGAAGTCTTCTTTGCCATAAATTCGGGTGTACATATCTTTAAGCCCACAAAAGAGTGCAATATCGGAGGACTCCAGCCAACCCTGGCGGATGCTCCCCACCGCTTTATCGGGCAAACCCTCTCCCCAAGAGATTTGAGCCAGAAGCAAGATGCCTTGACGAAGTGGGCCTCGGATTTCAGCCAAGCCTTGGATGTCTGCGGCACAATCGAGCGGGAGGGTGTAGAGATCACGGGTCAGCTTTCGCAACGTCGAGAACAGTTCAAAGCAGGCTCCAGGGCTATTCCCCATTTTGCAGTTTTCGATCTCCTGCATCACGAGGGGGCTGCGCGCCAAGACCTTCCCCTGCGAGGGGAAAACTTTCCCCTTCTGCAGCTGCTGGAGCATTTCGATCTGTGACTGGCACTGCCTGTGGGGCGGCGTAAAGACGAACAGACCGATGACTCCACCAATCAAAATGAGTGCAACAACAAAGGCTTTCGGAAATCCGCCGATCATAGGTTTTTAATGGGACTCCGATTACTCCAATTTGACAAGAGATGCCGCAGCACCTATGTTCGTTGGCTCGGTCGGAGAGTAGCGCAGTTTGGTAGCGCACCTGCCTTGGGCGCAGGGGGTCGCAGGTTCAAATCCTGTCTCTCCGACCATTTACTATAAAAGGCCACTTTTTGACCTCCTCATCCCGAACGGGAGAGGAACCAAAAAAGAGGCCTTTTTCTTTTCTGGCTTTAGCAGCCAAAGACAACTCAAAAACATTATTTTCATAGGTAGATGGCCTGAACGCGGCCTAAAAGAAGGCCACCCCTTTCCGGTCTGTTTTTCGTTAACGAAATCGTCGTGCCATTCCAAGAGAACACAACAAGAATCGCTATCTTCAAGAAGCGTAAGACACGCTTCCGCCGCCCGCTGATATTGATAATCTAAACGATCACCAGCCAGCGAACCGCCTGTTTCTCTCGGAGGAGTATTGTATAAGCGTTTTGGGTCGCCACTCATTGAGCTTCCTCACCGAGCGAACGAGGATCTTCCTCGGACGTGCCTGAGGCCCCACCGCTCATAACCCATTGGTCGACCTCGGAAGCCTTAAATTTCCAAAGTTTGCCCACGCGATGAGCTGGGATCGTTTTCCTCTCAAGCCAACGATAAATAGACTCCTTGGATACGCCAAGATGCTTCGCAATCTCTTCGACTGAGAGCCAGGGTTCAACTTGATAGGTGCCTGCATTCGCCATGAAGGGATAATTGATGCCAATGAAAGACAAGTAAACACAAAGTAAGACATGGCCTGACGAGTCAATATGGAGTTTTCCGCTTGGGGTATTAGTAAGTTAGTCCTCTTCATGCTGTTTCAATTGATTATGGATCGCACTTTAGCCCTCGTGAATAGGTCTCTACAAAATGGGTGAGCAGCTCAAGGGTCCGCTTCTCATCAAAGGCTAAGATCATGTTGGATAAAAAAACAGTGGCGAAGAACTGAAACCCAAGTACATGTTGGACTTCGTTGAGATCAACATTCGGGTCTATTTTTCCCATCTCTTTTAATCTACGAAGGCGTTCATCAAGAAACGGATCAATTTGATCGAGAGGAATATCTTTTAGCGTTTCTTTTCTAAACTTCTCGTCGACTGCGGTCAGCTTTAGTCGTTTAGAACTGCGTGTCAAGAGTTTCGGGTAGCTTGAAAAACTAAAAACCTACATTTTTTCAATCAGTGGGCAAAGA
>JBKCUU010000013.1:0-14433 GCA_046318155.1 Bdellovibrio sp. | reverse complement strand
GCGTGCCGCGTTTGATGGCGGCACGCTTCTGCATTGGGAAGCAGGCACTTTTGAAGGGGAAATCGTCGAAACCCTCGACGATTTGCTCTTTCTTCGTCGAGGCCTGACTGATTCTTTGTCAGCGTCACTGTCTCATTTTGAGACTTCAAGCCCTAAGGCCCAATCTCCTCTTAAAAAAATCTCGGCATCAACCGAAACGCTGAGTGTGTGACACCGCTTTTTTAAAGCAAGGGGGAATCAGTGAAAAAGATGAATAAGTTTTTGAAGACACTTTGGAAAGACGAATCTGGTCAAGGGATGGCGGAGTACGTTCTTTTGATCGTGGTTGTCTTGGCCGTAGCAGCCATCTTTAAGGATAAAATTAAAGGAATGGTGACGACGAAAATGTCATCTGTGTCGGATAGCTTCACGGGCTTTTCTGAGTAACCGAAAGGTGCTTTCATGACGGTCGAATACATTCTGCTTCTAAGCTGCTTTGTTTTGTTCGTCATGAAGGTGATTTACACCGGTCCAAACGATGCTTTTCGTAATGCGGGCCCCAAGCTCGGAGCTCGCGTCGAAAAGCATTTGATCACTGGGGAAAGATTCTCGTCGGATGGCACAAGACCTGCCACTGACTGGATTGAAAAATGAAACTATGCTTGAAGGACTCACCTGCGCTTTTATTATAACGCTGCTCCTGATCGGGGCGAGCGTGATCGATGATCTTCGATCTCGCAAGGTCCACAATTCACTTGTTACCTCGATCTTCGTCGTGTCTCTCTGGTCCGCGCTGGTACTGTTTGGCCCAGGTTCCTCTGTTCAAATTATGACTTCAATCGTTGGTGCCTTTGCCTTCTGCCTCCCGCTTTATCTGATGCGCGCAGTTGGCGGCGGCGATTTAAAACTTGTTGTGGCCATCAGTCCCCTTTGGGCTTGGTCGGACATCGCCTCCACTCTCGCCTTCTCACTGGTGTGGGGCGCACTACTTGGAATCATCATGGTCCTTTTGCGCAAAGAAAGCCGTGCTTTTTTTGGCAACATCTTGAGTTTGGCTTTCAAAAATCCAGTTGAGCAGAAGCAACTTCATAAAATTCCATACACAATTGCCATCTTGTTTGGCTTTCTCACGCATTGGTCGCTCCTCCAAAGAGGAGTCTCGTTGCTATGAAGAGACAAGCCGGTATTAAAAATCAAAAAGGCCAAGTCATCGTCGAGTACATTTTGATGATGGTGGTCGTTTTTGGTGTCGGCTTGCTCTTTCAAAAGTTTTTTAAAGACACGAAGATCGCGCAAAAGTTTACGATCGAACCCTGGGGACGCCTGAATGGCATGATCCAATGCGGAACATGGACTCCCTGCGGAGTCGACACCAAGGCTCCCGGACTCCATCCCAACACCAAGGAGCGGGTCTTATCGCTTGACCCGAAAACTCTATGACGATGCAAAATCAGCGTGGTCTAGTGACGATGGAGTTTATTTTTGCACTGACGGTGTCGGCCGGTTTAGCTATTTTGTTGTTCTCGGTCAGTTATACGTTGGCCGTGGTCGAAGTGACCCAGTATGTCGTCTACTCAGCGGCGCGGGCGCACTTAGGCTCCAATAAAGATCCTGCGGCACAAAAAAAGGCTGCTATCGATAAATTCAAACAACTGACAACGGGCCGAAGCGCGATCTCCTCGTTGTACGCCAATAAATGGTTCGTCCTGGTGAAGCCTGATGAGCTCGATGTTCGCGGCGGAGTCTCTGCTGATTCAAAAACATTTGGTGCTGATCTCGGCGGCGGTTCTGATATGCCAAACCGAAACTGGTTTTTGGGTGTCAGCGCACCTCTGCAGGCAAAAATTTTAACAATGAATCTTCCGCTGTTAGGCAAGACGGACCCCGAAGAGGATGGCAATGCCTTCAAAACTCGTCTCAATGCCATGATGATTCGTGAGCCTTCACAAAAAGAATGCAAAGATTTTTTCGAAAAAAGGCGGACGGCTCTAGGGCAGTTGCCGTCAGGACAAGGTTTTTATCAGCAAACTGCTTACGTCGCGATGGAGGATAACGGATGTTAACAAAGCAGCTGCCTCTATCGCAAAAGTCTCGGCTCTCGAGTCAGCGCGGAATCGCAACGATCGAGTTGGTTCCCGTAATTTTGATGTTTGCGATGATGTTCAACTTTACGCTGGGATTCTTTGGTGTCATTCACTCCGGAATCTTGAACTCTATTGCGGCACGAAACTACACTTTTGAAACTTTTCGAAACCGCGCCAACCTCAATTATTTACGAGACATTGACCCCACCTCAGACACCATGAAGTCTAATTACAGCAAAGTTCAATATCGATTTCACGGCATCATTACTGAGGGACGCGGTGAAGAGCTTCAAGACAAATGGCCCGTCACGCGCCGGCCAATCAAGTTCACTGACCTTAAGAATGGCGTCGAGAACGTAGGTTCTTCGAGCGACCACAAACAGCTGGTGCGCCAAGTGGCAGACACCGGCAAAGTTTCAGATATTTTTACTGGAAAAACACCCGATGAAGGACGCAGCGGGGTTTCGCCCGTTTGGATTCAGGTTCTTTATGGAATTTGTTTGAACTCCAAATGTACGAAGTAAAGTGATGGACACCAGGGGGAAGTATGGGCGGCAACGAAACTAAGACATTATGGATCTCGCTAGGCGCGGGGCTCTTTGCAGCCTTTCTTCTGTATAGCTACTCGCAAGAGAAGAAAGCTGAGTACGACAAATCGTATGGGACCATGACAAACGTCGTGACCGCCAAACAAGAAATTCGAGAGCTTCAAACGATTGACGACACATTGATCGAAATTACTCAAAAACCTGCCAACTATGTTGAGCCCGGTGCCGTGATTGATCCTGAATCGATCATAGGGCACGTCGCGGCAGCCCCGATAAAAAAGGGTGAACAGATTTTGGCCAATAAGCTTTTACAGCCGGGCCCTGAGACAGGAATTTCATTGCAAGTCTCACCAACAAAACGTGCAATCACCCTTCCAGTTGATGAGGTGCGCGGAGTTGCGAAGTTGATTCGTCCTGGCGACCGCGTCGACATCGTAACGGCACTTGATTCTGGCAGAGGAATGAATGCCAAACGCGAAGTCGTCACCTTGTTGACCGACGTTCCGATTTTGGCCACGGGAGTGAATGTCATTAACAACATTCCCCGCACATTTGACCTGGATTCCAATACCAAGAATATCATGCAAACTTCATTGATTGGTGACACCAAGTATTCATCGGTCACGGTCGAAGTCAGCCCGCGCGAAGCACAAGACTTGATCTACATTCTTTCGACGGCGCCCGGGAACATCTTTTTTACTTTACGAAATCCGAATGACAAACAGAATTTGCAAAGGATGCCCGCTGCGACTTCAGAAACGATCTTAGGCCGTCCCTCAGTCACCGAGCCGGTTCTGCCGCCAGCTGGAGCCAGCCCGCTTCTGCCACGGACGGCCGCACCGCCTCCACGAAGAACTTTTTGATACTTAGCTCGTTGGTCCTGGAATTTTTTTGGAGACAATATGAACACTCGCCACCTTAAAAAGATCCTGATCCCCGCCGTCAGCGCTTGGTCGCTGATCGTGGCGGTGCCCGTTTGGGCGCAGGCGCCCGATCCAGCCATCGCTCCAGCCGAAGAAGCTGAAAAAAAGCCCATGACTGAAGTTGAAAAACAAATTTTTGGCGATCCCGAGACTCAAGTCCGTGGGTCGACTCAAGCCGCGCCTGTTGATCCTGCCGCTGATGCCACAACGCCCTTTGCACGCGTTTCGCGCGAGAACGAAGAAAACGAAAAGAAAAAACCGGCTCGTCCTCGCCGCTTTATTACTCTCACAATGGGTGTTGAGCACGATGAGAAGCTTCCCCCCGTTCCTAAGTCGATTTCCTTCAAAGGTGACTTTAGACGCGTAACTGCGGCTTCGTTTGCAAAAGAAATCAACTCGATTCGCTTCAAACCCACTCGTGAAGGGGTCGGCACCTTAACGGTTCACGATGCGCGCGGTCTTGCCGTTGCTGAATATCGAATCGAGGTCCGCAAAAGCCGTCTCGATACAATCATGCGTGAAATGCAAGGCCTACTCGGAGACATCGAGGGTCTGCAGATCAAGGTTGTGAATAACAAGGTCATTATCGACGGACAAATTCTTTTGCCGCGCGATATGAACCGCATTTACAACGTCGTCAGCCAGTATGGCGATCAAGCAACGTCGATGGTTTCGATTTCGCCCATGGCACAAAAGAAAATCGCCGAGTTTATCGCTCGCGACATTAACAATCCCGAAATTGAAGTCCGCGCCGTTAACGACAAGTTTATTTTACAAGGAACCGCCAATAGTGAGGACGAAGCCAAGCGAGCCGAGGTTATCGCGAAGCTTTACGTTCCGCCTATATTTGTCGAAAAAGCCGAGGCCGAAAATATCGTCAGACGTCAGCGCGCGGCCAATGATGGTGTTATTAATATGATTACGATCAAGCAACAGCCGGCACCACCGCCTGGTAAAATCGTTCAGTTGGTTATTCATTACGTTGAGCTCGCAAAGAACTACAATAAAAGCTTTCGATTTCAATTTATGCCGAACTTAAAAGACGGCTCTGGCATTACTTTTCAAGCCGGTGATGCTGGCGGAGGAGCGTCAACCAGCATTACGGGCGTCATCGATAGTTTGCTGCCCAAGCTCAACTGGGCCAAGCAGCATGGTTACGGCCGCATTCTCGAGAGCTCAAGCTTGATTGTTCAAGATGGCAAAAAAGGTGTTCTCAACTCTTTTCAAGAGGTTCCCTACACGACCGCACAAGGCGGACAAGGAACTCCGGTCACCTCGTTTAAGCGCGTCGGTATGCAGAGCGGGATCACACCGATAATCTTGGGTGAGCGTTCGGACTCAATCAACTTGACGATCGAATTTGAGATCTCGTCCTTAAGTGGTTTCTCGACGGCAGGTCCTTTGACTTCGAACAATCAGATGCAAACCGACATTGTTGTGCGTAGCGGACAAAGTGCCGCCGTGGGCGGCTTGATTACCAACCGCGCGAATACCGACTTTAACAAGTTGCCTGATGGCGTCGCCTCGAACCCCATCATTAGCTTGTATGCTTCACGGCAGTTTCAGCGTAACCAGAGCCAGTTCGTGGTCTTTATCACGCCGATCATCAAGAGCTCGGCTAGCGCCGGGTCCGAGAAGATCAAAAAGAAGTTCCGTCTTCGCGACTAAGGTCGGTATTGCAAGTCCCTGCTTTTTCCGAAAAGATGAAGGGAGTCTATGCATGATTACGAGTCCGACATGTCATCTGATCGCGGTCCTCGGCGGAAAAGGCGGGGTCGGAAAATCCGTTTTCGCAGCTAACTTTGCCATGGCCTTAATGCTGGAGCAGCGATCGCAAGTTTTGCTCATCGATGCCGACGGCAAATCCGCTGGTGATCAAAACGTGATCCTTGGGATTCGTCCACAAAAAACCATCGGCGAAATCGCCAGCTTTCAGGGCTCGCTGACGCCGCAAAACTTACCACAAATCGTCACGACGCACTCTTCAGGCTTGGCCTACATCGGCGCCGTTCGCGGCCCCGAAGAATCTTTCAAAGTCGCACCTGACGCCTTCTTAAAGCCGCTCGAGTTCTTGTCTCGCCATTACAAATACATCGTTGTTGATCTTGGAAACGATTTGCAGGCTTTTCAGTTGATGATGCTTCAAGAAGCGACTGTGGCCATGATGATCACGGCACCTGAAGTTTTGGTGATCAATCAAACCCAGAGGCTCGTCCAGGATCTACTCACACAAACATTTCCTCTTGAAATGTTTCAACTCGTGATCAACAAGTCGGGACCCGGAGCGCTCTCGCCCCAGGCCATTGCGCAGAGTTTACGATTAAATCCCTTGGGACTTATTCCTCAAGACGACGTGACGACGGCGCAGAGCTTATCGAAGTCGACACCTTTTGTGATTGGCGCGAACAAGACTCCAGTGGCTATTGCTTATCATGACTTGGTTCGTAAATTAACAGGTGGACCTCTGCAAAAACTCAAGGCCTTGCAAAAGCCTCAGGCGGCTGCGATTGCCGCCAAAGGTGACACAGCTCAAAAAGCGCCCACCACAGCCGCGCAGGCAGCCGCAAACCTCGTGAGCGGTGGAGATGAAGAAATTGATCCCCGGGACTTGCTGAAAATGCGAATTCACCACGAACTCATCAAAGTGATGGACCTGAAAAAAGGCGTCGCGGATACCAACGGCGACCGCGCAAAAGAAGAAGCGCTTCGACAAAAGACCGTTGCCACCATTACGACAATCATTGACCGTCAAGCTTCGGGCACTCAGCGCGATGAGCGCTCGCGTCTGATTAAAGAGGTTCTCGAAGAAGCCTTGGGACTTGGACCCTTAGAAGATCTTCTGGCTGATCCTGCCGTGACCGAGATTATGGTCAATGGTTACAAAAAAATCTTTATCGAGCGGGCCGGAAAGATCACTCTCAGCACGACGACTTTTACCTCTAACATGCACCTTCGTAACGTGATCGAACGGATCGTCACTCCACTCGGGCGACGTATCGATGAAAAAACGCCTTACGTCGATGCTCGTCTTAAAGATGGAAGTCGGGTGAATGCCATTATCGAGCCCCTCTCGATCGATGGGCCCGCGGTGACTATTCGTAAATTTAAAAAAGGCGGGATCACCGCCGAGCGCTATATTGAATACGGATCTGTCACCAAACCGATGGTTGATTTCCTCAAACTGTGCGTTGAGAACTCGCTCAATATCGTGATCTCGGGTGGTACTGGTTCAGGTAAAACCAGTCTCTTAAACATGATGTCAGGATTTATTCCGTCCAATGTTCGCGTTGTCACCGTCGAGGATGCGGCCGAGTTACAAATGCAGCAGCCCCACGTCGTGAGGCTTGAAACACGTCCCGCAAATATGGAGGGCACCGGCGCTGTGACCATCCGGGATTTGATCAAAAATGCCTTGCGGATGCGGCCCGACCGAATCGTCGTGGGAGAAACCCGTGACGGTGCCGCTCTTGATATGTTGCAAGCCATGAATACTGGTCACGATGGTTCGATGACCACGACGCACGCCAACTCACCTCGTGAGTGTATCGCACGTCTTGAAACTCTGTGTTTAATGTCAGGAATGGATCTTCCGCTTCGGGCGATTCGAGAGCAAATTGCCAGCGCGGTCAATCTGATCATTCAAATTTCGCGTTTGTCGGACGGCAGTCGTAAAATTATCAGCGTCACCGAAGTGTGCGGTATGCAGGGTGATACGGTCACCTTGCAAGAGATCTTTCGTTTTAAAGAAACAGGGTTTGATAAAAACCGAAAAATCATCGGGCAGTTTCAAGCGATGGGTTTGATTCCGACTTTTATTGAAAAGCTTGAGCAAAAAGGCGTGATTATTCCACGAGAGATTTTCTCGAACGAACCTCCCAAAATTGCTCCCAAAGCGGCTCCGAACATGAAGTCGCCGACGATGCCGCAAGCCATGCCTCAGATGAAAAAGACAGGAACGGGAGGCTCGACGTGAATACTCTGCAATCGATTTTTTCAAGCCCCTGGCTTGCGATCCCTCTTTTTGCAATTTGCGTAACGGTTATTTTTTATTTTGTTTTTCCTCGTGTGTTTGATGCGCTTGCCAAAAAGTCTCTTGGCAGCCGAGAAGAGGTTGCCCGGCTTCTTGATCTCATGTTCGTTGAGGTCGACCAAAAAAAGCTGACCTACATGATGCTTCTGGCGAGCTTTGGCCTGGGCCTGATTTTCTTTCTCCTGCTGTGGCCTCACATTTTCGTTGGCGTGCCTGTCGCGCTCGTCATTACGGCGGTGATGTGGTCGATGCCTCTGGTTTACGTTCGTAAGCAATGGCAAAACCGCTGCGACAAATTTGTTGCGCAAATGGTCGATGGCCTCACCATCATGGCGAATGGAGTAAAAGCAGGACTGTCCGTGACCCAGTCGATGGAGCGCATCGTTGAAAGTTTGCCAAATCCTATCTCGCAAGAGTTTAACCTCGTTTTGTCGCAGATTCGCCTCGGTCGCAGCGTTGAAGAAGCTCTGCTTGATTTGGGCGAGCGAATTCCGAAGGCTGACGTGCAAATGTTTGTCACCGCTATTAATATTTTAAAAGAGACCGGTGGTAACATGGCCGAAACTTTCTCGACCATCGTCACCGTGATCCGCGAACGTCAAAAGGTCGAGCGCAAGATCGAAGCCATGACCGCACAAGGAATCATGCAGGGCATGATTATTTCGATGGTCCCCATCGGAATCATCGTCCTGCTCTGGCTTGTTGATCCTGGTTATATCGGTCCCATGTTTACCACGACCTTGGGCGTATTTCTTTTAGTCATTATGTTCAGCCTCGTAATTGCCGGTGGATTAACTGTCCGAAAGATTGTTAGTATTAAAGTATAAAAGGATCGCCCCTCGGGGCCCCCGCTAGACACCAAACGAGGTTCATGGATGAAAACTCTCGCTCTCTCCGCCCTGCTCATGGGTGGGCTTCTTGCATCGACGTCGGCGCACGCCATCGTCGACATGAAAAATGCCAACTATTCAAATACCTGGGTTGACATTGAAGTGCCCGGAACCGGATACGAACTCAAAATCTCTCGCACCTACAATAGCCGTTCATTGTTGAACGGAATTTTTGGCTTCGGCTGGTGTTCAGATTTTGAAACCAAAATCGAAAAAACAGCTGAGGGAAACCTCAAGCTCGTCGAGTGCGGCGCAGGCCAAGAGACGTTTTACTATCCCCGCGAATTTGGTCGCAAGGAGATTGATCGAACAATTGGTCAAATCACGGCTCGAATGAAGGATTCAAAGAAATTCGAAGACCGTCAACTCAAGGCACTGAGCGAGCAAATGGTGTCAGATCACGACATGCGAGCGCAGTATGCGTCTGAATACAAAGTGGCGATTCCGGTTAAAGACGGAACGCAGTTTTTCGCCAATGGCCGCGAAGTCGAGAACATCATCTTCGCCAAAGGCTACTATACTCGCAACCTGACTGATTCAAGCTCAATGCGCTTTTCGAACGAAGGTCGGCTGACTCATCTCTATGACAAAAACGGAAATTTCTTAAAGTTTGATTACGAAAAAGATGTCATTCGTGAAATTGTCGACAACAATGGCCGCCGTCTCAATTTTAAGTTTTACACTAACAAAAAAGTCAAATCGATCGTTGGACCCAATGGAATCAACGCTGATTACAAGTACGCTAATCTTGATGACTTGGCTTCGGTCAAAAATGGTTGGGGCAACACGTACACTTACGAATACGATGAGTTGCACAACTTGACCAAGGCTGGATATCCCGACAACACCTTTTTGGCTCTGACTTACGATAAGAAAAATGACTGGGTTACGACTTTTACAGACCGGCAAAAATGCGTCGAGGCGTACAAGTACGAGTTTTCGGACAGCCAGCCCAAGATGCACTACTGGGCCAATGTCAAAAAGACCTGTGGCAAAGAAGTTGTGAATGAAAGTAAGCACGAGTTCTGGTTTAAAACTCGTAAAGATGGCCAAGTTTACTTGCAACGTGTGGCTTCGACAATCAATGGCAATATCACGGATATCACCTACCACGAAGTTTTTGGCAAACCACTCTCGATTCGTCGAAATAACGACATGGCGGGCTTTGAATATTTTCCCAACGGGCAGGTGAAGAAAAAGTCGACCTCTCTTGCAAACTTTGTTTACGAGTACGATAAAGGCTCTCGCAAAGTTGCCAGCGTGGTTGTCGCCTTCATGAATGACAAGGGCAAGGTCGCGCAGACGAAAAAGACCGAGTTTCGCTACGATAAGAAAGGCAATCTAACTTTTGCAGCAAATACCGATGGGCAAAAAGTGCAGATGACTTATGATAACCGTGGTCGAATCGCTTCGATTACCGATCACGCCAAAAAGGTCGTACGGATCGAATACGAAGACCGCTTCGGCAAGCCTTCAATCGTTCACCGGCCGGGATTGGGCACGATCAAAGTGGCCTACAAATCCAGTGGCGAAATCGACAAAGTCTCGAGTAATGAAGGACCCACCGTCGCCATGCAGGTCGCCAGTACTTTTAACAATCTGCTCGACATTCTCTCACCGGCTACGGCCGAAGTTTATAATTAGGGAGTCTACAATGACTTGGAAGAAATTGACTTTGCTCATGATGACAGTGCTCGGAATTACGCTTGGAGTTATTGGCGCACAAGCACAGGCGACCTACAACGACCGTGATCCCAACTTGGATAACTTTGATGGTCAGTATATCGATAACTACGCGACTCCCAAATCGAACCCCCAGTACGCGCAGATCATCAAAGAAAAGCCTGGCAAAGAGCCCGAGTGTTTGGAATGCCGCCGTTCTCCAGTGGGCATTTTCGAGGATAGCAACAGACTTGCCCCTGGCTCTGCACCCGCAGCTCCCTCAGGAACAGGGCGCGCCGGTGGTTTCGAACAAGGACCGTAACCAACAAAGGCAGTTGTCTTAAATTGAGACGTTTTTCTCAAGAGCTCCTCCCGGGAGCTCTTTTTTTTGACCCGAGAGGCTCGACAAGCGTTCAAGACTTCGACAGCCAAGAAGCAAGGTCTTTGGTCTGAGCCCTCACGGCGTCTACTATTGAGTCAGCCCATGGACGACGGCACTGGGAGCCACTGGCATAAGCTTCGCATTAGAAGAGACTAGAGTGTTTCTCTAGAAGCGAGGATTATATGAAAAAATTGATCTTATTGGCTTTCATTCTATCGGCGACAACGGTGGCTCAGGCAAAAGAAGAAAAAGACTGCTTCAAGCGTAGCGGTGCGGGCTTATTTGCAAAAACAAACGAAAAGCCTGTCTCAGGAACTTCCGTACGTCCCGCGCCTGCTCAAAAAGTACGAACTCAGAGATAATCCTCAGAAGCGGTCTCTTCCTCCTGTGGGGGAAGAGCTCTGAGCTTTGTCTGGGCTTTCCATTTCTGGTCGTTCTTCACTTCTTTTGAAGAACCCAAAACCTCGGCCATCATCTTAGAGACCGCGTGACTTCCCTGCTTAAGCGCCAACGCGGCTCCGCTTGCCGTATGATTCAAAAACTGTCCAATTGAAGACTCGTGCAACAAACGATCTGACTTCATTTCAAGAGTTTCAGATCCCACTTTAATTTGCAGTCCCAAGGTCACGAGTATGGCAATCACAAAACCCTTCAAAACAAATTTCAACTCATCCATTTTGAACCTCAAGTGTGCGGTTTGAAAATCGTGAGAGCATTTCTTTTAACTGCGACTTAGAAAATGGCTTCGCGAGCCAGTCCGAACAGCCGGCTTGTCTTGCACGCTCTTGCAGAAAGTCTTCTTGCGCCGTGGACATCGCAATCACGATGGTACCGGGCAGTTGGGCCAAGATGTCTTTGGCTGCCTCGGCGCCGTTTTTAAGCGGTAAGACAAGATCCAAGAACACAATGTCGGGCTTCAGGCGAAGACACTCGACAACGGCTTCATTGCCGTCACAAGCTTCGCCAACGACGTTGTAGCCGAGCTCTAAAAGAGCCTGACGCAAGATTTCGCGCACAAAGCCAGCATCGTCGCAAATCAGAATTTTATCAGTCATGGATTTAGAATATCTTGAGCCTGGGGGTTTCCCAAGATCAGAATCTTAAAACCCGACTACCGTCCCCAGGGCCAAGTTTTTTGAAGTGGAATTGACCTCTTTTGACAACAACTTTAGGCTGATAAAAGTGAATCAAATCATCTTGATCGGCCTCTTTGTCTTTTTCGCCCCTTTTGCCTGGAGTCAGTCCTCGACCTATGTCAGCGCGGTCGATAAAGAACTCTCGATCACAAAATGGACGCTCTACCCACTCGTCGATAACTTGGATGGAATTTATTCGCGGCCTCTTCAAACCGAGCTGCAAGCGCTGATGAATGCAGACCCCGAGTTTGAGTTTGTTGCTCCGATCGAAACAAAAAAAGTTGCACCCGAAGAATTCGAAGAAAAGCGCAGCCTTGCGGTACAGTTCATAAAAGACTCCAAGGTGGATGCGTTCTGGGCTGGGCGAATTGCCCGCGGGCCGTCAGGAATCTCGATCCGCCTCGCTCTATTTTCTGGCGATCAAGGTTATCCACTCTTGATTGAATCTCGCGGCGAGATTCAATCTTACGACGTCAGTGATATCAAGCAAGAGCTCCAAAAATTGTACCGGCAAACGAAGGCGAAAATTCCCTACCGAGGCCTGATCTTGAGCCGCCGTGGCCAGCAGGTCACAATGAACTTAGGTAAATCCAGCGGACTGCGAGAAGGTCAAGACGTCGAATCCATCCAGGTCACTAAAATGGGACGCCATCCACGATTTAATTTTTTGGTTAGCACCGAAAAAGAAATCATGGGAAAAATCCGAGTTACCAAAGTTGACGAGAAGCTCAGCTTTGGCTCAATCCTTTCAGAGCGCACTGAGGGACAGTTACAACCCGGCGCTAAGATTACGTTCAATGAAGTTGTTAAATACCCGGGCGTCCCTCAATTAAAAGATGGAACCTTGATTGGTGACTTGAACAGCCGTGCCGACTCTGGCCTCGCCTTTGGAGATAATCCAAAAGAGTGGAGCCCAATGAGTCCCCCCAGTTTTGGTAAGGTCGCCCTGCTTTTGGGAATGGGAAGCTACTCACTCAGCAATAATTTGACGACGAACGGCTCCGTTTCTTCGCGCAGCAGCTTGGTCCCGTCTTTTCATGTTGAGGGCGAGATGTGGCTTTCGGCCAATTGGTTCTTGGGCCTTGAGCTGCACCAGTATGTTGCAAAAGTAGATAATCAGCTGACGGGCTCTAGCCCCAGCAGTCTTGAGCTTCAAACACTCGAGGCCGAACTGGTTGGCGGCTACAATGTTTTGGTCTCCGAAGAGTTTTGGGGACCCAAGCTGCAATTCATGTTTGGGCTTTCACAGATGGATTCAAAAATTGAAGACTCAACCCCGACTGCTTTCACGTCAATGAAGTACGGGGGCATGGCCTTGGGTCTTGCGGGCAGCATTCCGTTGGGCGAAGAGGTTCAGCTCCCGATCTCAGTCGGCGGAAAGTTCATGTATTATTGGAGTCCCTCCTTGAGCGAGTCACCGACCAGCTCGGGCAACTCCAGTTCCAGCCGAATCTCGACATTCTCGATCTTTAGCGAATGGCAGACAACGGCGCGTTTGGCCCTAAAAGGCGAACTCAGTTTTCGCCAGTACAACACCAACTTCTCCGGCGGCGGCACCCGCTTTGATTCGGCCTCTTCGGCGGCCCACGCGATGACGACCCTTGCGGGCGGCGTCGTCTTTTTATTCTAGTGATTCTGGCGCGACCTCTTGTTAGTTCTTAAACACTTTTGGGCATCGAAAAGCCGTAAGAAAAGGGGGACATTGTGGCTCGTATTTTGACTCTCATGATCATCGCACTCACCGGTTCACAGCTCTGGGCACAGGTTCCCGCGTCCCCGCTTTTTCCAGCATCCCCGATCATCGAGGCCCGTGACTGCATTTTGCAAATTGTGGCTGGTCATAAAAACATCACGCTGCTCGAGACCGTTCCGCTTCCTGAGGTTAAACCCGAAGGTCCCTACACCTTGCAGGATTACCAAGATTCGGCCGAAAGCTTTTGGGGCTTTAGGCCCGACGCTTTTCTCAATATGTACAATTCTTTACGGAACGAAATTTTTATCATGGCTACTCGCGCGTATTATGACTCGCATGAACGCTCGGTTTTTGATTCGCTCGCACACGAATTGGTGCATTACCTTCAGCACCGCTACCAAAACGCCGATTTTTCTCAGGGCGATGACTCGCTCGAGTTTGATGCGATTGCCACACAGACTTGGTTTCGCGAGACCTACAAAGATCATTTTGTCGGTGATGTCTTCGTGTGCCCGACAGCTGCTGTTCCGTAAAAAATTCGGATTTCTTTTGTCCCCAAGTTTTCGTCTTGACGCCCTCTTCCACGAACACATGGGCTTGATCCAGAGCGCCGCACCCATTGTGTCGGGAATCGCAGGCCTCATGAGATCTGCGAACCCCGGGCTCGAGGCGACGGTTCACCACCTGCCCGCTTTAGCTGGCAAGTTTCAGCATGCTCGGATCGTCAATGCCGAAGCCGTCGTCCGCTGGGCCCTTGACCCCATACTCCCCTGCCTTCACAAATAGTTTTTACTCTTTAAAAATCTGCACCCCAAAAAAAAGTACCCCAGCTCTCGCCGGGGTACTTATCAATTCAATCTATGAATTTCGACTGAGGCGTCAAATTCTCGACAACTTAGGTCCCACAACTGGGACCACAGACCTACATCATGTCGCCCATTCCACCCATGCCGCCCATGCCACCGTGGCCGCCGCCAGGGTTACCACCACCGACGCCGTTATCCTTTTTAGGAGCTTCAGCGATCATGGTTTCAGTTGTGAGCATCAAGGACGCAACCGAAGCCGCGTTCTCAAGAGCACAACGAACGACTTTTACAGGGTCGATA
>JBKCUU010000012.1:0-3145 GCA_046318155.1 Bdellovibrio sp. | reverse complement strand
TTTTATGAACCGGTCCTGATTCTGCATCGACACAAAACCCGAATTCGCGCCGCTATTTTGCAAGATTTGATCCTTCCAAATGCGGATCAAATCTTGGGGCAGAGTTTCGGTCAAATCCTTGAGGAGGGTCATGTTTTCCATCTCGGAATCCTAACCCACCCCCCCTTTTTATTCAAGGCCCTTGTGGCATAACCCCCAGGGTTTAAAAAAAAATCACCAAAACTCAAAGGCGATTAACTCGCTTTGGGCGTTGGATTCAGCATAGGATTGAGCGGAATTTGAGCGCTCGCAATCCGAGAACATATCCCCTCAAGCATCGCCTGGTACTCCCAAACTGATTGCTCCATGCTTTGGAGGGCAATTGGCTTCTGCTCTGGCTTCAAGATGTCGAATCCCGTACAAGCCCCTTCAATATGGTGGAGATCCTCGGTGGCATGTACTTTGAGAAAACTTGCCACTTGCTTGCCATGAGACTGAGTCACCTTCTCGTGCAACCAAGGTCCCTTAAAAACCGAAAGACCTTCGAGCGCAAGCACGGCACCAAGCAATCCGGCTGGGTCTACGTTTTGAACGTAGAAGTACTGTGAATGGTACCACGAGCGCGTCTCGGGAAGCTCAGGATAATTCTCAATTGAAAATCCCAAATTTTTCAAGTCATTGATTGCGAGCACCTCGTGCCGAGTTTCGTCCGCGATGTGCGCCGCAAACCCGTAATGCTGCTCATTCTGACCAAAGTCAAAACGCGACGAGGCCAGCGCCAGCAAACGTGTTGAATGCCGAACGTAATAATAGGTTTGAGCCAAAAACCAAGCGTAATGCTCGCGACTCTGCCACGGAAATTTTTCGAGCGCCGGCACCAGGGTGGCTAAATGCTGATTAAGCTGCTCTTTGATGGGGGCGTTTTTTTGAGTTGGCACTTTTGCCGTCATCTTGAAATCTCCTCTTTCCATTTTCATGGAGTTGTTGAATGAGTTGGTCCTCTAATTTTGGAATATTGAGGGGTCGGGTCTTGGGAAAAAATCCAACCAGATCGACTGACACGTTGTGAAAAAGAATGTTTTTCTCTAAGCACACCGCGCCCGCCGAATAAAAAAGATCATGCATGCCTTTGTCGACCCGCATGGTTCCCGTAATCGCGTCGATCAGCCCTGATTGCCTTGAGAGGTGCGCAAGCGAAGCAAACGCCAAGAGCCGTTTGAGCGGAAGTGTTTGCAACACCGATTTTCGAAAGTCGGGATGAAGCGTGATATTGCTTCCAATCACCAGACGCGGACCCTCATGGGTGATTTGCTGCTTTGCCTGAGCGGGCCAGCAACGAAAATAACTGTCGTCTAAGACAGAAGGACAGGTGCTATTGCAATACCGGTGCATCACGAGGCCGATCGGTTTTTCGGCAGAGGTCAGAACGACGATCTCATCTTGGCGAGAAAAATCATCTGAATAAAGGCTGGGGGTCCCATCGAGCTGGGCTAGAGTTGCCGACCAAACGTCGTGCCAAAGAAGATAGGACGATTTCACCAAGTGCTGGCGCGGCCCCTGTTCTTGAGGTGAAAGAATCTGGAGCCCGTACTCTGAGAGAGAATCGAAAGGAAGCTCGCTCATTGCTTTACGCCGCCTTCGTGTTCAAAAATGTGTAGGCATCTTTTTTCTCTGCACGCCGTGAGGCCTTTCCAAGAACGTGTTTAGCAATCAACAGCTCTTGCACAAGACTGGGTCCCTCGACAATTTCTACGGCTTTTGCATCTCGGTAAATTTTTGAAATTTCAGTTTCACTTAAAAACCCACGAGCACCAAACAACTCCATCACGGTCCGAGCAACATCAACTCCAACGCCACCGGCAAAGAGTTTGGCCATACTGGATTCTTTAACGGCAGGAAAACCCGCGTCCCATGCACCAGCTGCCCGGCATGTCATGAGCCAGGCCGCTTCTGTCTGCGTATGCAGCCGCGCCAATTGGTGTCTGATCGCCGCCTGCTCGAGCAAAGGCTTGCCGTAGCGCCGAGTGCCGATCAATCGTTCTTGCGCGAGGTCTAAAGAACGGTAAGCAATTCCAACACTCGACGCCGCCAAAAGCGTCTTACTTCGATTCAAGCAATGAGTCAGAATTCCTAATCCTTCGCCCGCTTTTCCTAACAGAAACCCGGCCTCGAGTTCGACGTTTTTAAACAAAATCGCGCCCGTGTTAGATTCACGCCAACCAATTTTGTCTAAAGCCTGTCCCCGCGTGACCCCAGGAGCCGAGCCGGGTACAAAAAAGCAACTAATTCCCAGGTCCTCACCCTTTTTCCCGAAGTGACGCGCAAAAACGCACATCTGGGAAGAAACTGTCCCGTTGGTTATATAGTTTTTTTCGCCATTCAGAATAAATCCACTGTCGGTCTCGCGAACATTCGTGGCGATGGTCATAAGATCAGAGCCTGCACCCGCCTCTGTCATAGCGAAGCTCCAAACACTAAAATGCTTCATATAGTCCGCACAAATTCGATCCCGCAACTCGGGGGCCGCATAATGAACGACGCTCGAAAGACCGAGCAGATTTCCGATAAAGGTCGCGTTGCAACCCGACGAGCCGTAGGAGAGCTCTCTTGCTATCCAAATTAAATCAGCAACGGGCAACTGCTGCCCGCCAAAATCTTTTGGGATAATCGAGGTCAAAACACCCATCCCATGTAGTTCTTTATAGAGGTCCCAATTAAAAAAGGCTTGCTTGTCATTGCTCATCGTGTGGGGAATGATCTTTTCTCTGACAACCTTTTGAAGAGGTGCCAGATCTAGCTTGGTTGAAAGAGTGAGTTCACTTAAGGTATCTGGTACGAGAAATAGGTTTGTTTTTGACAAGAGAAGCCTCCCAAAGTTTGCTTTCATTCGTGCTCGCCCCAGCTTGTCGGATCAAAAACAAACTTACTTTATTTATTTTAGCGTGGGACCTTTCTTTCAAGCCCCGCCCTCGACTTTCGTGAACCTTCTCCCGATACCGCTTAACATACCGGATCCCTCGGAGTCGGAATTGCCCTTGATTCTCAGCCGCTAGACTCGCACCATGAAGACATGAACCTTTGGATTCAAATCTTGATTTTGCTCATTTCTTTGCAGCACTTTGGCTTTATGATTTTGGAGATGTTTTTTTGGACTAGGCCGGCGGGC